>JBDKFA010000053.1:0-28756 GCA_039798945.1 Pseudomonadota bacterium
CCATCGAAGTGCCGCCGGGCAAGACCGTCGAGCTCAAGCCCGGTGGCCTGCACGTGATGTTGATCGGCATCCAGAAGCCGCTGAAGGTCGGCGACAGCTTCCCGCTGACGCTGCGCTTCGAGAAGGCCGGCGAGGTCCAGGTGGAAGTCCCGGTGCAGGCGATGCCACCCGCGGGGGCGGCTGCAGGCGGCGGCCACCACGGCACACACCGGCACACACCGGCACTGAGCGGCTGAGCGGCTGAGCGGCTGCGGTGGCAGCGCCCCCCCGAGGCGCGCCGGATGATCCGGACGAGCTCGACCCGGTCGCCGGCCTCCTCCTCACCGCGCTGCGCGTGCGCCCGAGGTGCTGTGGATGCGGACGGACGTCTTGCCTGCCACGCTAGACTCCTGGGCTCCACCCCGCCGTAGTTCAATGGATAGAACGAGCGCCTCCTAAGCGCTAGATACAGGTTCGATTCCTGTCGGGGGGGCCAGGCAGCCCGACCGCACCCGCACAATGCAGGCCGTGGATTTGCTGCAGCACGCCCTGCGCCAGGCACCCGTGGCACAGCCGCTGGCGGTGCCGCGAACGCCTGTACTCGTCGCCGGAGGCGGCGGCGCGCTGGGCTCCGCGGTGGTCGAAGGGCTGCTCGGCTGTCGCGACTTCGACCCCGTGCGCGTGCTCGTGACCCAGCCCTTTGCCGCCACCGCGCGGGGCCTGCAGGCCGTGGTGGGCGAGTGCCCGCCACCGGGCCAAGCGGCGCCATTGGCGCTGGCGGTGTTCGACCGGCCGCGGCGCAGCCACGGGCGCGACGAGGCCTTCTTTGCACCGGCACCGGGTGCCCTGGCCACGCTGGCGGCGCAGTGGCACGCCGCCGGGGTGCGCGACCTGGTGGTCGTGATGCCGCACGACAGCGGCTCGATGCCCGCCGCCCTGATGGCGGGCCTGGCCAGCTTGTCGGAGCAGGCGGTGGCGGCCATCGGGTTCACGCGCGTGGTGATCCTGCGCCCGGCGCGTGCGCCGAGGGCGCACACGAGCCGCGGCCTGCAGCGCGTGGCGGACGTGCTGCTCGCGCAACTGCGGATGATGGTGCCGCAGACGCTGCAGCCGGTGCGGCCGCGGCATGTAGCCCGGCTGGCGGTGGAGGTGGCACGCCAGCTCGGCACGCACCCGGCGGGCACGCGGGTGCTCGCCTCCGAGCAGGTGTGGCAGGCGGCGCAGGCGGCCGACCCGGGCCAGTGGGTGCGCAGCTGGCTCGGTGGCGTGGCCCTGCCCGACGTCCACGCCAGACCCGGCAGGCTGTAGCGGCCGCGGTCGCGGCAGCGGACTGCGGGTTTTCCCGTACCATGCCGCCCTGTCTTCACACACCGACTGGAGCGCGTCGTGATCAGGGTCGTCTTCAACCAGAAGGGGGGCGTGGGCAAGTCCACGATCACCTCGAACCTCGCCGCCGTGGGCGCGCGGCGCGGCCGCCGCACGCTGGTGGTGGACCTCGACCCGCAGGCGAACTCCACGCGCTACCTGCTCGGGGCGGAAGGGGCCGAGGCGGTGCCCGAGGCCGGGGGGGTCGCCGGCTTCTTCGACCAGTCGCTGAAATTCACGCTGCGCGAGGGGGTGGAGGAGTTCATCGTCCCCTCGCCCTTCGAGAATCTGGACGTGCTGCCCGCGCACCCGCGGCTGGACGAACTGCTGGGCAAGCTCGAGTCGCGCTACAAGATCTACAAGCTGCGCAAGGGCCTGGAGCCGCTGGCCGAGACGTACCGCGACATCTGGATCGACACGCCGCCGACGCTGAACTTCTACACGCGCAGCGCGCTGATGGCCGCGCAAGGCTGCCTGATCCCCTTCGACTGCGACGAGTTCGCGCGCCGCTCGCTCTACGCGCTGCTCGAGGAGGTGGAAGACCTGCGCAGCGACCACAACCCCGAGCTGAAGGTGCTGGGTGTGGTGGTCAACCAGTTCCAGTCGCGTGCGCGGCTGCCCGGTGAGCTCGTGCAGGCGCTACGCGACGAGGGGCTGCCGGTGCTCGAGCCCTTCCTCAGCAGCACGGTGAAGGTGCGCGAGTCGCACCAGGCTTCGCGGCCGATGGTGCACCACGAGCCCGGGCACAAGCTGACGCAGGAGTTCGAGGCGCTCTTCGACGCGGTGCTGAAGGCTTCGGGGGAGCGGCGCAGCGCGAAGCGCTGAGCCCTGAGCAGCCTGGCTGTCGCGAGGCCGCCCGCCTCAGGCATCGTCCTTCGGCGACTCCCCCTCCTCGTAGAGCAGCCCGAGGCCGATGCGGTCCAGGCAGATCTCGGAGGTCCAGGGCAGCATCAGCGCGCCGCAGCGGCTGTCGCGGAAGAAACGCTCGAGCGGAAAGGTCTTCAGCATGGCCTGGCCGCCGCACAGGCGTACGGCGTCTGAAGCGACTTCGGCGCAGGTCTCCATCACCGTGTGCTGGCAGGCGAAGGCGCGCAGCCGCTCGGCGCGCGTGGGCGAGCGCTTGTACTCGCTCGTCACCCGGTGCCACAGCGCCCAGGCCTGCTGCAACTTCACGTAGGTCTGCGCCAGGCCGATCTGCTTGGTCGGGTACATGCGGCGCTTCACGGGCACGCCCGCGACCTCGCCGCGCAGGTAGGCCACCGCGAAGTCGAAGGCGGCCTGCGCCACGCCCATGTAGGTGGGGGCGAGCGTCATGAACATGTGCGGGTACTGGATGGCGGCCTGGAGGTAGACGCCGCTGGGCATCATCTCGGCGGTGGCCGCCACCGGCACGTCCTTCAGCAGCAGCGTGCGCGAGACGGTGGCGCGCATGCCGAGCGGGTCCCAGTCGCCGACGATGGACAGGCCCGGCGAGTCGGCCGGCACGGCGATGAAGAGCGTGTTCGCGGTCGTCGCGTCGGGTACGTCTTCGGTGCAGAGCACGCCGTAGTAATCGGCCGAGCCGGAGAGCGAGGCGAAGATCTTCTTGCCGTTGAGCACGAAGCCGCCGCCTTCGGTGCGCCGAGCAAGCGTGCCGAAGGGCGCTCGGCCCGCCGCGGCTGCGCTGCCTTCGGAGAAGGGCTGCGCGTAGATCTTGCCCGCCAGCATGTTCGCGTAGTGCACCGCACGGTTGCGCTCGTGCGCAGCGCGCTGCTCGGGCGTGAGCGCCATGTCGTCGAGCATGCCGGCCGTCCACAGCGCGTTCGCGTTGTGCATGTTGAAGGTGTTGGCCGTGGAGCCGCAGTAGTAGGCGATGCGCGAGGCCACGAGCATGTAGGTGCGGTAGTCCGCGCCGATGCCGCCGAAGCGCTCGGGCACGCACAGGCCGAGAAAGCCCATGTCGCGCAGGTCGTTCCAGTTGCGCGTGGGGAAGACGGCTTCGCGGTCGTGTTCGAAGGCGCGCTCGGCCCAGGCGACGCCGGCCTCGTCCACGCGGCCGATGAGCTCGCGCTGCAGCGGCGTGAGGGGGCGGCCGTCGGTGAAGAGCGTGTTGTGGTCGGCGGACTTGACGGTCTTGCGCAGGTAGCTGCAATCCATGGGGCGTTCCTTCGGGTGGGGAGCTGCGGCCGATCAGGTGCCGGCCGAGGCGGTGTTCGCCGATTCGACCTCGTTGACGAAGGCCTCGACACAGGCATTGAAGCGCTCGGGGTCCTCGAGGTTGGCCATGTGGTTCAGGCCCTCGAGCACGGCAAGTCGGCCCTGCGGCAGGTGCGCGAGCAGACGCTGCTGGGCCTTGAGCGGTGCCTGTTCGTCGGTGCTGCCGGCCACGAGCAGCACGGGCATCTCGAGCTGCGCCAGTTGCGCCGCGCCGTCGAAGGTCAGCAGCAGCCGCATGGCGCGCAGGTAGGCGTCCTTCTCGATGCCCGAGGCCGAGAGCTCGGCGAGTGCGCGGCGGGCCGGGGTGATGCACGGGGCGCAGAAGCGCGCGAGCATCTGCGGCGCGGCCTCGGCAAAGCTGGCGTGTGCAGCCAGGGGCTCCTCGCGCTGGCGCAGGAACTCGGCCTTCCAGGCTGGGCTGGCCGCGCCGAAGCCCGCGCTCGTGGCCGAGAGCACGAGGCTTGCGAGCCGACCCGGGTGGCGCTGCGCGAAGACCTGCGCGACCATGCCGCCGATCGAGTGGCCGAGCAGGTGAAAGCGCGCCAGGCCCTGTGCGTTGGCCAGCGCCGCGAGCGCATCGGCCAGGGCAGGCCAGCTGAGCTCCGGGAAGGCCGGCGAAGCGCCGTAGCCCGGCATCGTCCACGCGAGCACGCGGCGCGTGCGGCCGAAGTGCTCGAGCTGCGGCAGCCACACGGAGGCAGTGGAGCCCATGCCGTGCAGCAGCACGAGCGGCAGGCGGCCCGGGTGGGCCCAGGCTGCTGCATTGGGGCCGCTGGCCAGGTGAGCAGGCAGGTGCAGCGCCGTGCCGGCATCGGGTTCGCCGTACGCACCGGGCGCCATGTGGGTGCAGGGTTCGCCTGCGCCGCCTTCGTTCACTCGAACACCGGGCACAGCCGCCCCGCCTCGACGATGGTCGTGTCGTCCAGCCGGATCGTGCAGCCGCGCATCGGCAGGTCGAAGTGGCCGAGCGTGTGGCGGCCGGCCACCTCGTTGGCGCCGGTGGAGTACAGGAAGTTGCCGGCGAACGCGCGCAGCTCGGTGCCGTTGCAGTCGGCCTTGTCGAACAGTTGCAGCGCGTCCCAGCGCGCGCGCGGGTTCATGCCCCAGCCCACGTGGCTCACCGCATAGGCCTCGCGGTCGCCCCAGGCCTCGAGGTAGCTGCGCATCAGCTGCGCATCCAGCCCCTCGCCCTCGATGCGCACGATGTAGTCGTGCTCGATGTGCAAGGTGACGCGGCTTTCCAGGTAGCGCTTGAAGGTGAGGTTCACGTCGCCCACGCTCATCACGAGGGTGCCGTTCACGGCACCCGCCTTCGGGAAGCACAGGCACAGGCCACCCGGCCAGTGCTGCACGAGCCCGGCGCGGTCGGCCCCGCCCCAGACGGCACCGGGGCTCGCGCCCTCCACGTTCACCTGCAGATCCGTGCCCGCGGCCGAGCTCACGTGCATCGTGCGCGACTTGACGAGGCGCTTGACGGCGTTCTTCACCGGGCGCGTGAGGTCGAGGTCGGTGGTCAGCCGCTCGAGGATCTCCGGGTGCTCGTTGCTGACCATCATCACGCGCGCACCCGAGCCGAGGAGGGCCCCGAGTTCCGGTGCGTGCAGCAGGCCTTCGACGGTGAGGTCCACCACCAGACCCTCGCCCGAGAGCGCGGCCATCACCGGCTTCATCTGCTGGATCACGTGCGAGGCGCCAGTGGAGCGCACCGGCACGGGCGTGGTGACGGGCAGCGAGGGCACCGTGATGCGCACCGGCACGGCTCCCAGCCGCGCGAGCGCGAGTTCGGCGAGCTCGACGTTGATCGCACGGCTTTCGGTTTCGGTGAGCACGCGCACCACTTCGCCGGGGGCGACCGCGCAGCGCCGGAAGATGGACTCGAAGGTCCGCAGCCACTTCTCCTGCACGCGCATCCGCCCCTCCTGCCGTGGCCCGCATCCACCGCGGCCTGCGGGGGAGTCTACCGTCGGCTCAGCGCCGCATCGCGCGTGACAGCAGCAGCACCGGCACCAGGCCCACGGCCACGATCGCCAATGAGGGCAGCGCCGCCTCGGGCAGGCGCTCGTCGCGGGCGAGGTTGTAGGCCACCACCGCCAGCGTGTCGGTGCCGAAGGGGCGCAGCACGAGCGTGGCCGGCAGCTCCTTCATCACGTCCACGAAGACGAGCAGCGCCGCGGCCAGCGCCGAGCGGCGCAGCAGCGGCAGGTGCAGGGTGAGAAACGCGCGCGCACGCCCGGCGCCGAGCATGCGCGCCGTCTCGTCCACGCTCACCGGGATGCGTGCGTAGCCGGCCTCCACCGTTTGCAGCGCCACCGCTGAGAAACGCACTGCGTACGCGTACAGGAGCCCGACTGCAGTGCCCGTGAACAGCGCCCCGACGCCACTGCCCGGAAAGCGCTGCTGCAGCCACCCCACCGGCAGCAGGATGCCGATGGCCACCACCGCCCCCGGCACCGCATAACCGAGCGAGAGCACGCGCGCGCCTGCGGCGAGCACGCGGTCGGAAGGGCCCTCGCGGCGGCGCAACGCAAAGGCGAGCGCGAGCGAGACGGCCGTGGCCGCCAGCGCCGCCACCGCGGCGAGCAGCAGGCTCGAGCCGGCCCAGCCGGCAAAGCGCGCCCAGGGCAGGCCGAACTCGCCGTGCAGCGCCTCGCGCCACATCATCGCGGCGAGCCACCCGGCAGGCAGCACGAAGCCAAGGGCGACCGGCAACGCGCACAGCAGCCACGCCACGGCCGCCAGCACACCGTGCAGCTGCACGGGCTGGGCGTCGAGCGCGTGCTGCGGCCCGGCACGGCTCGTGGCAAAGCGCAGCCGCGCCTGCGCCCGGCGCTCGAGGGCCAGCAGTACGGCGATCACGGCCAGCAGCACCGAGGCGAGCTGCGCCGCAGCCACGGCGTCGTTCATCGACAACCAGGCGCGGTAGATGCCGGTGGTGAAGGTGGTCAGCCCGAAGTACGCCCCCACGCCGTAGTCGGCGAGCGTCTCCATCAGCGCGAGCGCCACGCCCGCCATCACGGCCGGCCGGGCCAGCGGCAGCGCCACCTCGAACAGCCGGCGGCGCAGCCCCGCCCCGAGCAGCCGCGCGGCCTCCATCATCTGCACCGCGCGCTCGGTGAGCGCGGAGCGGGTGAGCAGGTACACGTACGGGTACAGGCACAGCACGAAGAGCACGATGGCCCCGGGCAGGCTGCGCACGTCGGGCCACAGGGGCCCCTGCACACCCAGCGCCTGGCGCAACGCCGTCTGCACCGGCCCGGCGAATTGCAAGGCGTCGGTGTACGCGTAGGCGAGCACGTAGGCGGGCATGGCCAGCGGCAGCAGCATCGCCCACTCGAAGATGTCGCGCCCAGGGAAACGGAAGAGCGACACCACCACCGCAGCCCCTACCCCCACCAGCGCCACCCCCACGGCCACCCCGGCGGCCAGCAGCAGCGACTGCAGCGCGTAGTCGGCCATCACGGTGCGCGCCTGGTGCGCGAGCGTGGCGGCTGCGGACGCGTCGAATTGCGCCCACGAGCCGAGCACGGCCACGACCGGCAGCGCCAGCAGCAGGCACGCGAGGGTCAGCGCGGTCCGCATGGCGGTGCGAAGCCTGCCCGCCCGGCCGTGGCCGATGCAGGCGCAAGCGTAGAGCCCCGGAAATGAGAATGATGCGCATTCACGACTTCGAGGGTATCATGCCGGCACCATGAACCTCGTGCTGGATGACGTCTCGGTGCGCTACGCCCGCGCGGCGGGTGCGCCCCCGGCCGTGCAGCGCGTGTCCTTGCGCCTGGGGGCCGGCCACATCGGCGTGCTGATCGGCCCCTCGGGCTGCGGCAAGACTTCTCTGCTGCGCGCGGTCGCCGGCCTGGAACGGCTGCACGAGGGGCGTATCCGGATGGGCGATCAGGTGCTGGCGGATGCGGCCACGGGCACCCACGTGCCCCCCGAAGCCCGCCGCATCGGCATGGTGTTTCAGGACTACGCGCTCTTCCCGCACCTGAGCGTGGCCGACAACGTGGCGTTCGGGCTGGCGGGGCTGCCGCGAGGCGAGCGCGCGCAGCGGGTGCAGCAGATGCTCGAGCTCGTGGGCCTCGCGCACGCGGCTCGGCGCGCCCCGCACCAGCTCTCCGGCGGCCAGCAGCAGCGCGTGGCGCTCGCGCGTGCGCTCGCTCCGCAGCCGCAGCTGCTGCTGCTCGACGAGCCTTTCTCCAGCCTGGACGTGGACCTGCGCGAGCGCCTGGCCCACGACGTGCGGCAGATCCTGAAGGCGCACGGCACCACGGCGCTCGTCGTCACCCATGACCAGCAGGAGGCCTTTGCGCTGGGCGACGTGATCGGCGTGATGAACCGCGGTCGCCTCGAGCAATGGGACGACGCATACGCCCTGTACCACCGGCCGGCCACGCGCTTCGTGGCCCAGTTCATCGGCCATGGCGTGTTCGCGCCGGCGCAGATCGTGGCCTGTGCCCACGGCCCGTGCGTGCACACACCGGTGGGCGAGCTCGACGACCCCGAGGGCTGCCCGCCGGCGAGCAGCTTCCCCGAGGGCCACTGCGAGGTGCTGCTGCGCGCCGACGACATCGTGCACGACGACGCGAGCCCGGTGAAGGCGCGCATCGAGCGCAAGAGCTTTCGCGGCTCGTAGTTCCTCTACACGCTGCGCCTGGCCACGGGCGAGGAGGTGCTCGCGCACGTGCCCTCGCACCACGACCACCATGTGGGCGAGTGGATCGGCATCCGCCCCCAGGTCGACCACGTCGTCGTCTTCGACCGCGACGCGGCCTGAAGCCGGCGCGCAGGACGCCCCCCCCCCGGTTGAAGTGTGCCCGCCCGCCTCGTGCGGCCTGCAGGGGCACCAGGGCGGCCCTATACTGAAGTGGTGCCGCGCATCATCGCCGCGCACAGGATGGGAACATGGGTGCCAAACTGAGGATGGCCGGCCTGATCGCGCTGGGCGCCGTGGCCGGTGCGCTGACGACGATGCAGGTGCAGGCGGTGGCGCAGCGCTCGCTCGCGCCGCTGCCGCTGGAGGAGCTGCAGCAGCTCGCCGCGGTGTTCGGCATCGTCAAGAGCGCCTACGTCGAGCCGGTGGACGAGAAGAAGCTCATCGGCGACGCGATCGCGGGCATGGTCTCGGGCCTGGACCCGCACTCCCAGTACTTCGACAAGAAGAGCTTCAAGGACTTCCGCGAGAGCACGAGCGGCAAGTTCGTGGGCGTGGGCATCGAGATCGGGATGGAGGACGGTCTGGTCAAGGTCGTCTCCCCGATCGAGGGCTCGCCGGCCTTCCGCGCCGGGCTGAAGGCCGGCGACCTCATCACCCGCATCGACGACACGGCCGTCAAGGGCCTGACGATCGACCAGGCCGTCAAGCGCATGCGTGGCCAGCCGCAGACGAAGGTGGAACTGCAGATCTTCCGCAAGGGCGAGAACCGCACCTTCCCGGTGACGATCGTGCGCGAGGAGATCCGCGTGCAAAGCGTGCGCGCCAAGGTCGTCGAGCCGGGCTATGCCTGGCTGCGCGTGTCGCAGTTCCAGGACCGCACGGTGGACGACTTCGTGCGCAAGCTCGAGGAGCTTTTCCAGGCCGAGCCCAACATGAAGGGCCTCGTGCTCGACCTGCGCAACGACCCGGGCGGCCTGCTCGACGCCGCCGTGGCGTTGAGTGCGGCCTTCCTGCCTGCAGACGTGACGGTGGTCACCACCAACGGCCAGCTGCCCGAGTCGCGCGCGACCTTCAAGGCCTCGCCCGAGTTCTACGTGGGCCGCGGCGCCGACCCCCTCAGGCGGCTGCCCGCCGCGGTGAAGAAGGTGCCGCTCGTGGTGCTCGTCAACGAAGGCTCGGCCTCGGCCAGCGAGATCGTGGCCGGCGCGCTGCAGGACCACAAGCGCGCGACCATCATGGGCTCGCAGACCTTCGGCAAGGGCTCGGTGCAGACGGTGCGCCAGTTGAACAGCCCCGAGACCGCGCTGAAGATCACCACCGCGCGCTACTACACCCCGAGCGGCCGCTCGATCCAGGCCAAGGGCATCGTGCCCGACATCTGGCTCGACGAGACGGCCGAGGGCAACGTCTTCGCCGCCCTGCGCACGCGCGAGGCCGACCTGCAGAAGCACCTGTCGGAGCGGGCCGGCAAGCCCGACGAGGCCAAGGACGAGGCCCGCGAGAAGGCCCGCGCCGAGGAGCGCAAGAAGATCGAGGAGCAACTGGCCAAGGCGCGCGAGATCAAGCCGCTGCCCGAATTCGGCAGCGCCGAGGACTTCCCGCTGCAACAGGCGCTGAACCAGTTGCGCGGCAAGCCCGTGATCGTGAGCAAGACGGCCACCGAGCGCAAGGCCGAGGCTGTGGAGGCGCGCTGAGCGCGGTGCCTGTCTCGCTGATCGGTGCCCCCACCGACATCGGTGCGGGCACCCGCGGCGCGAGCATGGGCCCGGAGGCGCTGCGCGTGGCCGGCCTGCAGCCTGCGCTCGAGGGCCACGGCGTGCAGGTGGCCGACCGCGGCAACCTCGCCGGCCCGTCCAACCCCTGGCAGGCCGCGGTGGGCGGCTACCGCCACCTGGAGCGGGTGCTGGCCTGGAACCAGGCCGTGCACGCGGCCGTGCACGCCGAGCTCACGCAGGGCCGCATGCCGATCCTGCTCGGCGGCGACCACTGCCTGGCCATCGGCTCGATCAGCGCGGTGGCGCGCCACTGCCGCGAGCGCGGCCGCAAGCTGCGCGTGCTGTGGCTGGATGCACACGCCGACTTCAACACGAGCGCCCTCACGCCCAGCGGCAACCTGCACGGCATGCCGGTGGCCGTGTTGTGCGGGCACGGGCCATCCGAACTGGTGCAGCTCGGGCGAGACGCCCCCCCAGGCGCCGACGAGCCGCCGGGCTGGCTGCACCCGCGCGCGATCCGCCAGGTGGGCATCCGCAGCGTGGACCCCGGCGAGAAGCGCTTCGTGCACGAGCAGGGGCTGGAAGTCTTCGACATGCGCTTCATCGACGAGATGGGCATGCGCCACGCGATGGAGCTGGCACTCGCCACGCTGGATGCGCACACGCACCTGCACGTGAGCTTCGACGTCGACTTCCTCGACCCCGAGATCGCCCCCGGCGTGGGCACCACCGTGCCTGGCGGGCCCACGTACCGCGAGGCGCAGCTGTGCATGGAGATGATCGCCGACACGGGGCGGCTCGCGAGCCTGGACGTGATGGAGCTCAACCCGGCGCTGGACACGCGCAACCAGACGGCCCGGCTCGCGGTCGACCTGATCGAGAGCCTGTTCGGCAAGAGCACGCTGATGCGGCAGCGGGGCTGAGCGGTGCGACGGCTCGCCGCGGGCATCGGGTCAGCGGTCCTGCGGCTGGGGGCGGCGTTGCTGCTGGCTGCTGCGGCCGCGGGCGCCGTCGCAGACACCCGCGCGGCAACTGCGGCCGGCGGCACGCCGGCGCTGCAGCTGCTCAACCCGGTTGCCACCCCTTCCGGCCCCGCGACCACCACGCGCGAGTTCGTGAACGTGCTCGGCCGCACCGAGCCCGGAGCCCGCGTGACGGTGGGCGAGGTCGAAGTGCCCGTCTACGCGACGGGGGTCTTCGTGCGCGACCGCGTGCCGCTCGTGCTCGGCGCCAACCGCATCCGCATCGCGGCCTTCGACCCACAGGGTCAGGCGGGCGCCCCGCCGCGCGCGGTGGCTGAGCTCGTGCTGGAGATCGACCGCCAGCCCCCTGCGCCCGCCCCGCCCCCCCTGCCGCGCGACCGCATCGCCGTCGACCCGGCCAGCCTGCTGCCGCGCGAGGTGCTGCGCGTGGCCCCAGGCGAGCCCTTCGAAGTCGGCTTCACCGCCACGCCTGGGCTGCGCGCCGAGGCGCGGCTGCCAGGCGGGCGCTGGCAGCTGCTGGCCGAGGACCCGGCGCAGCCGGGCCGCTACGCCGCGGCCTTGCACCTGCGCGAAGGGCCGGACACCGAGCCCGAGCCGGTGCAGCTGCGCCTGCGTGCACCGCTAGGCGTCCCCCTCACCGGGCCGCGCCAGCAGGTGTGGACGGCGCCAGGTGCCGTGGGGCGCTGGTCCGGGGCCTCGCTGCACGTGGCCGAGGTGGGCCCCGAGGGAGCGGCACTCGTGCACGGCGTGCACGCGGTGCGCCTGGGCGGCCCCTTCCTGGCCGAGCCGGCAGCGGGCACGCTGCTGCGGCTAACCGGCCAGCGCGGCGAGCACTATCGCGTACGGCTCGCGCCGGATACCCACGCCTGGGTGCGCGTGGACAGCGTGCAGCGCCGCAACACGCCTGCTGCGCGGCTGCCCACGGCCGTCTTCACCTCGGCACGGGTGGAGGGCCACGCGCGCGGCGACGTGGTGACGCTGCCCTTCCCGGCCCCGCTGCCGTGGGCAGCACGCGCCGTGGCGGGCCCGGACGGGAGAACGGTGCTCGAGGTGGACCTGTACGGCACGCACCTGGCGGCCACGTGGGTCTCTCACCTGGCGAGCGCCCGGCTCGCGCGCGAGGTCACGCTCGAGCAGCCGGCCGATGGGCGGGTGCGGGTGCGGATCGTGCCGCACGCCGCACGGCTGTGGGGCTGGCACGCCGAACAGGATCGCTCCAGCCTGCGCCTGACGCTGCGCGCGCCGCCCGTGGCCACGAACGGCACATCGTCACCGCTGGCCGGCCTCGTGGTCGCCCTGGAAGCCGGCCATGGGGGGCCGCGCAACCTCGGGGCGGTGGGCGCCACGGCCGTGCCGGAAAAGGACATCAACCGGCTGACCACCGACGCGCTGGCCGGCGAGCTCGAGCGTGCCGGCGCGCGCGTGGTGCAGGTGCGCGAGGGCGACGAGGACCCCCCGCTGCGCGAGCGGGCGCGCCGCGTCACCGCCTCGCAGGCCGCGCTCTTCATCAGCGTGCACGCGAACGCCGCCGACACCACGCACGGCTACCTGCGCGCGGCGGGCGCCAGCACCTACTACAAGCACGCCGGCAGCCGCGACCTCGCCGCCGCCGTGCAGCGCCGCCTGCTGGCCGAGACGGGGCTGCCCGACTTCGGGCTCGTGGGCGCCTTCAACTACGCGCCGATCCGGCTCGTCACGACGATGCCGGCGGTGCTCGTCGAGCAGGCTTTCGTGTCGAACCCGGCCGAGGAGGCGATGCTGCTGGAGCCGGCGTTCCGGGCGCGGCTGGCGCAGGCGGTGCGGCTCGGGATCGAGGACTTCCTGCGCGAGGCGCTCGGGCGCTGAGCCCGCCCCGGGCAGGGGCGGCGTCGTGGTGAGCGAGCCAGTCGAGCACCTCGCCGTACCACTGCAGCGAGTTGTGCGGCTTGAGCACCCAGTGGTTCTCGTCGGGGAACCACAAGAGCCGTGACGGCACGCCGCGTGCCTGCAGCGTGTTGTAGTAGGCCAGCCCGTTGTGGTCAGGCACCCGGTAGTCGAGCGCGCCATGCGTGACGAGCGTGGGCGTGTGCATCCGGCCCGCGAAGGTGACCGGGCTTTGTGCGTGCACGCGCGGCGGATCGTCCCAGTAGGTGGCGCCCATGTCGAGGTGGCGCAGCGTGTAGGAATCGGCGCTCCAGGTGGCCACGCGGTCGAAGACGCCGGCGTGGCACACGTGGCTGCGGTAGCGGCCGGCCGGCGCGTGCGCATTCAGCCAGGCCACGAGGTAGCCGCCGTAGCTGCCGCCGGCGGCGTGGATGCGCGCGGGGTCGGCCCAGCGCTGGCGGCGCAGCCACGCGGTGGCGGCCTCGAGGTCTTGCGCCTCGAGCGCACCCAGCCGCCCGACGATCGCGTGGCGAAAGCGCCAGCCGAAGCCGCTCGAGCCGTGGTAGTTCACCATCGCCACCACGTGCCCGCGGCTGGCCAGCACGTGCGCGTTCCAGCGCCACGAGAAGCTGTCCCCGCTGGCCGCGTAGGGCCCGCCGTGGATCACGTGGCACACCGGGTGGCGGCGGCTCGCATCGAAGCCCGGGGGGTGCACGAGCCACATCTGCACGGGGTCGCCATCGGCACCCTTCAGGTTCACCTCGCGCACGCTGCCGAGTTCCACCCCGGTCAGCTGTTCGTCGTTGAAACGCTCGAGCCGGCGCGGCTCGGCGCCCTTCCGGTGCACGTGCACGCGAGCCGGGTGCAGGGCCGAGTCGGCCAGCGTCACGAGCACGTCCTCGCCGCCGATGTCGAAGCCGAGCACGGTGCCCCCTCTCACCGCCACCTCGGTGCGGCCGGAGGCCAGCGTGTGGCGCCACACGTGGCAGCGCCCGCGCTCCTCTGCCAGGAAGTGCACCGAGCCGCCGTCGGCCGACCAGCGCAGCCCGGGCTGCACGTCGACCACGGTGGGCACCAGCGCCGAGGGCTCGAAGCGGCCCTGCGCGTCGAAGACCGCCAGCTGGCTGAAGGCCGTGTGGTGCTCGCCACGGCGCGCAGCGAGCACGGCCAGGCGCTGGCCATCGGGGCTGTAGCGCGGGCCCCAGAAGTCCCACAGCCCGGCCTCGCCCAGGCGGCGCATGCGGCCGCTGCGCAGTTCGAGCTCGCACAGCGCCGTGCAGTTCGCCGCCGACTTGCGGCCGGCTTCGTCGTGCACGAAAGCCAGTCGCTGGCCGTCCGGGCTCAGGTCGAAATGCTCGAGCCCGGGGTCGGCACGCGGCAGCTCGAGCTCGGTGCCCTCGAAGAGGTCGCGCACGCGGCCGGTGGCGAGCTCGAGCCGGCACAGCCGCGGCACGCGGCCCTGCGGCAGGTTGCGGTCGAAGTGGCGGTACTGGCCTTCATCGGTCACGTAGCCGCTCGACTGCCGCGCCTGCTCGGCCGCATGGCGCTTCGCCTGGGCCGCGCTGCCGCGCAACTGCGGCCACAGCCAGCTCACGAACACCACCGCGCGGCCATCGGGCGTCCAGCGAAACGCCTCCACGCCGGGCGCGAAGTCGCTCACGCGCCGCGCCTCGCCGCCGCGCGGGTCGATCACGTACAGCTGCGGCGTGGCGTCGAGCACGCCCGCCTGGCGGCGACGGGCCGTGAAGGCCACGAGCGTGCCATCGGGCGACCAGGACGGCGCGCCGTCCTTGTCGCCGCAGGTGGTCAGCCGGCGTGGCGTGCCCCCGGGGGCGGTGGGCAGCAGCCACAGGCTCGCGCGCATCGCGTTGGCCGCGAGCTCGGGCTTCGAGACCGTGCACACGGCGTGCGTGCCGTCGGGCGACAGGGCGAGCCCGCCGAGCCGCTCGAGCTGCCACAGCCGGGCCGCATCGAGCACGGGCGGGCGGCGACGGCGCGTCACCGCACACCTCCGCGCTGCGCGGCGCGTTCCTCTTCACGCAGGCGCAGCACGCGCCGCTGCACCTTGCCGGTGGTGGTCATGGGCAGTGCCTCGATGAATTCGATTTCCTTCGGGTACTCATAGGGTGCGAGCTTGCCGCGCACGTGCTGCTGCAGCGCCGCCACCAGGGCCGCGTCGCCGCGGTGGCCAGGTGCCAGCACCACGTAGGCCTTGACGACGGCACCGCGCTCGGCATCGGACTTGGGCACCACCGCCGCGTTGGCCACCGCCGGGTGCTTGACCAGGCAGTTCTCGATCTCGCTCGGGCCGATTCGGTAGCCGGCGGCCTTGAACATGTCGTCGCTGCGGCCCTGGTACCAGAGGTAGCCGTCCTCGTCCATCACGGCCGTGTCGCCGGTGCGGCACCAGCTCGAAGCCGGGTCGCCCGTGTACCTGGCTCGCGTGGCCTCCTCGTTCTTCCAGTAGCCGAGGAAGAAGACCGGGTCGGGCTCGCCGTGCACGTCCAGCCGGTGCACGGCCACGTCGCCGGGCGTGCCGCGCGGGCATTCGCGGCCCTCCTCGTCGATCACCGCCACGCGGTGGCCGGGATAGGCACGGCCCATGCTCCCCGCCTTCGCCGGCCAGCCCGGGGCTTCGCGGCCGCGCGCATCGAGCGTACGCGTGCAGTTGCCCACGATGTAGTTGATCTCGGTCTGACCGAACATCTCGTTGACGACGACGCCGAGAGCGTCGCGGCACCACGCGAAGACCGCATCGCCCACGGCCTCGCCCGCGCTCATCACGGCCCGCAGCTGCAGCGCATAGCGCGTGCGCGGCTCGGGCACGGCCTTCATCATCGCCTTGAGCGCGGTGGGAAAGAGGAAGCTGTGCGTGACGCCGTGGCGCGCCATCAGCTCGAACGCGCGCTCGGGCGCGAAGCGGCCCTGGTAGGCGACGATCTCGCGCCCGAAATAGAGCGTGGGCAGCAGCGCGTCCATCAGCCCGCCCGTCCAGGCCCAGTCCGCCGGCGACCAGAACACGGCCCGCGTGCCGGGGCCTTCCTCGCCGAAGCCAAACCAGTTCTGGCTGCACACGAAGCCGGTGAGGTTGCCGATCAGCGCCCGATGCGGCACGAGCGCGCCCTTGGGCGGGCCGGTGGTGCCGCTCGTGTAGATGAGCACCGCCGCCTCCTCGGCCTTCGTGCGCACCGCAGCGAAGCGGCTGCGCTCGGCGGCCAGCGCGGCCGACCAGTCGAGGTCGCCACGGCCCTGCGCGCCGCCTACGGCAAGCACGGTGCGCAACCCGGGCACCGCGGCGCGGACGGCGAGCACGTTGTCGATCGCGCTCTCGTCCACCAGCGCGACCACCGTCTCGCTGTGGTTCAGCCGGTACTCGAGCGCCTCGGGGCCGAAGAGCATCGACAGCGGCATCGCCACCGCGCCGAGCTGGTAGACGGCGACATGGGCCACGGCCGTCTCGACGCGCTGGGGCATGACGATGGCCACGCGGTCGCCGCGCTGGACGCCCAGCCGCCGCAACGCGTGGGACAGCCGGTTCGCGTCCGCCTGCAGTTCGCCGTAGGTGCAGGCGGCCCCGCGACCGTCCTCGTGCTCCCAGCGGATCGCCACCGCCTGCGGCTGCGTGCGCGCCCAGCGGGTGCAGCAGGCCTCGGCGATGTTGAAGCGTGCCGGTACGCGCCAACGGAAGCGGCCGTGGATCGCCGCGTGGCGGTCGGCACGGGCGGGGGTCGTCACGCCGCGCCGCCTTGTCCCAGAGCCTGGAGCGCCGGGCCGGTGACGCGGCAGATGCGCCAGTCGGGCATCACGGTGGCACCCATCTTCTCGTAGAAGCGGATCGCGTTCGTGTTCCAGTCGAGCACGCTCCACTCGAAGCGGCCGCACCCGCGCTGCACGGCCAGCCGCGCCAGGTGCTGCAGCAGCGTGCGCCCCAGGCCCTGGCCGCGGTGTGCGGGCTGGACGTAGAGGTCTTCCAGGTACAGCCCCGGCCGGCCGAGGAAGGTCGAGAAGTTGGTGAAGAACAGCGCAAAGCCGACGACCTGCCCGCGGCGCTCGGCGACCACCGCCTCGGCGGCCGGCCTCGGGCCGAACAGGTGCGCGGCGAGCGATTCGGGGGTCACGACGACCAGGTGCGCGAGCGCTTCGAACTCGGCGAGTTCGCGGATCAGCGCCACCAGGGCAGGGGCATCCGCCGGCTCGGCCGGGCGGATGGCGAAGGGGGGTTCATCGGCCATGGCGCCATTTTCCGCCGGAAAGCCGTGCGAAATGCACGCTTGGGTGAGGCAGTCGCTCAAGCGGGGGACGCGCGGCGCCGACACCCGACTGAACCCCAGCCGTCACGGCACGTCACCCACGCCCCATGTCCTTCGTTGCCCTGTCATCCGTGAAGCACCGCGTTCGCATCCGGCAGCCCCTGCCTTTCGGTGTGCTCGCAGCCGATGGCCAGCTCCTGCTGAGCCAGGGCTACCTCATCGAGACCGACGACCAGCTCACCGCCCTGTGCAACCGGGGCTCGCTCGTGATGCTCCAGGAGGTCGCCGCGGAGGTGGCAGCCGGACCCGATCGCAGCGTGCTGCGCGCGGCCGACCGCGTGGCCGCGTGGTCCGCCTGCACGAGCCGGCTCGGGGCGGTGCTCGCCGACTCCGCCCACCCCTCCTTCCAGGGCGCCCTGGACGAGGCCTGCACACCCGTTCTGGACCTGATCGCCCGCGACCCGGACTTCGCGATGCTGCAGGCGATGCGCGAGGAGCGCGGGAGCCGCGTGCAGTACGCGCTGCGCCACGCGTTGCATGCGGCCATCGTCACGCGGCTGGTGGCCGAGCGCCTGGGCTGGGACGTGTCGGCGATGGTCAGCGCCTTCAAGGCGGCGCTGACGATGAACCTGTCGATGATGGAGCTGCAAGGCGAACTGGCCGCCTCGCGCGTGCCGCCGACGGCCGACCAGCGCCGCATCATCTTCGAACACCCCGCGCGCAGCCGCGAGATGCTGGAGGCGGGCGGCGTGACGGACGAGGACTGGCTGCGCGCGGTGGAACAGCACCACGAGCGGCCCGATGGCTGCGGGTACCCGCTGGGCCGATCGGACGTGGACGAAACCGCACGCCTGGTGCGCCTGGCCGACACCTACTGCGCCAAGCTCAGCCCGCGCGCCTCGCGACAGGCCATCACCCCCGACCGCGTGGGCCGTGAACTGTTCGTGCGCGACGCCGCCAACCCCATGGCGCATGCGCTGATCAAGGAGTTCGGCCTGTACCCGCCCGGCAGTTTCGTGCGCCTGGCCTCGGGTGAAACCGGCATCGTCATCAAGCGCGGGCCGACGATGCTCACGCCGGTCGTCGCCGCGCTGACATGGCGCTCCGGCGAGCCGCGCACCGAGCCGCTGCGCCGCGACACCTCGCAGTCGGCCTTCAAGGTGCTGCAGTCGGTGGTGGCGGACGAGGTGCGCAGCTCCGTGCCCCTGGAGGCGCTGGTCCAGGTGCACTGAGGGTGCGGGCGCCCCGCGGGCGCGGGACAATGCGAGGGTGAACGCACCCGCCCCCTCAGCCGCCACCCTCCCCACCGCCTACCGGCCGCAGCGCCCCGCGACCTCGCGCTTCCTCGAGCTGCGCGGCCTGCGGCTGCACCTGCGCAGCTGGGGCGACCCCGCCGCAGCCGATGCCAGGCGGCCGCTGCTCGTGCTGCTGCACGGCTGGATGGACGTGGGCGCCTCGTTCCAGTTCCTCGTCGATGCCCTGGCGCGGACGGAAGGCTTCGAGCGCTGCTGCGTCGCACCCGACTGGCGCGGTTTCGGCCTGACCGAGTCACCGGGCGTGGACAGCTACTGGTTTCCGGACTACCTGGGCGACCTGGACGCGCTGCTCGACACGCTGTCACCGGACGCGCCGGTGGACCTGCTCGGCCACAGCATGGGCGGCAACGTGGTGATGACCTACGCCGGGGCCCGGCCCGCACGCGTGCGCCGGGCCGTGAACCTCGAGGGCTTCGGCATGCCCCGCACCGCCCCCGAAGACGCACCGGCACGCACCGCGCGCTGGCTGGACGAGCTCAAGACCCCGCAGCGGCTGCGCGACTTCGCCAGTGCGCACGAGGTAGCCGAGCGGCTGCTGCGCAACGACCCGCTGCTGGCGCCCGACCAGGCGGCGTGGCTGGCCACCCAATGGGCACGGCCGCGTGGCGACGGGCGCTGGGAGCTGCTGGGCGATGCCGCCCACCGGCGCATCAACCCGATCCCGTACCGGGTGGACGAGCACCTGGCGCACTGGGCCCGGATCACCGCGCCGCTGCTTTGGGTAGAGGGCGATCGCTCGACACCCGAGCAGTGGTGGGACAAGCGCTACTCGAAGGCCGAGTTCCACACCCGGCTCGACACCGTGGCGCACGTCGAGCGCCGGGTGGTCGGGCCGGCCGGCCACAACCTGCACCACGACCAGCCCGAGGCGCTGGCGCAGCTGCTGGCGGGCTTCCTGCGCTGAACCCCAGCCGCGGCCGTGCGAAAATCCGGCCCCATGGACACTGAAGAAATCAACGCCATCGGCACGCTGCTCGCCGATCTGCAGGCGCGTACCGAGCAGCTCCGGGGGTATCTTTGACTACGACCGCAAAGCCCTGCGGTTGAACGAAGTCAACGCCGCGCTCGAGAACCCGGCGGTCTGGAACGAACCCAAGCGCGCACAGGAACTCGGGCGCGAGAAGAAGTCGCTCGAGACGGTGGTCGGCACCATCGACCACCTGAGCGGCAATCTCGCCGACAACACCGAGCTCTACGAGATGTCGAAGGCCGACCAGGACCTCGACGGCCTCGGCGCGATCCGTGACGACGCGCACAAGCTGCGCGAGGTGGTCGAGCAGCTCGAGTTCCGGCGCATGTTCGCCAACCCGGCCGACCCCGGCAACTGCTTCATCGACATCCAGGCGGGTGCCGGCGGCACCGAGGCCTGCGACTGGGCGCAGATGCTGCTGCGCCAGTACCTGAAGTACTGCGAGAAGAAGGGCTTCACGGCCGAGGTTCTCGAGGAGACCGAAGGCGACGTGGCCGGCATCCGCAGCGCGACGCTGAAGGTCTCGGGCGACTACGCCTTCGGCCACCTGCGCACCGAGACGGGCGTGCACCGCCTCGTGCGCAAGAGCCCCTTCGACAGCGCGGGCGGGCGCCACACGAGCTTCGCGAGCCTGTTCGTCTACCCCGAGGTGGACGACTCCATCGAGATCGAGATCAACCCGGCCGATGTGCGCATCGACACCTTCCGTGCCAGCGGCGCGGGCGGCCAGCACATCAACAAGACCGACTCGGCCGTGCGCATCACGCACCTGCCCACCGGCATCGTCGTGCAGTGCCAGAACGACCGCTCGCAGCACCGCAACCGCGACGAGGCCTGGGCCATGCTGCGCAGCCGCCTGTACGAGCACGAGATGCGCAAGCAGCGCGAAGCCCAGCAGAAGCTCGAAGACGCCAAGACCGACGTCGGCTGGGGCCACCAGATCCGCTCCTACGTGCTCGACCAGAGCCGCATCAAGGACCTGCGCACCGGCGTGGAGATCAGCAACACGCAAAAGGTGCTCGACGGCGAGCTCGACCCCTTCATCGCGGCGAGCCTGAAGCAGGGGCTGTAGGCCCGCGTTGCCTCCCGCACCCGCATCGTCCGCATCGCCCGCATCACCGTTCGCGCCGCCGCGCCTGCCGCAGCACCGCCCACCCTCCCCGACGACAAGCCCCCTGGAGACTCCCCCATGCGTGAAGGCGCCGCCCCGGTCACCGTGCACCGCAGCGACTACGCTCCCCCGGCCTGGCGCATCCGCGCCGTCGAGCTCACCTTCGACCTCGACCCGGCCAAGACGATCGTCGCGAGCCGCCTGACGGTGGAACGTGCCGCCGGCACGCCGGCCGACGCGCCGCTCGTGCTGCACGGCGAGGGCCTGACGCTGCTGCGCGTGATGAGCGGTGGCGAGAGCCTGTCCTTCCACCACGAGGACGGCAAGCTCGTCATCGACAACCCGCCCGCCGACGAGAGCTTCGTGCTCGAGCTGCGCAACACCTGCTCCCCCGAGAAGAACACCGAACTCTCGGGCCTGTACACGAGCGGCGGCGGCTTCTTCACGCAGTGCGAGGCCGAGGGCTTCCGGCGCATCACCTACTTCCTGGACCGGCCCGACGTGATGGCCGTCTACACCGTCACGCTGCGCGCCGACCGGCGCCGCTACCCTGTGCTGCTGTCCAACGGCAACCTGGTGGCCGAGGGCGAGCTCGAGGGCGGACGCCACTACGCCACCTGGCACGACCCCTTCCCGAAGCCGAGCTACCTGTTCGCGCTCGTGGCCGCCGAGCTCGTCGCGCGCGAGCAGCGCATCCGCACGCGCACCGGCAGCGAGCACCTGCTGCAGGTGTGGGTGCGCCCGGGCGACCTCGGCAAGACAGAGCACGCGATGGCCTCGCTCGTGGCCTCGGTGATCTGGGACGAGGCGCGCTTCGGGTTGCGCCTGGACCTCGAGCGCTTCATGGTCGTCGCGGTGGACGACTTCAACATGGGGGCGATGGAGAACAAGGGGCTGAACATCTTCAACACGAAGTACGTGCTGGCCAGCCCCGCGAGCGCCACCGACGCCGACTTCGACGGCATCCAGAGCGTGGTCGCGCACGAGTACTTCCACAACTGGACCGGCAACCGCGTGACCTGCCGCGACTGGTTCCAGCTCTCGCTCAAGGAAGGGCTCACGGTCTTTCGCGACCAGGAGTTCAGCAGCGACATGGCCGAGGGCGCCAGCGCACGCGCGGTGCGGCGCATCGAGGACGTGCGCGCGCTGCGCATGGCGCAGTTCCCCGAAGACGCGGGCCCGATGGCGCACCCGGTACGCCCGGACAGCTACGCCGCCATCGACAACTTCTACACCGCCACCGTCTACGAGAAGGGCGCCGAGGTGGTGCGGATGATGGACACGCTCGTCGGACGCGACGGCTTCGCGCGCGGCATGAAGCTCTACTTCGAGCGCCACGACGGCCAGGCCGTGACCTGCGACGACTTCGCGCAGGCCGTGGCCGACGCCAACCCGGGCAGCGCGCTGGCGCTGCACCTGGAGGCCTTCAAGCGCTGGTACGGCCAGGCCGGCACGCCGCGCGTGACGGCCCGCGGCAGCTGGGACGCCGACACGCAGCGCTACACGCTGCGCCTCGAGCAGGCCACGCGCGGGCAGCCGCAGGTGATCCCGGTGCGCATGGGGCTGCTCGGCGCCGACGACACGCCGCTGGCGCTGCGCCTGGAAGGCGAGGTGGATGAGGTCGCGGCCGCGCCCCTCACCGAGCGCACGCTGGTGCTCACCGAGGCCAGCCAGCACTACACCTTCGTCGGCGTGCCGAGCGCGCCACTGCCTTCTCTGCTGCGCGGCTTCTCGGCGCCGGTGCAGCTCGATGACGGGCTGGACGAGGCCGCGCTGCTGCGCCTGCTTCAGCACGACACCGACACCTTCAACCGCTGGGAGGCCGCGCAGCGCGTGTTCGAGGCCCGCATCGATGCGGCCGTGGCCACGGGCGCGGGCCCGGCCGAGGCGGGCGCTGCGGGGGCAGCGCCTGTGGACGACGTGCTCGTGCAGGCGCTGCGCACGGTACTGCGCGACGCGACGCTCGACCCGGCCGTGAAGGCGCTGATCCTCACCGTGCCGGCCGAGCGGCATTTCGTCGACCGTCTCGCGGCGGTGGACCCGCAGGCGGTGAACCGCGTGCGCGAAGCCGTGCTCGACCGCCTCGCCCAGGCCCTGCACGCCGACTGGCTGTGGGCCTTCGAGGCGCACCAGGTGCACGAAGGCTACCGCCCCGAAGGACGCCAGGTGGGGCAGCGTTCGCTGGCCAACCTCGCGCTCGCCATGCTCGTACGCGACGCGCAGCGCACGGGCGACACCGTGTGGCCCGGGCGCGCCTACCAGCGCACGAAGGACGCCGCCAACATGACCGACCGGCTCGGCGCCGTGGAGGCACTGGCTGCCGTGCATGCCGAGCTCGCGCAACCCGCGCTCGAGCGCCTGTACGCCGCCTTCCGCCACGACCCGCTGGTGCTGGACAAGTGGTTCGCGCTGCAGGCCCGCGTGCCCGAGCGCGAGGGCCGCGTGTTCGCACGCGTGCGCCAGCTGCTGCAGCACCCGGACTTCACGCTCGCCAACCCGAACCGCGCCCGCGCGCTGCTGTTCGCCTGGTACACCAACCCCGCCGCCTTCCACCGCCCGGATGCCGCGGGCTATGTGCTGTGGGCCGACAAGGTGGTGGAGATCGACGCCCAGAACCCGCAACTCGCCGCACGATTCGCGCGCGCACTGGACCGCTGGCGCGCGCTCGCCGAACCCATGCGCAGTGCCGCGCGCGAGGCCCTGACGCGCGTGGCCGGCGCGGCGCGGCTGAGCGCGGACACGCGCGAGATCGTCGGCAAGGCCCTCGACAACCCCGGAGCGTGACCATGAGCCGCCGCGTCAGCCTCACCCAGTACCTCGTCGAGCAGCAGCGCCAGCACGGCCACATCCCGGAGCAGCTGCGGCTGCTCATCGAGGTCGTGGCGCGTGCCTGCAAGCGCATTGCCATCTCCGTGAACAAGGGCGCGCTCGGCGACGTGCTCGGCAGCGCCGGCAGCGAGAACGTGCAAGGCGAGGTGCAGAAGAAGCTCGACGTCATCAGCAACGAGGTGCTGATCGAGGCCAACGAATGGGGTGGCCACCTCGCCGCGATGGCCAGCGAGGAGATGGACTCCATCCACGTCGTGCCCCACCGCTACCCGCAAGGCGAGTACCTGCTGCTGTTCGACCCGCTGGACGGCTCGTCGAACATCGACGTCAACGTGAGCATCGGCACCATCTTCTCGGTGCTGCGCAAGGTGAGCCACGCGCGCGGCGTGAGCGAGGAAGACTTCCTGCAGCCCGGGCGCCAGCAGGCGGCGGCCGGCTACTGCGTCTACGGCCCGCAGACCACGCTCGTGCTGACGGTGGGCGACGGCGTGGCGATGTTCACGCTCGACCGCGAACAAGGCTCGTGGGTGCTCACGGCCGACGAGGTGCAGATTCCAGCGGACACCAAGGAGTTCGCGATCAACATGAGCAACATGCGCCACTGGGACACTCCGGTGCGGCGCTACATCGACGAGTGCCTGGCCGGCAAGCAAGGCCCGCGCGGCAAGGACTTCAACATGCGCTGGATCGCGAGCATGGTGGCCGACGTGCACCGCATCCTCACGCGCGGGGGCATCTTCATGTACCCGTGGGACAAGCGCGAGCCCGACAAGCCCGGCAAGCTGCGCCTGATGTACGAGGCCAACCCGATGGCCTTTCTCGTCGAGCAGGCCGGCGGCGCCGCCACCAACGGCCGCGAGCGCATCCTCGACCTCACGCCGCACAAGCTGCACGAGCGCGTGAGCGTGATCCTCGGCTCGAAGAACGAGGTGGAGCGGGTGACGGGCTACCACGCGGAAGGCGGTAGCGCAGCCTGAAGGGCGCGCGCACCACCCGTCGCGCCTGCGATGAGTTTCCCGGCGCGCTATACTCGAGGGCTACGCCGGTGTAGCTCAGTTGGTAGAGCAGCGCATTCGTAATGCGAAGGTCGGGAGTTCGACTCTCTTCACCGGCACCAACAAAAGCGGGCGTCTGGCGGCGGGAGTCTGCCGACGCCCGGCGCCACCGAACGGGTCTGTCAGGCCCCCCCCGCACGGGGCGTCCCGTACGCATGAAACCTGTTGTTTCGATGCCCTCGCAGCCCCGGCCCCGATGGCTCCGCCGTTCCGGACGGGCAGCGCTGGCCGTCGTGGCGGCCGTCTGCTCGCTGGCCGCCCACGCTGCCACCCTGATCAGCAACCTCCCCCCGGCGACCAACGGCGGATCCGAGGTCAACAGCACGCTGTGGAAGGCACTCGTCTTCACTACCGGCGCGAGCACCTCGTCGATTGACCAGGTTGTCCTGGGGCTGAACCCCTTCAACCCGGGCAGCGTGCCTTCCCAGGCGAAGGTCGAGATCGCCCTCTATGCGACAGCGGCAGGTACTCCTTCGACACAGATCAGAACCACGGGTCTCCTGAGCGTCGACATCCAGCAGTTGCAGGGGAGCTACGCATTCCCGCTGGGTGCTGGCTTCACGTTGGCCGCAAACACGCAGTATGCGTTGGTCGTTCGCTCGGACGCTTCCGCGATCAGGTGGTCCAACACTGCGGGCACACAGCCCACTGCATCCTCCGGTTTCACCTACAACACCTTCGTCCTCAGCAACAACGCCGGGTTCTCGTGGACGAGCGCGGGGGTCGGCATGCTCAACGCGGTGCAGCTGCAGGGGACGCAGCCCGCGCCGGCACCCGTGCCGGCGCTGTCGACCTGGGCCATGCTGGCGCTGGGCCTGCTCATCGCAGCAGCGGGCGCTCGGGCACACCGCCGGGCCCGAGGCTGAGTGGGCGGGTGGCTGGCGTGGCTGGGGCGTGCAGCGGGCCCTGGCACGACGCTGCGCTTCCTGGCTGTCTTCGCCTGCCTGGTGGTGGCTGGCTTCGCGGCGCTGCTGGCACCCGGGGTCGATGCCCATGTGGTGGTCCCACTGACCCGAGGCATCGCCTGGGCCACGGGCGAGACCGTGCGCCTGCTGGGCAGCACAGCGGAGGTCCGCGGCGTGGTGATCCAGCACGCCGACGGCTTCGCGCTCGCGATCGCACGCCGCTGTGCCGGGCTCGAGGCGGTGGTGCTGCTGTGGGCCGGCATCGCCGCGTTCCCGGCAGGCTGGCGCGAACGCCTGCTCGGGATGGCGGCAGCCGCGCTGGCGGTCATGCTGCTCAACCTGGCTCGCATCGTGAGCCTGTACTACCTCGGGCAGTACTCGCAGGCCTGGTTCGACTGGGCCCACCTGTACGCGTGGGACGCGCTGATCATGGTGCCCGGGCTGGGAATCTTCCTGTCGTGGATCCACTGGCTGCCGTCACGCCGGGACAGCCCGGTCCTGCACCATGTCCAGGCTCGTTGACCCGGCGCGCTGGGTGGCGCGGGTGCTGCTGGTGCTCGTGCCGCTGGCGGCGGCCTGGAGCGGGCTTGGGCTGACGGAACGGCTCTGGCAGGCTGCCAGGCCGGTGGCGGACGCCAGCCTCACGTTCGTCTTCGAAGGCCGCGTGAGCCAGGTCGCGGCCCACGCGGACCAGACCTGGAAGGTTCGCACCCACCTGAAGATCATGGGTTCCGGGGGGACGCAGACAGCCGTCTTCTTCATCGGGCAGGTGCCCATCCTGCAAGGCGTCACCGGCTTTCCGCTGCTGTGGGCGCTGCTGATCGCCACCCACCGGCGCTGGTGGGTGCCCCTCGCCTGGGGCAGCGTGCTGCTGGCGGGCGTGGTGCTGCTGCAGATCACCGCGTGGGTCTGGCTGCGGCTGACCATGATGGCGACGGGCCAGGCGAGCTTCGTCGTCGAGTCGATGCAGGCGCCGCCGTTCCAGGTGGCCGGCGCGGGCGTGTCGGGGTGGGAATGGGCGCTCTCCAACCACGCCTATCACCTCGCCACGTTCTTCGGCCCGCTTGTCACGCCGCTGGCGATCTGGGCCGCCCTGAGCGGGCGCACCCTGCGCCGGCGCTTCGGCAGCTCCGACCGCAGCGGCACCGACGCGGCGCCAGCCCCCGGCAAGGGCCGCGACCCCCGCACGACGTGACCGGCCGACCTGGAGGGAGAGGCGGCCGGACCAGTGGCCGGCGGACGCCCAGCCAGGCGGTGCCGACCATGCGTGCGTGAACTCTGCACGCTTTTCGGGCGCGGCGGCAGACCTCCCCCCTTTCTAGGGGGAGTCGGGCCCGCCAGACTTCAGGTCTTCGCCGCCGCCGGTGCACGGCCCGCCCTGTGCATGTCCTGCGCCGCCCGGTGTGCCACGCCAAAAAGCAGGAGGACATGCCTTGGCACGCTGCAACGCTTTCACCATCGGTCCGAGCCGCCGCCGCACGCGGCCGCTCGGGCGACAACTCGCGCTGGCCGGGTCGCTGGCGGTTCTTGCCGGCTCCGCAGCGGCTCAGGGCGCAATCGCGCCGGAGTTGCGGGAAGCGCTGTCCGGGCCGGTCGCGGTCATGAGCGATGTCTCGAGCCAACCCAAGCTGCAATCGAACAACCAGCCGGGCTCGAGTTCCCTCACGCCCAGCGCGCTGGCGGCGTACTGGGTGCGCGACATCGACGGCCAGCGACTGATCCAGGCGATCGTGTACGCCAAGCGGCAACCCGGCTCCGGGCTGGCCGCACTGCGCCAGGCGGTGCTCAACGCCGGCGGCTCGGTGCGCTACGAGTACCCGGCCTTGTCGGCGCTGTCGATCGTGGTGCCGGCCAGCGCCGTCGTGCCGCTGGCCTCGCGTCCGGACGTGACGAGCATCTCGCCGAACCGGGTGGCCACCCGCACCAGCGTGGTCGCCCTGCCAACCCCGCCGGACGCTACGCTGGCGGGCACCATCGACACGAAGCCCGACGTCAGCCAGGGCTCCAGCCCGCTGCAGCTCGCCGCCGGCTTCGCCTCGGGCGGGAAGTCCCGCCCGACCGGAGCGGGCGTCACGATCGCCGTGCTCGACTCGGGCGTCATGGCCCTGCATGCCGGGCTGCTCGCGCGCGACGGCACGACCCGCGTGAAGGCAGCCGTCGACCTCGCGATGCCGCGCCAGGACCCCTGGAAGACCGGCCTGGACACCTCCGAGCAGACGCGGTTGAACTGCCTGCGCCCGAACGTGCGCTCCGGCTTCGCGGACCCGCACGGCCACGGCACGCACGTGGCCTCGATGGCCGCCGGCTCGGGCCTGAAGGTGAAGGCGGGCGTGAACCCGGCCGGCATCGCGCCCGAGGCGACGATCTTCGACGTCCGCGTGCTCGGGGCCGGCGGCATCGGGCAGATCGACGACGTGCTCGCGGGTATCGACTGCGTGATCCGCCGCGCGCCCGAGCTGGGCGTGAGGGTGATGAACCTGAGCGTCGCCAGCGACTCGCGCGAGAGCTACCTCACCGACCCTCTGTGCCAGGCCGCGCGCGTGGCGACGGCAGCCGGCATCACGGTGGTCGCCGCGGCGGGCAACTTCGGGCGTGCCCGCGACCCGCTCACCGGCAAGGAACTCGAGGTGTATGGCCGCATCGGCTCGCCAGGCATCGAGCCTTCGGTGATCACGGTGGGTTCCGTGAAGTGGGGAGGCACCCCGAACCGGAGAGACGACCGTGTGAACCACTTCAGCTCGCGCGGCCCCACCCGCGGGCTGGTGGGCTTCACGCCGCAAGGCAAGGCCGTGCGCGACAACCTGCTCAAGCCCGACCTCGTGGCGCCCGGCAACCGCGTGGTAGGTGCCGCTGCCGCACGCCACGACGGCTCCAAGTCGAGGCTGACCCAGGACTACCCCGAGCTGGAGGTGTCCACGAGCCCCCGCTACATCAACGACAGGCTGATGCAGCTCAGCGGCACTTCGGTGGCCGCACCGGTGGTCGCGGGGGCGGCAGCGTTGCTGCTGGAAGTCAACCCCGGCCTGACCCCGCCCCTCGTCAAGGCCATGCTGCAATACACCGCCGAGCCGCTTGCCGGCTACAACCTGCTGCAGCAAGGCACCGGGATGATCAACATCGACGGTGCGCTGAGCCTGGCGCGCGCGGTGCGCACCGATCTCTCCACGCTCGTCGCGGCGGGCGCGGTTGCGCCAGGGGCCACGATCCTGCGCGACGGGTCGGGGTCGGCCAAGGCGCTGGAGCACCCGCCGGGCTCGCGTGAATGGAGCCGCATGGCCTTCGCCGGCGGCAACCAGGTGGTGTCGGGGGCGGCGCTGTTCGCCCGCATGCAGCCGATCTGGGATCCGCGACTGAACTGGGGCCCGCACGCCACGTTGCGCACGCAGGTCAAGTACGGGCCCGCACCGGGCACGGCCTCGGTCGCGAGTGTCAAGCTGCCCGTCCCGACGGGGCCGGTGTACACCATCCAGCCTGTGGCGCCCGCCAAGCCCACCCAGCCAACCGCCGCGACCTGGACAACCAAGTCGGCGAATGGGGTGTCCAGCTCCCAGACCACACTGGCCAGCGA
>JBDKFA010000054.1:0-6473 GCA_039798945.1 Pseudomonadota bacterium
GCACGATCCGCCAGTACCGTGCAGTGCGGCAGCGCACCATCGAAGATGTCGTGCGGCTTGCGATCCCAGATTTCTGGGCCGGTCTCGTGGAGCTGATGGACATGCAGCAGCTCATCACGCAAAGCAGAATCAAAGGCCCTCCCGAGAGCTAGGTCCCAGAAGCCGATGCGAACGGGGAAAAGGTCAAGGATCATGCGACCGTCACCATGAAGTCATCGGTCCCGGAGAAGTGCTTGAAGCCGCACTTGATCTTCACCACGTCGCCGGCTTGCAGACCATCCGGCCGAAAAGTAACCGACCCTTCACCGGTTGCCGTGCGCACCCGCCTCTTGGTCAAGTAGCCGCCGGTCGTGTCCAGATAGATGTCGGCTTCGACATCGGTGACGCGCGAGCCGTCAGGGCGCTCCAGGTGGAAGGTCACAGGTACCTCGCCGTTGGGCGCGACAGTGGTAGAGCTGGCGTCGAACTTCACCACCGGGAAGACCAGCAGCTCGCCAGTGTTTGGAATGGATACGCCATCGACTCGATCAAGCCCCTGGCCAAGCGAAATCTCGTTCAGCTCCCCATCCTCTGGGCCGCAGTTAATGGCGATGCTCCAGTCACTGACCGGGCTGTCTGCTAGGGGGACGTAGATGGCAGCGAACGGGAAGAGTTGCAGGACGCTGCGGTGGTACGTGCCGGCATCCATCTTTGTTGCGACAGTCGCTGCGTACAGGTTCGAGATGTTCTCGAAAACGTTGGGGTTGACGCCCGCGCTGTTGGTGCATACCTGGTCATAGATCGTGAAAAGCGCGTGGTCGCCAAAGTCTGGACGGCTGCGCAAAGCCTCAAGATCGACGGTCCGCGTGCGCTCAACCTCGGCTTCGCTTCTGGGCTGAACCGTGAATGACAGAGTAGACCCGCTGAGTGTGACCGCTGCTTTGAACGGTGCGTTTTTCCGGATGATGTAGCACTTCATGTTTTCCCCTTAGCAGCAGTCGCAGACGCAATTGCAGTTGACGAAGTTGTTAACCGTCCTCAGTCGGATCTGACCGCCTTCGTCAATCAGCTCGTGAAACCTCTCGTTCAAGATGTTGCCGCCGCCGTAACAGTTGATCGCATTGGAGCCATTCGTTGAGGAGCAGTTGGCTACCGACCTGAAGAAATAGTCGTGAAGCCAGCCGTAGTTGGCGGTCCACATGGAGCCGCCGTTGTTCATGTACATGTCCCAGTTGCCATCGGTCTTGAGGAATCCCATCAAGTCCTCGTTGTGATGAAGCCTCCGTGTGCGACCCGTTGTCGTATCGCTGAGATCGAGCGTCGGCGAGGCGCTGTTGATGCCGAGGCTCGGCACATTCAAGTGCCCGGTCATCGTGTCGCCGGTTTTGGCCACGCGGCTCGATAGGTCGACGTTGACCGTCGCGTTGCCACTCGCATCCGGTCCAGCGCCATTGACCGAGCGCACGAATGCGGTGGAGTTGAAACCATCCAGCAGATCAGAGTCCGCCGCCTTGGCGTTCTTGCCAAGGTACAAGGCGTCGTGGTTGTGTCCAGCGGACGCAAATGCGGTGGCGTGCTGGCCGTCAAGGGTGTCGGCGTCCAAGCCAGAGCCAGAGCCGTCTACGGTCAGCAGTTTCGCCAGGACATCAGCGGCGGTGTAAGCGGCGGCATTCAGCTTTGCAGCGAACTGCGCGTCGATTCCAGTCGACAGGTCCATGATGAACCGCCAGTTGTCCGGGTTCGTTCCGATCAGCTGGTACAGCTTGAGCTGGTCTGATCGGTAGCAAAGCATCCCGATCTGTAGGTTCGTCGTCGGAAACGTCGTGCCGCTATTGCACGAGATCGCCGTCTTGTCGTTGTTCAGAATCTCCGCAAGAGAATCCGATAGCGTCCGCGAGGACGGAATGTCGGTGAAGTTCTGCATTTAGTACCCCTGTGCTACCCATGTGAAAGAGCCGGTGACACGAGCGCCGGAGCTGTCCTCCAGCACTGCGCTGAATCCTGTGGTTGTGACTGCGCCGACGAGCTTTGGAACCGCAACCACGGTTCCGCCCTTGTGGGTGATCGTCACTTCAGGAGGCACGCGGAAGGTCCGCGTGAAGTTGACCGTCACGCCGGATGCGGCGCTTGTGATCTGCTCCGATCCACGGTCGAACACGTCTGGGACGTCGACCGTCACTCGTAGACCGTCGATGAATCCTCGGTCTGCGTTCTGAGACTTCAAGATCGCTCGAAACAGCGCGCGACGGTAGGTGTGGTCACCCTGGATGAAATCGCGGAAGTCGGTGAACCCTGGCGGGTGCCCCGCCTCCATGATGTCGATGAAGTCCTGCTCGGTGATCGCGGTTGCGGCCACGATCATGTCGCTCACGACCCCATTGGCACGACGCCGATACTGCTCGGCAAGGTCGAGCGCCTCGTTCACCTTGAGCCCGTAGGCCCGGCTTAAAGCATCGGCGATCGCGAAGCCTTCATCGATCGCGCGGCGGTAAGCCACCGTGCGCCCAAAGGCCTCGGCCATGAAAAGTGCCTCGGAGACGTTCTTCACCGCGCTCTTCGTGACCGACTCGGCAAGCTGAAACGATTCTGCAAGCGGCCTTGTGGTGTGCTTTCCGAGCACCTCAGAAAACCCCAGGTTCTCTCTTATGGCCAGAACGAAGGAGATCAGATCGGTGTAGGTCTCGGCAAAGCCGATCGTCTCGAAGATGCGTTTTTCGATCACCCGGTCAAGGTCATCGCCGAGTCCGAATGCTTCGGAGAGGTGCTTGCCAGCTTCGCGGCGGAGCGAATCGGCCAGCGCCAGTTCTTCGGCCAGTTGCTTTTCCACCGAGCGAACCAGACCGTCCCCGAGGGTCACGACCTCTGCAAGAGCCTTTGTCGAAGCGTTGCTCAGCTGGTCCGATGTGCTCAGCGTTTCGCTGATGGCCTTGTGATCGGCGCGCGCCAAGTTCTCCCCAAAGCCAATGAACTCGACGAAGCGCAGGACGTAGGCGATTAGATCGGCATAGGTCTCAGCAAAAGCGACGGTCTCGGAGCGGCGCATCGTCACCTGACGGGCGAGCGCGTCCGCCAAGCCCAAATGCTCGGACACCGCCTTTGTCGGCAGTGCCTGGCGCGCCTCGGAAAGAGCCAGAGCGGCCGCGACGGCGATGCCGTAAACGGCCGGGTACGCTGAAGTCCAAGACTTGCCGGCGCTGGCGCTGGACCACGTGAAAGCAGCGGTGGCCCACGTGTACTGCGGCCCCGCTGTCTCCGTGATCGTGACCAAATCGGCCATGCGATCAGCTCATCGTGAAGGTGAACACGGCGGTCAGGCTGTCATCTGCGCCCTTGTTGACGACCGGGAATACAACGCGATCAAGCATCGTCCCCGCAGATGCGGCGTTGAACACCCCAGCCTCTGTAATCGCACCAGTCGCGTCGCCGGCCGGAAAGTTGGCGGTAAAGCTGAACGCCTTGGTGCCGGCTGTATGCGCGTAGGTCGCCGCGTTGCGGTCCAGCTCGGTCGCCAGTGCGGTCTGGCCGGATGCTGCTGCGGTGGTGCCGGTGCCAAGAGCGATGTAGCCCATGACCCCAGGCCGGCTTGCAGCCTTGCCGATGGCGTCGGCGATGAAGTCGAAGCCGACGTCGACGATGATGTTGTCCTTGTGGACCGTCTCGACGTCGCCGTTCGCCTTCTTGAGCACCAGGGTGATGGCTCCGTGAAGTTTCATGGTTTCCTGAATCATGGTTTTCCTCTTTCCAAAAAAAATGGCGTCAAGCCTTTCGGCCCAACGCCACGGTTGAAGCTGCTCGCTGGTCAGTACAGACGCAGGCTGGTGTAAGCCCCCGCTGGTGTGAATGACGCGCTTGCGCTCTCCACGTCGCCGCCCATCTTCCCGATGAACAGCCTCCGATCGGCAGCCGTCTGGCACACGCCGATGCAGATCCGGTCCTCGACGACCACCTGGTACTGCACGAACACGCGCCGCGACAGGTGGTCCTCCAAGAAAAACTGCTGCTGGTCAGCGTCGTAGCCGACCAGAAGCGAAATCCCGGCACCAGCGATTGCCCAGATCACGCAGGTGGTCACCTCATCGGGGATGAACCAGAACGACGTGTGGAACACGGCTGGGATGCTTACGCTCCAGGACACTTTGGTCGTGTCCTTGACGGACAAGCCGTCTCCGTAGCGTCCGTCGTCGTATCCGATCCCTGCGGACTCGGTAACGGTCGGGTTGCCGAAGCCAGTCAACGTTCCGTTCAATCGCCAGCCGTAGATCTCGCCTTCTTGCAGGGCGTCCTCCTTGGCGATCTTAAAACGCGCGTCAACGTTGGCAAGCGAGCCGTCGTAAGCCCACTGCCGATTTGCCGCTTCGCTACTCCATGGGAACCCGGCCTCAATCCATGTCGTTCTGTCGTCCACCGATGCGCCTAGGCTTGTGAGCAGCGTGTTCTGCGCGCGCACCACCGACGACAGATCGATCTCGAACAAGTACTCAGCGCTCGGCGCGCCGCTGGTCATTCGCAGGACCTGCGTTCCTTCGACGGATGCCACGGTCGCAAAGTGCTTGATGCCCGGGAACCCAGCTGACTGTTCGTCCCTTTCGAGTAGCAGGTTCGCGTTCTGCGGCTGCGCCACCACCGTTGAGACGAACGCCGGTGTGTCGCTGTAGATGCCCGGCGAGGAAATGGCCTTGATCCAGAACTTACGCAGTCCGTCAAACCCAGACGGCAGCGTGTAGCTAGTCGACTTCACCTCGGCCACAAATAGGGATGCATCCCAGGCGGAGCCCTCTCGCAGCTCGTAACCGACGACCTCGGGCTCGATGTTGGGGAGCCAGCGGAACTCAAGTCGGTTGGCGGACTGAACGACATCAAACTGCCGAACCGATGCCGGCGCGCGCAGATCGAGCAGGAAGGTCGTGACGTTGGCGCTGTAGTTGCCAGAGGTGTCCACCGCACGGATGTGGTAAGCGTATTGGCCCGACTTGTCCTGGTCGTGGATCATTTGCGTGCCTGCCGTCTTGGCCACCAGCGCGCCAGAGTCCCAGCCAGGCCCGACTCGCACCTCGTATCCGGCCAGGTCGGCGTCTGTCAATTCGTCCCATGTCAGAAGCAGGTCCGTCACGCGCCGCTGCACGATGAATCCTGTGACGTCAGACGGCGGGAGCAGCTTGCCTTGCACGATGGCGGTCAGGGTTGCGGGCGTGCTTTCCTTTCGTGTGACGCCGATCGCGCGCACCTGGAACTCGTAGTCGCCTTCTTGAGCGTTGCGGATCTCGGCGTAGTTGGCGCTGGTCAGCGGGAGGCTTGTGAAATTGCCGCCGTTGACCCGATATGTCACGCGGTATGCGATCGCCGTCTGAACCTCAGTCCAAGAAATCTGCACGAGCACCTGGGCTTGATCTTTCACCCGGTACAGGCTTTCGGTCATGGCCAGGCCAGTCGGCGCAGCCGGCATGTCCGAGAGCACGGTGATGGAGCGCGGCTGCAACGCTAGCCCCTGCTCGATCGCGTCGTACTTGCTTGGGTTGTGGGCGAGCGCCGTGACCTCATGCACCCCTGGGTCGGTCTCTGCGATAGACACCACCCGGAAGAGCTGCGGCTCCACGACTGTTGAAGCCAGAACCCAGATCGCGCCAACTTGTGGCGCTTCGGAGAACGGGATCGTCAAGTTCACGACGCGACCGGCAACCCATCCGACGTTCCTCTCTTCCACCTTTCCACCAGGTGTAATGACGGACAGACGCCAGACCAGGTCGGCCGGCACGTCTTGGTCAAGGGTGACGCTCAATGCCGTGGCTCCAGCGATTCGGCCACCCAGACGCATCCCACCGCGCACAGGGTCGGCGACCTTGATGACGTCGCCAGGGCGAACCACAGCACCCTCCAAGCCAGTGCGGAAGGTGACGATCTCCGACTCGGACTGCTCGGAGTACAGGAGCCACTTGCCGACGCGGTGCGCCTGGCCGCGTGAGGTGCAGCCCAGGGCCACCACCTCGGTCTGCACGATGCCGTAGCGGGCGATGCCGGCGGCATCCTCGACGTACTCGACCTTCTGGCGGTAGAAGTCGTCGGGGTCGTTCCAGGTCACCAGGGCGACGGTGTGCCGCGCCTTGGCCGAAGAGCCCTGGTAGGCAAACTCGCCATCGATCACGTTGGCCGGCGCGAACTGGTAGACCGGGTCGACGGGCGCGTCCTGCGTGACCGTGATTGCACCGCCAGACCAGTACACCATGCCCCGGAAGATCGAGGCCATGTCCTGCACGACCTTGTAGGCCTGCTCGCGGGTCTGGAGATACAGATTGCAGGTGAAGCGCGGCTCGGAGCCGCCCAGACCGTTCGGCACGAGCTGGTCGCAGTACTGCGCCACGCGGTACAGCGCCCACTTGTCGACCTGCGCCTCGGGGATGTAGCTGCCCAGACCGTAGCGCGTGCTGGTGACCAGGTCATAGAAGCACCAAGCCGGGTTGTCGGTCCAGGCGATCTTGAACGTCCCGTCCCAGATGCCG
>JBDKFA010000055.1:0-8788 GCA_039798945.1 Pseudomonadota bacterium
GCGCCTGCGCCTGCGCCTGCGCCGGCGGACGTGATTCCTGCGGAGCGTCGCACGGACTGGACGGTGACGGGGGTTCCGGGAGGGATACCTGCGAGGACGAACGTGTGCGCGAGCTTCGTGCCGGGAGCGAGCGCGTCGGCGATCAACGCGGCGATTGCGTCGGCGGCGTGCCGGGACGGGGTGGTGCAGCTGGCGGCGGGCACGTACAACGTGACGGGGATCAACGTGTTCGCGAGCAACGTGACCTTGAGGGGTGCGGGGGCGGACCAGACGGTGCTCAAGGGCTGCAACGTGGTGAAGATGGGCAACGGCTCGGCGAGCAACGCGGGCATTGCGATCACGGGCGGCGGGGCGAAGGACAGCCGCACGATCACGGTGGCCTCCACGAGCGGGCTGAGCGTGGGCAAGATGATCGAGATCGACCGCGACAACGAGGCGGGGGTGGTGGTGAGCACGATCGGGGGCAGCCGGCACATGAGGCAGGTCAACGTGGTGACGGCCATCAGCGGCAACGTGGTGACGCTGCGCAACCCGCTGCTGTGGAACTACGGGGCGGGTAACGGGCGGGTGAAGTTCACGTACACGAACACGCAGCGCAGCGGGGTGGAGGACCTGAAGATCGACCACTCGGGCACGAGCGGGTGCACGAACTTCATGATCCAGTACTGCGACAGCTGCTGGGTGAAGGGGGTGGACTCGTACCTGGCGTCTGGGTACCACTTCACGATGCTGGGGACGGTGAACGGGGAGTTCCGGGACTCGGTGGTGAGGCTGACGCAGACGTACGGGCCGAACAACGCGGGGCTGCAGGTGTACGGCAGCCCGACGTACGGGTCGAACTCGAGCTGGAAGATCGAGAACAACGTGTTCAACAAGTTGTTCCCGGCCATCGAGCTGCAAAACGGCTCGAGCGGTTTTTACGTGGGCTACAACTTCAGCTACGGCTCGGCGAGCCAGGCGGGTGCGGACGCGGACCAGCCGGTGACGTGGACGTTTGCGGACAACCACGGGCCGCACGACATGATGAACCTGTGGGAGGGCAACGTCGGGGAGATGTTCGGCTCGGACGGGTACTTCGGAGGGTCGAGCCACGGGACGGTGTTCAGGAACCACCTGCTGGGGGTGAACCGCAATTCGGGGCGGGTGGACGAGCCGGTGAGGCTGAACCGGCTGAGCTATGCGTACAACATCGTGGGCAACGTGCTGGGTGCGAGCACGTGGACGCCGGCGAAGTACGAGCAGGCGAGCGACAACTGTGCGGGCGGGGTGGGGGTGTACCGGCTGGGGTACCCGAACATCGGGAACTGCCTGCTCAAGGACTCGACGGGGCTGGCGGTGCCGGGTGGGATGAGCTACCCGGACGCGAAGGTGAAGTCGGGGTTGCTGAGGTGGGGGAACTACGACACCTACAGCCGTGCGGTGAGGTGGGTGAGTTCGGAGCTGCCTGCGGGGGTGAGTGCGCCGAGCACGCAGGCGCTGAGGGCGTCGTACGTGCATGAGGCGAGGCCGGCGTGGTTCCCGTCGACGACGGCGTGGCCGCCGATCGGGCCGGAGGTGACGGGGGGTACGGGCTGGGGGGATGCGACGGGGCGTGTGCACCGCATCCCGGCGCAGCAGTGCTGGGACAGCCGCAACCTCGGCGCAGGCGGCTCCTTCTCGCGCAAGGCCTGCTACCCGGAGAGCTGAGGGAGCGGCCTCGGGCCTGGGCATTGCGCAGCCTCAGCGCCGCCCCTGCGGGCGACCGGGACACTGGGGCCATGTCGATTGCGCTGCACCCCACCCCGCCAGCCTGGGCACCCCCGGTGCCAACCGCGACCGACGCGGGCACGGACCGGCTCGCGTCGAAGCGTCGGCCGTTGCGCGTGGCCATGGTGGCGCACGCCGCGTACGAGCGGGACAACCGCGTGATGCGGGTCGCCCGCGCACTGGCCGACCGTGGCGACGAGGTCGATGTGCTGGCGCTGCGCACCGATGCCGCGTTGCCCGCCTCGGAGGTGATGGACGGCGTGCGCGTGCACCGCATCCAGGACCGCCTGGACAAGTCCGGCGGCACACCCCTGGCGATGCTCTCACCGCTGCTGCGCTTCACCGCGCGGGCTGCGCTGCGCCTGCAGGAACTGTCCGGTGCCTGGCCGGGCTCCGGTCCCTTCGACCTCGTGCACGTGCACAACGTGCCGGACTTCCTGACCCTCGCGGCGTGGCCGGCGAGGCTGCGCGGTGCGCGCGTGATCCTCGACCTGCATGACCTCGTGCCCGAGTTCTATGCGTGGCGCTTCCAGGCCGGAACCTCGGGCACACCCGGCACCCGCTCGCTCGTGGTGACGGCCCTGCGTCTGTGCGAGCGGCTGTCCGCCTCGCTGGCCGACCATGTGATCGTGGCCAACGACCTCTGGCGCGAAAAGGTCGTGCAGCGTTCGGTCGCGCCGCACGCCTGCTCGGTGATGCTGAACCATGTCGACGAGCGCGTGTTCCGCCCGCGCCCGCGCGTGCGCGCCTTCGGCCAGGACGGGCCCCTGATCGTGTTCCCCGGTGGGCTGCACGCGCACCAGGGCCTGGACGTGGCGCTGCATGCCTTCGCCCGGCTGCGCGACACGCACCCGGACGCGCGCTTCCACCTGTATGGCGACGGCCCGGAAGGGGCCGCGCTGCAGCAGCTCGCACGCGAGCTCGGGCTGGGGGATGCGGTGCGCTTCTTCGCCCCGTTGCCGCTGCACGAGGTGGCCGACCGGATGGCCGAGGCCGACCTGGCTGTCGTGCCCAAGCGCGCCGACTCGTTCGGCGACGAGGCCTTCAGCACCAAGATTCTCGAGTTCATGGCCCTGGGGGTGCCGCTGGTGGTGTCGCGCACGCGCATCGATGCGCACTATTTCGACCCCACCGAGGTGCATTTCTTCGCCTCGGGCGATGCGCTGCGCATGGCGCAGGCCATGGCCGAGGTGCTGGGCGATGCCGCCCTGCGCGAGAGCCTGGTGGAGGCGGGGCTGGCGCGTGCGGCGCGCGAGCGCTGGGGCGCGCATCGCGCGCGTTACCTCGCGCTCGTGGATGCGCTCGTGGCCACCGGGCGTGCGCCCGAGCCGGCCTCCTTGGAGGCTTGCTGATGGGACGCGACACCGCCACGGATGACCCGGCGCTGCGCCTGGCGCGCGGCGCGGCGCAGCTCTTCTCCTGGTTCGAGCTGCACCGCGCCAACGTGGCCGATGAGCTGCACCGGGCAAGCGCCCACCTGCTGTGCCACGACGGCAGTGACGACGCCGGGCATGCCCAGGCAGCGCGCGCGCTGTTGCAGCGGCTGCTGGCACACGAGTTGCCGGACGCCCTGGGCCTGAGGGCACGGCTGGGCACGCTCTTCCTGCAGGCCAACGAGGTGCTGGGCGACCGGGTCTTCGTCGATGCCGCGTTCAGCGTGGCCGAGGGGATCGTGGACGGTGCGCGCGACGCGCGCGGCGGCACACTGCACGGTGGCCCGCAGGTGGGCAGGCTCAACGCCGCGCACCACGCCAACCTGCAGGCGGCCGCGCTGCTGGCGCGGCTCGGGCGCCGCTTCGGTGAAAGGACCTTCCTCGAACTCGCGCAGCGCGCGGTCGGCTTCAGCCTGGCCCACCAGCGCGAGGACGGCGGCTGGCTGCACGCCCAGACGCCGCAGATGCGATGGGTGGACCACCTGCATGCCGGCACCCGGGTCGCGAGCCTGCTGGCGCTCGCCGGAGCCGGCGCACACCCGGCCGTCTATGCCGGGCTGGCGCGTGCGCTGCGGCACCTGGTGGGCCTGCATTTCGATGAAGCGGGCAGCCTGCGCACGCCGGAGGACCCGCCGAGCGAGGCGGATGTGCGGGTGGCGGCAGGCGCCTTGGACGCGCTCGCACAGGTGGCGGAGGTGGAGCCCGGCGCGGCACGCGGGGCGGCCGCGCGCGCGGGCCGGCTGGCCGACTGGGTCAGCGCCCACCTCGGGCCCTGGAGCCTGTGGCGCGAGCCCTCCGGCGCGCCCGGCGCGCAGGGGCCCGGCGTCGTGCTGGAAGCGCTGGTGCGGGCGCAGGCATTGCGTGGCGTGCCGCTTGCGGTGCCGCTGGGCTCGGAAGTCTGGGCGGCGGCCGCGGGGAGTCTGCATTGAGCGCCCGGGCACTTCCTTCCTACGTGCTCGTCACGCCGGCGCGCAACGAGGCGGCGCACATCGGCGCGACGCTGGACAGCGTGGTCGCGCAGACGGTGCGGCCGCTGCGCTGGGTGGTGGTGGACGATGGCTCCACCGACGGCACGGGCGAGCTGGTGCGTGCGCGCGCGGCGGCGCATGGCTGGATCGAGCTCGTGCAGCTGCCGCGTGGCGGCGCGCGCGAGTTCTCCGGAAAGGTGCGCGCCTTCGAGGCGGGGCGGGCTCGTCTCGAGGGCCTCGGCTACGAGCTGATCGGCAACCTGGATGCGGACATCACGCTCGGGCCTGGGCACTTCGAGGGCCTGCTCGGGCAGTTTGCGCGCGATCCGTCGCTGGGCGTGGCGGGCAGCCCGTACGCGGAAGACCCCACGCACCCCGAGCGGCACGCCTACGCTCACCCCGGGGCGAACCTCGAGCATGTCTCGGGCGCCTGCCAGGTCTTCCGGCGCAGTTGCTACGAGGCCATAGGCGGCTACCGCGCCTTGCCTGGCGGGGGCATCGACACCGCAGCCGGGCTGGCTGCCCGTGCCCTGGGCTGGCGCACCCGAACCTTCACCGAGCACGTGTGCCTGCACCACCGGCCGGTCGGCACGGCCGAGCAGGGTCGGCTGCGCGCCCGCTTCGGGCGCGGCGTGCGCGCGTGGCGCGTGGGCGGGCACCCGGCGTGGGAGGCGCTGCGCGCCCTCGCCGACATGCGCCGGGCGCCCTTCGTGCTGTTCGGGGCGGCTCATCTCGCAGGCTATGCGTGGGCGGCGGCGGCCGGCGTGCCGCGCGTGCTGCCGCCCGAGCTCGTCGCGCTGCACCGGCGCGAGCAGATGCAGCGCCTGCGTGCGGCGGCCCGCGCGCAGGGGCCCGGGCGCGGCGGGGAAGCCCCCGGCATCGGCGGCCCGTCGGGCACCCCGGGGCCGGCAACGGCCCCGCGTGCGCCGCTGCAGGTGGCCGTCTCGCACCGCGGCCAGGTGCGGTGGCTGCCTGCGGCGGTGGTGCAAGGCTGCACCGTCGTCGTCAGCGGTACGTGGTGGCGCCACGGCCGTGTGCACGAGGAGAACTGGGTCGATGGCGAGTCGGTGACCGATCCCGCGGGTTTCGTCCAGGCGCTGTCGCGCAGTGCGCTCGGCCTGGACCTGTGCAGCTTCCGGCTGCCGGAATCGGGCGTGCGTCCGTCCGGACCCCACTGCGTACACGAGGAGGTGCTCGCGTGCATCGACACGCGCGACCCGGCTGCGTGGTGGGCCGGTGTGCCGCAGCAGACGCGCAAGAACGTGCGCCGCGCCGAACGCCGCGGGCTCGTGGTGCGCGAGGCGGTTTTCGACGACGCGCTGGTGCGCGGCATCCAGCGCATCTACAACGAGACGCCGGTGCGCCAGGGGCGGCCGTTCTGGCACCACGGCAAGGACTTCGCCACCGTCCAGCGCGAGAACGCCACCTACCTCGAGCGCGCCGGATTCCTCGGCGCCTATGTGGGAGAGGAACTGGTGGGCTTCCTGAAGTGGGTGCGCGTGGGGCGGCGCGCGCGGATCATGCAGATCCTGGCGCTCGTGAGCGAGCAGGACCGGCGCCCGACGATGGCGCTCATTGCGCACGCCGTGCAGGTGGCCCATGCTCATGGGTTGGAGTCGCTCGTGTACGACCGGATGGTCTATGGCAACAAGGCCGCCAGCCCGATGACCGAATTCAAGCGCCGCATGGGGTTCCGCCCCGTGGCGGTGCCGCATGCCACGGTGGCGCTGACCTGGCGCGGCCGCTTGGCGCTGGCGCTCGGTGTGCACCGGCCGCTGGCGGAGCGCCTGCCCGGCGGGCTCGTCGAGCGGCTGCTGGGTTGGCGCCGGGCGTGGATCGACTGGCGCCAGCGCCTGCGCGGCGCGGGGGGCGAAGTCTCCTCCCCGGGCGAGGAGGCGCGCTCGACTTGACGCTTGACGCGAACGTGCCGGTGTAGCTCAGTGGCAGAGCAGCCATGTCGTAGATGGCAGACGAGGTGTTCGATTCCCTCCACCGGCTCCAGGTTCCCGCAGCGTCCCGCGCAGGGGCCTCTCGCGCGCGGTCAGGCAGGCGGTCACGCGTCCTGATGCCCACCCAGATACGCCCCGATGCACCGGGTCACGCCTCACCCGGCGCCTTCCCGCAACGCGGGCCAGGCGGCCAGCCGCTTCGCCAGGTCTTCGGAGAAGGCTTGTGCGCCCTCGGCATTCAGGTGCTGGGAGTTCACGAACCAGCGCCGATCCTGCGACAGCGGGTGGTCGCTGTAGTCCCACAGCGTGGCGCCATGCTGCTGCGCGAGCGCGCGCAGGCGGGCGAAGATCGCCTCGCGGTTCAGGGCCAGCGGCTGCGCGCGTGCGTACTCCGGTGAGTACACGAGCAGCAGCGGCACCGCGCGGTGCTGGCACAGCCGCAGCAGCGACTGCATCGTGCGCACACCCTCGGCATGCACCGGCACCAGCGTGCCGCTGCCCTGCTGCGCGAGCCAGCGTTCGAACTCGCCCGACCAGCTGCGGCGCTGGGGCAGGAAGCCGTCGGCGTGGTCCTCGACGCCGCGCCAGCCGAGTGCGGCGGCCACGCCTTTCGCCCAGGTGAAGCGCAGGTCTTCCACGGCATAGCCGTACAACGGCAGGCGCCACTTCCAGGCGTCGGCGTCGATGCGGTGCAGCGCCCGGTACAGGTCGGGTTCGTCGAGGTAGGGCAGGTACTGCGCGGGGTCGAAGACCTCGTTCACGCTCACCTGCAGGCTGAACAGGTCGAGGTTGTGGATCAACAGCCGCGGCCGTCGGTTGCGGCGCAGGTACACGCGCAGCCGGGCGAGCTGCATGTCGGTCTGCGAGCCGTTCAGCCCGATGTTGAAGGCGCTCATGCCCGTGGCCTGCGTGAGCACGCGCGGGTCGTAGTGATTCAGTGCGCGCGAGGAGCCGCTGATGACGATCTCGGTGCCCACGCGGCCCTCGACGATGCGGTTCCACACCCCGAAGGTGCCGCCTTGCAGCCGCCGCAGCCCGTGCGAGACCGCCGCATCGGTGCCGAGGGCGGCCGAGCCGAGCAGCGTGAAGAAGGCGGCGGCACGCAGCACGCCGCGTCGGGTGGGTTCGGGCTGTGCCATGGCAGGCCTCGGGGATCGGCAGGTTGCGGTGGGCGGGTGTCGGGATTCAGAACTGGAAGTAGATGAACTGGGCGTCGCGGTGCACCCCGAGCAGCAGGCAGCCCAGGGCGGTGGCGGCGTAGACGCTCCAGCGCCGCGCCAGGGGCTGGCGCACGAGCAGCGCACCCAGCGGCCGGCGGGCGTGCCAGGCCTGCACCCCCTCCAGCAGGACGAGGGCGGCGAGGGCCACGGGAAGCTGTCGCAGCAGGAACTGCTCGGTGGTGAGCAGCGCGCGCAGCGCCGTGGGGTCGAGCACCGCGCCCCAGCCGGTGTGAAGGTGCGTGAGGATGTGCCAGGCGTCTTCCATCGACGCCGCCCGGAACGGGATCCAGGCCAGGCAGGTCAGCGCGAAGGTGAGCGCCACGGCGAGTGCGGGTGGCGGCGGCGGCATGCGCGCCCGCCGCAGCACCTGGCCCGCGACGAGATAGGCGCCGTTGAGCACGCCCCAGGCCACGTAGGTCCACGCCGCCCCGTGCCACAGGCCGCTGAGCGCGAAGGTGAGCATCAGGTTGCGCGCATGGCGCCAGGCGCCGCCGCGGTTGCCGCCCAGCGGGATGTAGACGTAGTCGCGGAACCAGTGCGACAGCGAGATGTGCCATCGCGTCCAGAACTCGGCGATCGAGCGCGAGGCGTAGGGGCGGTCGAAGTTCTCCATCAGCCGAAAGCCCAGCACGCGCGCCGAGCCGATGGCGATGTCGGAGTAGCCCGAGAAGTCGCAGTAGATCTGGAAGGCGAAGAACACGGTGGCCAGCGCGAGCTGCGGGCCGCTGTGGGCCTGCGGGTCGGCGTAGACGTCGTTCACGTACAGCGCCAGCCGGTCGGCGATGACGAGCTTCTTGAAGAAGCCCCAGGCCATGCGGCGCAGGCCGCTGGCCACGCGGGCGTGCTCGTAGACGTGGTGCGCGCGGAACTGCGGCAGCAGGTTCTGCGGCCGCTCGATCGGGCCGGCCACGAGCTGCGGGAAGAACATCACGTAGGTGGCGTAGACGAGGAAGTCGCGCTCGGGCGGGTGGCGCCCGCGGTAGACCTCGATCACGTAGGCCAGGCTCTGGAAGGTGTGGAAACTCAGCCCCACGGGCAGCAGGATGTCGATGCTCGGCCCGCTCAGGCGCCAGCCGAACCAACCCGCGGCAAGCACCGCGTTGTCGAGGATGAACTGCAGGTACTTGAAGCTGGCGAGCACGAGGCAGGTCAGCACGATGCTCGCGATCAGCACCCAGCGCCTTGCGCGCCCCTGCAGCCGCCTGATCCACAGCCCGGCGGCGTAGTCGACGACGATCGTCACCGCCAGGATCAGGATGTAGGCGGGCACGAATGCCATGTAGAAGATGCAGCTCGCCACCAGCAGGTGCGGCACGCGCGCGCGCTGCGGCAGCAGGAAGTACAGCGTCGCCACCACCGGGAAAAAGATCAGGAACTCGAGCGAGTTGAAGAGCATGGCCGGGCTTCAGGCCTGTGGCGGCGCGAGGCCGTGCACCTGTGCGGGCCGCGGTGCGGCCGCGCGCAGCGCCTCG
>JBDKFA010000056.1:0-11030 GCA_039798945.1 Pseudomonadota bacterium
AGCCGCGCTCCTTGAGCACCTCGGCGGCCTTCACCAGCGTGCCGGCGGTGTCGATCATGTCGTCCATGATCACGCAGTTGCGCTTGTCGATCTCGCCGATGACGTGCATCACTTCCGAGACATTGGCCTTGGGGCGACGCTTGTCGATGATGGCCAGATCGCAGCCGAGCTGCTTGGCCAGCGCGCGGGCGCGAACCACGCCGCCGACGTCGGGCGAGACCACCACGAGGTCCTCGTAGCGCTTGCCCTGCAGGTCCGACAGCAGCACCGGCGAGGCGTAGATGTTGTCCACCGGGATGTCGAAGAAGCCCTGGATCTGGTCGGCGTGCAGGTCCATCGTCAGGACCCGGTTCACGCCGGCGGCTTCGAGCATGTTGGCCACCACCTTGGCGCTGATCGGCACGCGGGTCGAGCGCGGGCGACGGTCCTGGCGGGCGTAACCGAAGTAGGGGATGACGGCGGTGACACGGCGCGCACTGGCGCGGCGCAGCGCGTCCACCATCACCAGCAGCTCCATCAGGTTCTCGTTCGTGGGCGTGCAGGTGGGCTGCACCACGAAGACGTCGCGCGCGCGCACGTTCTGGTACAGCTCGACATCGACCTCGCCGTCGGAGAAGCGGCCCACCTTGGCCTTGCCGAGCTCGATGCCCAGGTGTGTGGCGATCTCCTGCGCCAGCACCGGGTTGGCGTTGCCGGAGAAGAGCATGGTGTTGAACAGCATGGCGGTCGCGCGGCCGTGGGCGGCGGGCTCAGGCGCGGACGCGCCCGGCGAAGGCACGCACCGCTGAGGTCAGCGGAGTGGGGTGGCAGGGGAGGAAGGACTCGAACCCTCGCATGTCGGAATCAAAATCCGATGCCTTAACCAACTTGGCGACTCCCCTACACAGGGCGGCTCGCGCCGACCTTGAAACCGGCTTTCAGCGTGCCCAGTCCGCCAGTGGATGACGGGGCACGCTGCGGCACAGGCGGCCGACCCAGCCCGGCGGCAGAGGGTCGTCTGCCACCGGCCATGTCGCCAAGGGCAAGTCGCCCATGCCGACCCTTGCGAACACCGCACTGCCCGACCCTGTCATCCGGCTGTTGCCGAAGCGCTGAGCGAGCCACCGAAGGGCTTGCGCCACCTCGGGGCACAGCGCTTCGGCTGGCGGCTGGAGGTCGTTTCGACCCCAGACTGCTTCGCCGTTGCACAAGGCAGACCGGGCTGCGTCCTCAAGAGAGCCCTTGAGTATAGCCGATTGCGTATCGCGGCGCAGCAACGGGCTGCGGAATACATCGGCCGTGGCGAGTGCGGCGGCAGGCTTGATCACCGCGAACCGCATCGGCGGCAGCGGCATCGCGCTCAGCCGCTCGCCGATGCCCTGCACCAGTGCGGTCTGTCCATACAGGAAGAAGGGCACATCCGCCCCCAGCTGGGCCCCCAGACGAAGCAGGCGCTCACGTTCCCAATTCAGGTTCCACAGTCGGTTCAGGCCCAGCAGCACGGTGGCGGCATCGGAACTGCCCCCGCCCATGCCGGCGCCCGACGGCAGGCGCTTGTCGATGGAGATGTCGACGCCATGCGACACCCCTGCGGCCTGTTGCAGCGCGCGCGCCGCGCGCAGGCACAGGTCGTCGCCCGGCAGGGGCTCGCCGAGGTCGTGCCGTTGCAGCCGGCCGTCGCGACGCCGCTCGAGGTGCAGCGTGTCGGCCCAGTCGATGAGGGTGAAGACCGACTCGAGCAGGTGGTAGCCGTCCGCGCGGCGCCCCACCACGTGCAGGAAGAGGTTGAGCTTGGCCGGAGCCGGCAGATCGGTCAGCGTGGCCGAAGCAGTCGGTGCCGACCTGCTCGTGGATGCCCGAGCGCCTCGCGCACGGGGGTGTGGAGGCGAGGGCGGCGCGGGGATCATCACGGCAGTTCCTCGAGCCGGATGCGCAGCGTTACTTTCGGCTCGGCGGCCCGGCTCGCAGTCAGCACCCCGCTGGCGAGCGTGGACACGTCCACGAACCAGCCGAGCTGCTCGAACCCGCTGCCGCGCGCCTCGTGCGGCGCCTGGGCCGAGGGCCGGCCCTGCAGCCAGTCGAAGAGGGCTTGCAGCGGCACCTCCTCGCCCCCGAAGGCGGCCCGCGACAGGCCGGCGAGGTCGTCGAAGCTGCGGCTGCCATCCGGGGTGCGCAGTTCCGCGCCGCCGGGCTGCCAATGGACGCGGGCGATGAGCGTTCCCAGCGGTGTGCTCAGCTCGAGCGAGCCGCGGTGTGCGCTGCCGCGCAGTTCGAAGCCGGCGCTGGCCTGCTGCGCGGGGCGCCCTGGCGCAGCGGCCACCTGCCAGCCGAGCCGCCCGGCCCAGGCGGCCTCGCCAGCAGTCGGGGCGTGTGTCGAGCCGGGCGGGGCGCTGGCGCACCCGCCCATCGCGAGCACCAGACCGGCCAGCAGCGCCCGCCTCACAGCCCGGGGTTCAGGCGCGACAGCGTCTCGCGCAGCACGTCGTTGGCGGCATCACGCTGCCGGCCCTCGCGCCAGACCCGCACCGCTTCGTCGCGCTGTCCGGTGGCCCACAGCACTTCGCCGAGGTGGGCGGCGATCTCCGTGTCCGGGCGGGCGGCGTAGGCCTGGCGAAGCAGCCGCAGCGCCTCGGCAGTGTTGCCCAGCCGGAACTCCACCCAGCCGAGGCTGTCGGTGATGAAGGGGTCGCCAGGAGCGAGCTCGAGCGCGCGGCGGATCAGCGTACGAGCTTCCTCGAGCCGCAAGCCGCGATCGGCGAGCGAGTAGCCGAGCGCGTTGTACGCATGCTGGCTGTCGGGCTTGAGCGCGATGACGCGGCGCAGCAGCCGTTCCATCTCCTCCAGCCGGTTCAGCTTCTCGGCCATCATCGAGAGTTCGTAGAGCAGGTCGCTGTCGTCGGGCCAGCGCTGGGTGGCCGCTTCCAGCACCTCGAACGCCTCCTGCCAGCGCCGGACGTCGCGCATCACCTGGGCTTCGGTGACGGCCTTTGCCCGTGCATCGCCCGATGCCCGCTCGGGCACCTGGCGAATCAGCTGCCGGGCCTCGGCGATGCGGCCCTGGCGTGCCGCGATCGATGCGCGCCGGCCCTGGACCTCGAGCGACCGCATCGGGCTTTCCACCCGTGCCAGGTGGGCCTCGGCTGCGGCGTAGTCGCCTCGCTGCTCGGCCACTGTGGCCAGCAGCAGCCAGGCCTGCGGCTGGACGCCGCCGCTGGCCGCGCCGTTGCCCGCGACCCACGGGTCGTCCTCGTCATCGGCCTCGCGGTCGGCCGAAGGTGCGGCAGGCGGAGGTGTTGCGGGTGCGGGTGCGGGTGCGGGTGCGGGTGCGGGTGCAGGTGCAGGTGCAGGGGGAACTGGTGCGGTACTGCCGCCCGCGGTGGCGGCGCCTGACGCGGCCGCCGCGCCCTTGACTGCCGTTGCCGATGGCCGCGAGGCGCTCGCGGCAACTTCCACGTAGCGGTTCAGCGCCCGCTCGGCTTCGTCCAGGTGCTTGAGCTCGAGTTGCAGGGCGCCGAGCATCAGCCACGCCGGAGCGAAGTCGGCGGCGTCGCGGGTGCAGCGTTCGAGCTCGGCGACGGCAGGCGCGGCGCGGCCGGCCTGCCACAGCGCGCGTGCATACGCGAAACGCACGCCCGGGCTGGCGTCCGGGCGCGCCAGGTAGCGCTGCACCAGTGCCTCGGCCTGTGGCTCGCGCGACAGCATCTCCAGGGCCAGCAGCACGGGCGAGGGTGAAGCCGGGTCGTCCGCGGCCGCGCGGCGGGCAAGCTCGAACGCCTGGCCGGTCTGTCCGGCAGCCAGCCAGGCACCGGCCAGCGCCGAACGCGCGACCGGGCGCACCGGACCCGGGGCGAGGTAGGGCTGCAACACGCGCTCGAGCAGGGTGGCCACGCCACGCGCGTCGCTGGCCCGGCCGAAGAACCGCGGCAGCGAGGCGATCAGCCCCGCGCGCTGGTCCTCGGGGGTTTGCGCGAGCAGTTGGGTGAGGGGCTCGGCCGCTTCGGGGACGCGGTTCATCGCTGCGAGGATCTGCAGCTGCATGCGCAGCGCCTCGGCCGAGGTCGGCACGGTGGTGCGCCAGCTGCGCGCCGCGGCCAGGGCCTGGTCCCCGGCGCGGCCCTGCAGGGCGATCTCCACCGCACGCCGGAACAACTGCTCGTCGCGGGTGCGGCGCGCCGCGTCCAGGATCAGGCTGTAGGCGGCGCCGGGCTCGCCCTGCTGCAGTTGAAGCTCCCCGATGAGGAGCTGGTAGAAAAGCGGGGCGTCCAGCCGGGAGCGCGGTGGTGCGGCCCCAGGGCCGCCGTCAGCCGAATCGGTGAGCCCGCCAGGCCCCGCCGGTGCGGGTGCGGCGGGCGAAGAACCGGGGGCTGACGAGGGGCGGGGCTGCGCGTGCGCGACCGCACCGATGAGCAGGCAAGCAAGGCAGATGCAGGCCCTGAGGCACAGAGCCCGCGGCCAGCCGCGCCGTGCGCGGCCGGAGCATGCGTGGCGCGCGGGGCGCGCGGACGGACTGCCAAGCTTCACCGACCCATTCTCACATAATGGATGGATGCCTGAGCTGCCCGAGGTCGAAGTCACGCGACGCACCATCGCCCCCGGGCTCGAGGGCGCCGTAGTGACGGCCGCCCGGCTCGGCAAGGCGCTGCGCTGGCCACTGGGCTGCGCGCCCGAGCATCTGGCGCATCGGGCGGTGGGCCAGGCGCAGCGGCGTGGCAAGTACATCTGGTTGCCGCTCGGCCCCGGCCGGGGCGGCGAAGCCGAAGGGGGGGGGCTGCTGCTCCACCTGGGCATGTCGGGCTCGCTGTCCCTGTCGGCCGAGCCTGGACCGGCAGGCGTGCACGACCACTTCGACCTCGTCACCACGCGCGGCACGCTGCGCCTGCACGACCCACGGCGCTTCGGTGCCGTCGTGTGGTCCGCCGGAATGGACCACCCGCCTGCGGCGCAGCTGCTCGCCGGGCTCGGACCCGAGCCCTTCGACCCTGCGCTGGATGCACCGTCCTTTCACGCCCGGCTGCGAACCCGGCGTGCGCCCATCAAGGCGGTGCTGCTGTCGGGTCAGGCGGTGGTGGGGGCCGGCAACATCTACGCCTGCGAGGCCCTCTTCGCCGCCGGCATCGACCCGCGCCTGCCGGCTTGCCGGCTGAGTCGGCCACGTGCGGCCCGGCTGCTGGAAGCGGTGCGCGGCACGCTGGCGCGTGCGCTCGAACTCGGCGGCTCGACGCTGCGCGACTTCCGCGACGCGCACGGCATGGACGGTGCCTACCAGCAGCATGCCGCCGTCTATGGCCGCGAGGGCCAGCCTTGCCCGCGCTGCCAGGCGCCGGTGCGCCGGATCTTGCAGGGCCAGCGCGCCACGTACTTCTGCCGCGCATGCCAGCGCCGTTGAGTGACGTGGCGGGTGGCGCTCCAGGTGGCGCTCCAGGTGGCGCGGCGGCCAGCCCGGTGGCCGGGGGGGGTGACACGCTTGCCCGGCGCGTCATCGCCTGGCAAGCGGCACACGGGCGCCACGGGCTGCCCTGGCAGGGCACGCGCGACCCGTACCGGGTGTGGTTGTCGGAAATCATGCTGCAGCAGACCCAGGTGGGCACGGTGCTGGGCTACTACGAACGGTTCCTGGCGCGCTTTCCGGATGTGGCGACGCTGGCGGCGGCGGAACTCGACGAGGTGCTGGCGCTGTGGAGCGGGCTTGGCTATTACAGCCGTGCGCGCAACCTGCACCGCTGCGCGGTGGAGGTCGTGGCCCGGTACGGCGGGCGTTTCCCGAGCGACAGCGCGGCGCTGCAGACGCTGCCGGGTATCGGACGCTCCACCGCCGCGGCGATCGCGGCCTTCTGCTTCGCAGAGCGTGCTGCGATCCTGGACGGCAACGTCAAGCGCGTGCTCGCGCGCGCGCTGGGCTTCGAAGGCGACCTGACCGAGCGGCGGCACGAACTGGCGCTTTGGGAGCGGGCCCAGGCGCTGCTGCCCGAGCAGGGCATCGAGGGCTACACGCAGGGGCTGATGGACCTCGGGGCACAGGTGTGCACGCGCCGCCAGCCACGCTGCGCGCCGTGCCCGCTCGGCAGCCTGTGCGTCGCGCGCGCGACGGGGCGAGCCGAGGCTCTTCCGATCAAGACGCGCCGGGTGCGGCGCGGGCGGCTGGCGAGCGCGCTGCTGTGGCTGACGCATCGCGATGCCGTGTGGCTCGTGCAGCGCCCGGCCAGGGGCGTGTGGGCGGGCCTGTGGAGCCTGCCGGAGTGGCCCGTGGCGCGCGAGGTCGCTGCGCCGGAGCGCGCCGGGGAGCCCATGGCCCTCGCAGCCGTGTCCCCGCCGGCTGGGGTCCATTGGCCGGGCGAGGGCCGTTGGTTGCCGCCCTTCGTGCATGTGCTCACGCATCGCGACTGGACGCTGCAGCCACTGCGCTGGACCTGGCCGGATACGCTCGATGCAGCCGAACACGAGCGCCTGACGCAGGCGCTGTACGCCACCGAGGGGCTGGGCCCCGGCCGCTGGTGGACGCTTCCCGAGGCGCTGGCACTCGGACTGCCTGCGCCGGTGCGACGACTGCTCAGCGGTTGACGCTCAAGCCTTGAGGATGCCGCGGTTGCGCAGGAACTCGTCGACGAGCCGCAGCCGCGCCGCGGCATCGTCGAGCTCGAGGAGCTTTTGCCGGGTGGCCACCGGCACCGGCAGCAACTCGCACCAGCGGTTGGCCACCCAGCCCGCATCGTCGAACCGGGCAGGCCCCTTCCAGGGCAGCGGCTGTGCCTTCGCCTCGAGCCGCGCAGCCAGGCGCGAAAGCCCTTCGGCCGTGCCCGCCAGAGCCGGCTCCAAGGGGGCAGGGGCGTCGTCGGCCAGACGCGTGGCCCGCGCTGTCCACAGGCCGTCGGGCTGCTGCGACGGGGCTTCGAGCAGCCGGAATCGCTGCAGCCCCGTGCACCGCACGAGCAGGATGCCTGCCTGCTCGGCATCGATCTCGTCGATGCGGGCGAGCACGCCGCAGCCGGCCATCTCCAGGCGGGGTGTGTCGGTGCCCACTTCGGCGCCCTGCAGCAGTGCGATGACGCCAAAGGGCTCGGCGCTGCGCAGGCAGCGGCCCATCAGGTCGAGGTAGCGCGCCTCGAACACCTTCAGCGCCAGATGCCCGCCCGGGAACACCACCGTGTTCAGCGGGAACAGCGGCAGCGCGTCGAAGGCCGGCAGGGCAACCAACGTGGCACCCTCATTCAGCCGGCCGTGCCGAGCTCGCGGTGGCGCACCAAGGTGCCGGGGCGGTCGGCGAAGCGCCGGCGCAATTCCTCGGCGCCGTGCACGGATCGGTGCTGGCCGCCCGTGCAGCCGAGTGCAACCGTGACGTAGCCGCGTTGCTCGCCCTCGAAGCTGGGCAGCCAGCGCCGCAGGAAGGCCTCTATCTGGCCGAGCATCTCCACGACCTCGGGTTGCGCCTGCAGGTACTGCGAGACAGGCGCGTCCCGGCCCGTCAGTGGGCGCAGGTGGCGGATGTAGTAGGGGTTCGGCCAGGCGCGCAGGTCGAAGACGAAGTCGGCGTCCAGCGGCACGCCGCGCTTGAAGGCGAAGGATTCGAACACCACCGTCAGCGGGAGCCCGGCCGCCTCGACCAGTTCGCGCAGCCAGGCCCGCAGCTGGGCCGGGCGCAGCTGGCTGGTGTCGATGACGGTGGAGACCTCGCGCAGGTCGGCCAGCAGTGTGCGCTCGAGCTCGATGGCGTCCATCAGTGCCGAGGCGGTCTCTCCCGACCTGCCGGACCCGCCGGCCGAGGCCGAATGAGCGGCCACCGAAGCCGCCGAGGCCGACAGCGGGTGCGGACGGCGCGACTCGGAGAAGCGGCGCACCAGCGCCTCGGTGGTGGCTTCCAGGAAGACGCTGCGGATGCGCACGCCCTCCCGGCGCAGCTGCTCGATCAGCGGCACGAGCGCCGGCAGCGAGCCCGCGGTGCGGATGTCTACCGCCACCGCAATGCGCGAGGCGAAGCGCTCGTGCTCGAGGCGTATGAACTCGCGCAGCAGCTCCGGCGGCAGGTTGTCGACGCAGAAGAAGCCGGCGTCTTCCAGGGCGTGCAGCGCCACGGACTTGCCCGAGCCGGAGATGCCCGTGACGAGGACGACCTCCGGGCCCTGGGCGGGGGTAGGGGTGGGGGATGCTCCGCTCATGCCCGGGCGCTCCCGAGCATGGCCTGGGCATGGGCGAGGCCCGACAGGCGTTCGCCACCGAGCATGCGGGCGAGCTCGGCCACGCGCGCCTCGCCGGTGACGGGCTGGACTTCCGTGGCAGCCGAGCCGGCCTGCACGGACTTGGACACGACCACGTGCGCATCGGCGCAGGCGGCCACCTGGGCCAGGTGCGTGACGGCCAGCACCTGGCTGCTGGTACCGAGTTGCTTCATCAGGCGCCCGACGCTGTCGGCCACCGTGCCTCCCACGCCGGCATCGATCTCGTCGAAGACGAGGGTGAGACGGTCCGCCTGCTCGCGGGCGGTGGTGGCGGCGATGGCCAGCGCCAGACGCGAGAGCTCGCCGCCGGAGGCCACGCGGGCGAGCGGCCGCGGGCTCGAGCCGGCATGCCCGGCCACCAGGAACTCCACGGCCTCCAGGCCGTGCGGCTCAGGCTCGGAGCTCGCTGGCAAGGCCACCTCGAGACGGCCGCCGGCCATCCCCAGCTGCTGCATGGCTTGCGTGACCGCGGCAGCCAGCTGCGGCGCGTGGCGCTGGCGCTGACGGGAGGCGGTGCGGGCCACCTCGAGCCAGCGGGCGTGCGCCGCATCGGCGGCCTGCTGCAGGGTCGGCAAGTCGGCCGCGGCTTCCAGCGTGCGCAGCTCCTCGCGCCATCGCGCGAGCAGGTGGGGCAGCTCCGGGGGCGGGCAGCGATGGCGCCGGGCGAGCCCGAGCCAGGCCGACAGCCGCGTGTCGAGCTCAGTCAGGCGGGCAGGGTCGGGCTCGGTGCCGGCCACGTAGGCATGCAGCGTGCGCGCGGCGTCCTGCACCGGGGCCTGGGCCTCGCGCAGCACCTGGGCGACGGCGCCCAGGGCGGGGTCGTGGCGGCCGGCCTCGGCCAAGGCAGCCGCTGCACGGTCGAGCAGGGTGTCCACCGCCGGCTCTCCCTCGGTGAGCGCCTCCAGCGCCTCGCGTGCCGCTTCGAGCAGCGACTGGGCATGGGCCAGCCGGGTGTGCTCGGCCTGCAGGGCTTCCCACTCCTGCGGGTGCGGGTCGAGCTTGTCGAGTTCGCCAACTTGCCACTGCAGCCGCTCGCATTCGCGCGCACGGGCGTCTGCTTGCGTGCGCGCCTGCTCGAGGGCGTCGAGCGCCGCGCGCCGCTCGCGCCAGGCTTCGTCCAGTTCGGCCGTGTCCACGCCCGCCTGCTCGTCCAGCAGTACGCGCGCGCCGGCCGGACGCATCAGGCTTTGCCAGGCGTGCTGGCCGTGGATCTCCACCAGGTACCCGGCCGCCTCGCGCAACTGCGCCACCGTGGCGGCGCTGCCGTTGACCCAGGCCCGGCTGCGGCCCTGTTCGTCCACCGTGCGCCGCAGCAGCAGGGCCTCGCCGGCGTCGAAACCCGCGGCCTCGAGCCAGGTCGAGAGCGAGGCGGGCGGGTCGAACTCGGCACTGACTTCCGCGCGGGGCGCGCCCTCGCGGACGCTGGCCACGTCGGCGCGGGCACCGAGCACGAACTGCAGCGCGTCCACGAGGATCGATTTTCCGGCCCCGGTCTCGCCGGTGAGCACCGTGAAGCCGGGGGCCAGCTCGAGCTCGAGCCGGTGCACGAGCACGAAGTCGCGCAGCGCGAGGCGTCGCAGCATCAGGCCACCCCCTCGTACCAACGCAGCTTGCGCCGCAACGTGGCGTAGTAGCTCCACCCCCGGGGGTGCAGGAAGCGCACCTTGTGCTGCGAGCGCCGCACGCGGACCTGGTCGCCGTGCAGCAGGCTGGCGAGGCTTTGCATGTCGAAGTTGGCCGAGGCGTCGCGCCCGGCGACGATCTCGATGCGCACCTCGCCGTGGTCGGGCAGCACGATCGGGCGGTTGGACAGCGTGTGCGAGGCAATCGGCACGAGTACCCAGCCGGCGATGCCGGGGTGCAGGATGGGCCCGCCCGCGGAGAGCGCGTAGGCGGTGGAGCCGGTGGGCGAGGCGATGATCAGGCCGTCGGCGCGGATGTTGGCCACGAAGTCCTCGCCGATGGTGACCTTGAGCTCGACCATGCTGGCCGTGGCGCCGCGGCTGACGACGACGTCGTTCATCGACAGGCCCTCGAAGATGGACTGGCCGTCGCGCCAGACGGCGCCGTCGAGCATCGCGCGGTGTTCCTCCTCGTAGTCGCCCGCGAGGATCGGCGCGAGGGACTCCTTCAGCCGCTCGAAGGGGATGTCGGTGATGAAGCCGAGCCGCCCCTGGTTGATCCCCACGAGCGGGATCCCGTGGCGCGCGAGCTCGCGCCCGATGCCGAGCATGGTGCCGTCGCCGCCGACGACGACGGCCAGGTCGCAACTCGCTCCGACCTGGGCCGTGGAGAGGATGTCGTGGTCGGTGACGCCGGTGGCCACGGCGGTCTCGCGCTCGAAGGACACCTCCAGCCCCTGTTCAGCCAGGAAGTGGGCGACCTCCTCGAGCACCGGGCGGATGCCCCGCGCCTGATACTTGCCGATGATCGCGGCGTGCTGGAAACGTGCGGCCATGGGGGCGATGATGACACGAGGTGCGCGTAACGGTGTCCCTCCTGCGGGCCACCCCCACGCGGGCTTGTCCGTAGAATCGTTCGCATGCTGGAGGAACGCGCCAAGATCCTGCTGAAGGCCCTGGTCGAGCGCTACATCGCCGACGGCCAGCCCGTGGGCTCGCGCACCCTGTCCAAAGCTTCGGGCCTGGAACTCTCTCCGGCCACCATCCGGAACGTGATGGCCGACCTGGAGGATCTGGGTCTGATCGCCAGCCCCCACACCTCGGCCGGGCGCATCCCGACCGCGCGCGGCTACCGCCTGTTTGTTGACACCATGCTCACGGTCCAGCGTGAACAGCTGCAGGCACCGAGCCTGGCGCCCGACCAGCCGCAGAAGGTGAT
>JBDKFA010000057.1:0-5616 GCA_039798945.1 Pseudomonadota bacterium
GCCACGGTGTTCAGGCTCGTGATGGCCATCATCACGGCCACCATGATCACGCCGATCACGCCCCCAATGACGAGGATAGCAACCGGCTCCACGAGGGCGAGCACGCGCTTCTGGAGGTTGCGCGAGCCCTGGGTTTCGGCCTCGCCCAGCGCGCGCAGCATGCGCGGCAACTCGCCCGAGCGCTCGCCCACCCGCACGAGGCTCAGCCGCATGGCCGGAAACCACGCCTGCTGCTCGAGCACTTCCGACAGCGCGCGCCCCTGCTGAAGCTGCGCGCCGCCGCGCAGCAGGCCCTCGCGCAGCGGCTTGAGCCTGAGCGTGCCCGCCGAGAGGCGCAACGCCTCCACGATCGGCACCCGATTGGCCAGCAGCGCGCCCATCACCAGCGCCCAGCGCCCAACGTCCACGCTGCGCAGCCACGGGCCGATGGCCGGCAGTGCTGCCATGGCCTGCAGCACGGCCGCCCGCATCGCCGGCTGGCCAGCCAGTGAGGCCACCACTGCGGCCACGGCCGCCGCACCCAGGCCGATCGCGCCCAGGTTCTGCTGCATGGCCACCCCGGCCTCGATCACCCAGCGGGAGATCTCCGGCACATCGGCCCGCGCACTCTTGACGATGCCGGCAAAGCGCGGCACCACGCCCACGAAGATGAAAAGCACGGCCCCCACCCCGGCCAGCACCAGCACCGCTGGGTAGACGAGCGCGTTGCGCAGCTCGGCCGCGGTGGCCAGTTCCTGGGCCATCTGGGCAGCCGAATCGTTCAGGGCTTGCGCCATCTCGCCGCTGGCCTCGCCGGCCTGGAGCAGTGCCTGCACATAGGGGGGCCACGCCAGGCCGGGCTGGTCCAGCGCAGCGGGCAGCGAAGCCCCCGCGCGCAACCTCTGGTGGGCCAGGGTCAGTGCCGGCCCGAGGGGCTGGCGCGCGTAGGCGGTGAGCAGGGCAGGCATCGCATCGGCCAGCGAGATGCCCGATTGCAGCAGGGTGCCGAGCTCCTGCAGCAGCCCCTGCAGCTGGCGCGCTGTGATGCGCCGCGCCGCGGCCGGGCGAAGGCCCGCTGCGGGCGCTGCGGCCGGCAGGGCATCCACGGGCTCCACCAGCACGGGCGTGAGGCCCTGCGCAACAAGGCGACGCGCCGCATCGGCGGTATCAGTGGCGCGCAGCTGGCCGGTGGCAGGGCCGCCCTGCCGGTCGACGGCGCGGTAGCGAAAGAGTGCTTCCACGGGTGGCTCAGTCCTCGGCCGTGAGCCCGGCTGCGCGCACCACTTCGTCGGCGGTGGTCTCGCCAGTCAGCACCTTGAGCAGGCCATCCTCGGCAAGGCTGCGGCGGCCGAGCTCGTCGGCTCGCGTGCGCAGCGCCTGCAGCGAAGCGCCCTGCACCACCATCTGCTGCAACTGCGCGTTCAGCGGTACGAGCTCGTACATGCCGCGGCGCCCTCGGAAGCCCGTGCCCTGACAAGCCGGGCACCCGACGGCCCGGCGCAGCCTCGGGGCCGTGGCCGGGCGCCAGCGCGCGTGCACGGCCTGCAGGCCCGCGGGCAGGGGGTGGCCCGCATCGGCTGGCACGGCGCAGGCTTCGCACAGGCAGCGCACCAGGCGCTGCGCCATCACGGCGCGGAGTGAGGCGGCCACGAGGTAGGGCTCCACCCCCATGTCCGTCAGCCGCGTCACGGCAGAGAGGGCGTCGTTCGTGTGCAGCGTGGCCAGCACCAGGTGGCCGGTGAGCGCGGCCTGGATGGCGATTTCGGCGGTTTCCCGGTCGCGGATCTCACCCACCATGATCACGTCCGGGTCGTGCCGCAGGATGGAGCGCAACGCGCGCGCGAAGGTGTAGCCGATCTCGGATTGGGTCTGGATCTGGATGAGGTGCGGCAGGCGCAGCTCGACGGGGTCTTCCACCGTCACGATCTTGCGCGTGAAGTCGTTCATCGCGGCCAGCGCCCCGTAGAGCGTGGTGCTCTTGCCCGAGCCGGTGGGGCCCGTCACGAGGATCATGCCGTTGGGCCAGTGCTGCCAGCCGCGGAACATCTCGAGGTGGTCGGGCTCCATGCCCAGGCGCTCGAGCGCGAGGTCGCCGCGCTGCTTGGGCAGCAGCCGCAGCACGAGTGACTCGCCATGCACCGCCGGGATCACCGATACCCGGATGTCCATCTCACGGCCGGCCACGCGCACGCTGGTGCGGCCGTCTTGCGGCAGCCGGCGCTCGGCAATGTCCAGTCCCGCGATGAGCTTGATACGCGAGGCCACCGCCGCGAAACGCGCCATGGCCTGCGTCTGGCGCGTGTGCATCACGCCGTCGATGCGCAGCCGCACCGTGAACTCGCGCTCGCCGGGCTCGAGGTGCACGTCAGACGCACGCGCTTCCACCGCCTGCGCGAGCAGCCCGTTCACGTAGGAAATGACCGGGGCGTCTTCGGCCAGTTCGCGCAGTGCGCGTTCGTCCACCGCACCGGTGCTGGCCTCTTGCGAGGCCAGCTGCCAGCGCTCGAGCGTGGCCGGCAGCACATAGAGCCAGCTCGACACCGCAACCTGCTGCGCGGCGAGGGTTTCGCGCAGGTCTGCCGCCCAGGGCTCGAGGGCCGCGACACACAGCGCGCCTTCGTCGCCCAGCCACGCGAGAGCCTGCTGCCGCGCCCACCAGGCAGCCGACAGGCCGCTTGCCTGCAAGGCGCCCTGCACGGCCTCGGGTGAAGGAGCGGGTGCGTCGGCCGGCACCATTGCCAGGCCCGTCTGCGCGGCCAGCGCCGAGCACAGCCCCTCTTCGGAGAGTGCGCCCAGCCGCACCAGGATCTCGCCCAGCCGCGCCCCGCGCTCGGCCTGCAGCGCCAGCGCGCGGCGCAGGTCGTCTTCGGTGATGTCGCCACGCTCGAGCAGCAGCGTGCCGAGCCGGCCCGGCACGCGCAGGGGTGCCGCCGCAGGCGGGTTGGACTCGGTGCTCACGTTCAGCGCTTGGGGGCGGAGGCCGGGGCGGCCGCGGGTGCTGCACTGCCCGCTGGTGCCGCCTGAGTGGGCGCGGGCGCGGGCACCGGGGCCTGCGCGGGCGCGGCTTGGCTCCGCGTGGGACTCGGTGCTGCGGGCTGCGCCCACGGTTGCAGGATGGAGCGGAAAGCTCGCGTGAGTTCCTCGGCCTCTCGGTTAGTGGCCACCACGTAGGGCGTGATCAGCACGATCAGCTCACGCCGGCCGCCCTTGTTGGACTGCTTGCTGAAAAGCGCACCCAGCCCCGGGATATCTTTCAACAGCGGGATGCCAGCGGCACCGAAGGTGCGCTCCTCGGAAATCAGGCCGCCGAGCAGCACGGTCGTACCGTTTTGCATGGTCAGCTTGGTTTCGAGCTTGCGCGAACTGAAGGTAGGCGACGAGTTCACGCCCGTCTCGGTGAGCTGGGCACCGCTCACTTCCTGCACCACGTCCAGGTCGATCTGGTCGCTGGAGTGGATCACCGGCTTCACCCGCAGGATGACGCCCGTGCTGCGGTACTGGATCGTCTGCAGCACCTGGCCAGTGTTGGCGCCGCTGGTGAGGCCGGTGGCCTGGCTCGTGATGATGGGCACTTCCTGCCCCACCTGGATGGTGGCGGTCTCGCCGTTGCGGGCCATCACGCGCGGGCTGGAGAGGATGTTGGCACGGTTGTCCGAGGCCAGCGCGTTGAGCACCGCCCTCACCTCGCCCACCGAGTTGCGCAGCGTGAGGTTGAAGCCCGAGGAGCCCAGCGAGAGCCCGCCGAGCGTGCCGCCGCGGTAGCTGCCGCCGTTCGTCGCGCCACCCGCCATGGACCACTCCAGGCCGAGCTGCATCGCGTCGTCCAGCGAGAGCTCGGCCACCGTGACCTCGATCAGCGCCCCCTTGGCGGGCTGGTCAAGACGCTGCAGCAGCGCGGTGAGCTGGCCGTACTCCTCCTGCCGGGCCTGGAAGATCAGCGTGTTCGAGGCCTTGTCCACCACCACACCCGCGTTGGCCGCAGCGGTGCCGGGCTGGGCCGCAGCGCCGGCCGCTGGCGCAGCAGCCCCCCCCGAGCGCAGCAGCGCGGCCAACGTATCGGCCAGCGTGGAGGCGTCCTTGTGGCGCACCTGGTAGGTGAAGAAATTGCGCCCGATGCCGCGCTCGTTGGGCCTGTCAAGCGTAGTGGCCAGGGTCTCGATGTGGCGCACCACCTCGTCCCCGCGCGCGAACACGTAGACGGAATTGATGGCCGTCACGGGCACGATCATGATCGGGCTGCGAATGCCGCCTTGCGGCAGCGGCCCGGCCACGGGCGGCTGCACCGAGTAGCCTTGCGCCGTGAGGACGTCGTACAGCCGCCGCGCGAACTCCTCGGCCGAGGAAAACACCGGCGTGATGGCCAGGCTGCGGCCACCCGCGAGGATGGGCTGGTCTAGCACGCGAATGGCCTCGAGCGCCGCATTGACGTTGTCGGGCGTGCCGCTGATCAGGACCGCGTTGCGCGAGGGGTCGTCCTGGACAGTCACACGGTTGGCGAACAAGGTGCGCAGGAAGCCCGTCACGTCGGCTTGGCGCACGGCCTGCAGGTCCACCAGGTGGAACACCGGCCGCAAGGAAGGGGGCGTCTCGGGGGACGCCGCACCGCGCCGGATCTCCGGCTGGCCACCCATGCCGGCTGTTTCCGGCATCACGCGCACCAGGCCCCCCACGTCGATGATGGCCACGCCGTAGCTGCTCAGCAGCAGACGAGCCGCCTGCTGCAGTTGCTCCACCGTCTGCCCCGCGCCGGAACGGAACGTGACGAGCTCACGCCGCGCCGCCACGGGCGGGTCGATGCTCACGTTCTTGCCGGCGATCTCGGCGAACACGACTTGCGCGAAGGCGGCGAGCGTCACCTGCTCGAGCGTGATCACGCCCGACTCCCCGGGCTTGGGCGGCTGCGCCACCGCCCCTGGCGGGCGCGAACCGACACTTGGCGCCGGCCCGGGGCGGGCCGGGTTGGGCAGCGGCTGCGTGAGCGTGTTGCCCGCCTGGCTGCTCGCCAGTTCGGCAGCGGAGGCAGCTGGCTTGCCCACAGCCAACGGGGGTGGGATGTTCGGCGTCTGGGCGCAACCTGCTGCAAGCAACGCGGCAACCCATGGCAATCGTCTATTCACTTTTTTCCACCCCCAAGGTGTAGGAGGCCCCGTCGATGTCGACGCAATACGTGCGCTCGTCGATACGCGTGATCACGTGCCCAGAGGGCAGCTTCTCGCCCGCCTTGAGCGTAACCGGCGGCCGAGCGGGATCGCGAAACTCCACGCGAAGTTTGCGGTTGACACCCATCCCGAACACACCCGAGACGCGCCAGCGCATGTCCGGCGGTGGCGGGGCCGGTGCTGCCGCGCTGGGCGGCGGCGCACCCCAGAACGGTGCCGTGGCCAGCTGCGACAGCTGAGCAGGCTCGAGCATGACGGGGCCGGCCAATTCGGGCAGGGCGGGATCCGGCCGCTTCGGGCGCACCAGCTCGGGCTCGGCGAGGGGCGGGGGTGCGGCGTACCAGCCGATTGCGAACGCGGCCGCGAGCAACACGAGCAGGCGCAACACCATGGGCTCTCCTGTCGTTCAGCGTGTGCCCGGCCCGGTGCGCGACAGCGCGCGCAACTCGAGCGAGAGCAGCGCCGGTGTTCGTCCCAG
>JBDKFA010000058.1:0-25499 GCA_039798945.1 Pseudomonadota bacterium
CAACGGTGCGGTGCTGGTGGCCGACGGGGCCCAGGACAAGTCGTGACAGGGAGAGCCTGACGTGGACGACCTGTATCAGAACCTTCGGCGGCCCCAAGCGCAACCGGCTGTTCATGGCCGCGAGCCACTCCCTGTATGCGCTGCACCTGAACGTGCGCGGCGCGGTGGGCTGAGGCGCGGGGCCTGGGTGGGGCCTCAGTAGCGCCTGAGTGGCGAATGGGTCGCGCCTGAATGGCGCCTGAGTGGCGCTGGCTGGAGCGGCTACAGGCACCGAGGAGGCTGCAGACGCCGCGGCCGCCGAGCTCCGTGCCGCTCAGGGGAGGGCGTGCGCCGGCGGTCGGGCGTGGGCAGGGGGCGTTCCCGGCTGCGCCTGGGCCGCATCTGGTGCGGACCCGGCACGCGTGGCCTGGGCGGACGGAGCGGGTTCGTTCAGTGGAGTCAGGTCCCACTGCAGCAGGCTCAGGACGCCGGGCAAAGACACGGCGCCGTGGGCGGCATGTGCCTGCACGGGCTCGCGCACGACGTTCGCCGCGGCACGCCGCGCTGCCGCGTCCGGGCTCGGCTGGGGCGGGGTGCGGCCCGGGCGCGTGCCCCATGCGGCCAACTGCGCGTCGAAGCGTTGCAGCGCCGATTCGAAGCCGCCGCGAGCCTGCTCGAGCGCGGCCTGGGCGTCTGCCGTGGCGGCCGGAGCAGCCGGCGCCACCGGCATCGACGGGTTCGCCCGAGGCACATCGTGTGTCCGAACGGGAACAGCCTCCGCGGCTGGTTCGGGCAGGCCGGGCGCGCTGCCGGCCGTGCTGCCCGCACGTTGGAGGGCAGCCGGCGCCAGCTCCTGTCTAGGGGTGTCGGCCTGTGCAGGCGCCGCTGCAGGCTGCGCATCACGCGCCATATCGGGCGCCTCTGGTTCGGGTGCCCGCTGCGCCATCGCATGGGCCAGCGCATCCAGAGCCAGCCTGCCGGTGGCGATGTCGAGCCAGGCCTGGAGGTCGGACCCGGCGGCCTGATGGCGCGCGACCAGGGCTTCGGCCATCGGCCGAGAGCCGAGCATCAGCAGCGGTACCCTCAGCGAGGCCGACCCGGGTGCGGCGCTCAGCGCGCGCTGCGCAGCCTGGGTGTCGGCCAGGCCGGACTGCGCGGCCGCCACGCCTTCCTGCACGGCACCCAGCACACCGCCGGTCTGCGGGCTCGACGCGGCGGCCGACATGCGCAGCTCGGTGGTCGCCCCTTGCGCTCGGGCCGACGCGACGCGCGGCGCGCGGCGCGCCTCGCCCTCCACCCGCGGCTCGGGCTGCGAGACGGCACGCAGCCCCTGGGGCAGGCGGATGGCGTCGGCACTCATGGCAGGGCAGAATGGCTGGGGGTGGTGCGGAAAAGTCCACGGATTGGAGCCGCCGTCCCATCTGGGCGTCAACGCGCGTAACGCTTCGCGCCGCTGCAACCGTGAACTCCTTCTCGAATTCAGTGCTCAAGCCCGGTTGGCTTGCCACGAGGGCGACCGCCGCCGACGCCGTGCGCGAGCGCGTCGCCGACCTCAGCGCGCACGCCTTCGGCCCACGCGTGCGCGCCTGCCCGCCCGATCCGGATCTCTCCTGTAGCCCGCTGCTCGACGAGCCTGCGCGAGGAGTGCGTGCATGACTGTCGCCGCCGAGCCGCTGGTGGAGGGCCTCGTCGCGCGCGACGCGCTGCGCCGGGCCATCACGGCCGCCACGCGCCTGCCCGAACCCGACCTTCTGCCCGGCCTGCTCGCCCAGGCCCGGCTCGAGGCCCCCGCCACGGCCCGCGCCCACGCCCTGGCGCTGCGCCTGGCCGGCGGCGTGCGCGCACAGGCCCGCGCCCGCACCGGGCTGCTCGGCTCGGGCGGCCGCGCCGGGCTCGTGCAGGGCTTGCTGCAGGAGTTCGCGCTCAGCTCCCAGGAGGGCGTGGCCCTCATGTGCCTGGCCGAGGCGCTGCTGCGCATTCCCGACGCGGCCAGCCGCGACGCGCTGATCCGCGACAAGATCGGCCGCGGAGACTGGCGTGCGCACGTGGGCCAGAGCCCCTCCCTCTTCGTGAATGCCGCCGCGTGGGGCCTGGTGCTCACGGGCCAGCTCGTGGCCACCCACAGCCACACCGGGCTCAACGCGGCGCTGCGCCGGGTCGTCGGCCGCGGCGGCGAGCCGCTGATCCGCAAGGGGGTGGACCTGGCGATGCGGCTCATGGGCGAGCAGTTCGTCACCGGCCAAACCATCGAGGAGGCCCTCGATCACGCGCGCGAGCGCGAGGCGCGAGGGTTTCGCTTCAGTTACGACATGCTCGGCGAGGCTGCGCTCACCGCGGAGGATGCGCAGCGCTACCTCGCCGCCTACGAGCAGGCCATCGATGCGATCGGGGCAGCCGCGGCGGGCCGCGGCCTCGTCCGCGGCCCGGGCCTCTCCATCAAGCTCTCGGCGCTGCACCCGCGCGACAGCCCCGCGCAGCAGGCCCGCGTGATGGCCGAGCTCTACCCGCGGGTGCTGCACCTGGTGCAGCGTGCACGCGGGCACGACATCGGGCTGAACATCGACGCCGAGGAGAGCGAACGCCTGGAGCTCTCGCTCGACCTGCTCGAACGCCTGTGCTTCGAGCCCTCGCTCGCAGGCTGGCAGGGCATCGGCTTTGTCGTGCAGGCCTACTCCAAGCGCTGCCCGGCCGTCATCGACTTCCTCGTCGACCTCGCCCGCCGCAGCGGCCACCGCCTGATGGTGCGCCTGGTCAAGGGCGCCTACTGGGACAGCGAGGTCAAGCGCGCCCAGCTCGACGGCCTGGCCGGCTACCCGGTCTACACCCGCAAGTCCTACACCGACGTTGCCTACCTCGCCTGCGCCCGCACGCTGCTGGCCGCGCCGGACGCCGTCTATCCGCAGTTCGCCACCCACAACGCGCACACGCTGGCCGCCGTGCACGAGATGGCCGGCCCGGCTGCCGCGGACGACGCCTACGAGTTCCAGTGCCTGCACGGCATGGGCGAGCCGCTGTACGAGCAGGTGGTGCCACCCGCCGAAGCCGGCGGCCTGGGCCGGGCCTGCCGCATCTACGCGCCGGTGGGCACGCACGAGACGCTGCTCGCCTACCTCGTGCGCCGGCTGCTCGAGAACGGCGCCAACACGTCCTTCGTGAACCGCATCGCCGACGACAGCCTGCCGCTGGAGGCGCTGGTCGAGGACCCCGTGCAGCAGGTGGAAGCGATCGCGAAGCGGGAGGGTGCGGTCGGGCTGCCGCACCCGGCCATCGCGCTGCCCGCGGCGCTGTTTGGCGCACGGCGGCGCAACTCCCAGGGCCTGGACCTCGCCAGCGAGGAGGTGCTGCGCACGATCGTGTCGGCCTTCGCGACCTCCCCGCCCGCGGCCGCCGCCCCGGGAGAGCCCGTGCGCAACCCGGCGGACAGGCAGGACATCGTCGGCCACATCGAGGAATCGTCTGCCACACACGTGCAGCACGCGCTGCAAGCCGCCGCCGAGGCGGCCCCCGCGTGGGCCGCCACCGCACCCGCCGCCCGCGCCGACATCCTCGAACGCGCCGCCGAGGCGATGCAAGGCGCCCTGCCGCGGCTGCTGACGCTGCTCGTGCGCGAAGCCGGCAAGACCTGGGCCAATGCGGTGGCCGAGGTGCGCGAAGGCGTGGACTTCCTGCGCTACGACGCGCAGCAGCTGCGCGACGGGTGGAGCGCGGACACCCACCAGCCGCTCGGCCCGGTCGTGTGCATCAGCCCGTGGAACTTTCCGCTGGCGATCTTCACGGGCCAGGTGGCCGCTGCGCTGGCGGCCGGCAACACGGTGCTCGCCAAGCCGGCCGAGCAGACCCCGCTCGTGGCCGCCGAGGCCGTGCGCCTGCTGCACGCCGCGGGTGTCCCGCGCGAGGTGCTGCAACTCCTGCCCGGGCGCGGCGAGACGGTGGGCGCCGCGCTCGTGGCCGACGCGCGCGTGCAAGGCGTGCTCTTCACCGGTTCCACGGAAGTCGCGCGGCTGCTGCAGCGCACGCTCGCACACCGGCTCGACGCGCGCGGCCGCCCGGTCACGCTCGTGGCCGAGACAGGCGGGCAGAACGCGATGATCGTGGACTCCTCGGCCCTGCTGGAACAGGTGGTGGCCGACGCCGTCGGCTCGGCCTTCGACAGCGCCGGGCAGCGCTGCTCGGCGCTGCGCGTGCTGTGCGTGCAGGAGGACATCGCCCCGCGCCTGGTGCAGATGCTCACCGGCGCGATGCGCGAGCTGCGCGTGGGCGACCCGCGCCGCCTCGCGGTGGATGTGGGCCCCGTCATCGACGAGGACGCCCGCGCGGGCATCCAGAGTCACATCGCGCGGATGCGCGCGCAGGGCTGCACGGTGACGCAGCCGGCGCTCGTCGACGCGCAGGCCGTGCACACAGGCGTCTTCGTCCCGCCGGCACTGATCGAGATCGCCCATCTCAAGCAGCTCACGCACGAGGTCTTCGGCCCGGTGCTGCACCTGCTGCGCTACCGCCGCGACGAACTGCCCGAGGTGCTCGAGCAGGTGCGCGCCACGGGCTACGGCCTGACGATGGGCGTGCACACGCGCATCGACGAGACCGTGGCCGCCGTGGCAGCCGCCTCGCCCGCAGGCAACCTGTACGTGAACCGCAACATCGTCGGCGCCGTCGTGGGCGTGCAGCCCTTCGGCGGCGAGGGCCTGTCGGGCACGGGCCCGAAGGCGGGCGGGCCGCTCTACCTGCTGCGGCTGCTGGGCGCCCTTGCGCCCGGGGCCGCGCGCGACGCGGTGAAGGCCGCAGGCCCGCTGGCCGAGCCGCCCGTGCGCGGGCTGGACGCCGCCAGCGGCGGCGACGCCCTGGCGGCCGAGGCCCGCGCGGCGCACGCGGCACTGCTGGCGTGGCTGGCTCCCACGGGTGAAGGCACCCCGCTGTCCCAGGCCTGCCGCGCCTACGCGCAGGCCTCGCCCACGAGCGCCTGGCGCGCGCTGGCCGGCCCCACCGGAGAAGCCAACCTCTACGCCGTGCGCCCCCGCGCCCATGTGCTGTGCCTGGCCGATGACGACGAAGACCGCCTTGCCCAGCTCGGTGCCGTGCTCGCGGCAGGTGGCCACGCCGTGTGGCCCGCCACCGCACGCGCCCTGCGTGAGCGGCTGCCGCGCGCGGTGCAGGAGCGCATCGCGCTGGCGGCGGACTGGCGCGCCCCGGGCGTGCCACTGGACGCGGCCCTGCACCACGGGCCGGCCGAGCAGGCTTTGGCCGTGTTGCAGGCCCTGGCTGCGCGCCCGGGCCCGATCGTCACGCTGCAGAGCCTGCGGCAGGGCGAGCGCGACATCGCCCTCGAGCGGCTGGTCGTCGAGCGTTCGCTGAGCCTGAACACTGCCGCGGCGGGCGGCAACGCGAGCCTGATGACGATCGGCTGAGGTCAGCGCGGCGCGAGCCGCTCCAGCGCCGAGAACCCAGCCGCGCGCTCGATGACCTCGCCTGCGGCGAGCAGCCGGTCTTCGCGAAAACGCGTGGCCACGAGCTGCACACCCAGCGGCAGCCCGTCGGCCATCCCCGTGGGCACCGAGAGCCCCGGCAGCCCGAGCACGGCGGTCGACAGCATCGGCGCCTGCGCGAGCAGGATCTGGCGCGTGCGCTCGGCGCAGCGCTGGTCGTCGTCGACCGGGAACTGCCGTTCCCACGAGTTGGGCATCAGCAGCACCGGGTAGCGCTCGAAGAACACCGCCCAGTCGCGCGCGATCGTGAAGCGCCGCGCCTGCGCCTCGAGCACCTGATCGCGGTCCCAGGGGGGCGTGACGTCCATGTAGAGGTCGAGCGCGCGGCGCAACGCGTCATCCCCATGCTGGCGCATGAAGGCCGCACCCGCACGGCGCATGTCGTTCATCACGAGCTGGAACTGCATCGCCGCCACCTCGGCGAAATACGGCGGCTCGGCCTCCTCCACCGCGTAGCCGGCCGCCTGCAGCCAGCGCGCGGCCTCGTCCACGGCGGCGCTGGCCGTGGGGTCCACCGGCGAGCCGGCCCAGGTGCGGAACACCGCCACCCGCACCGGCGCGGCGGCGTCCGGGTAGGCGAGGGGCGCATCCACCCACTGCGGGTCGAGCTCCGAGCCGCGGCTCATCACCTGCAACGCGAGGCGCGCATCGGCCACGGTGCGCGTGAGCGGCCCTTGCACCGACATCTGCTGGTTGGTGAGGATCCGGTTCGGGGCACTGGCCTTGTAGGAGGGGATGCGCCCCACCGTCGTGCGCAGCCCCACCACGCCGCAGGCCCAGGCCGGGTAGCGCACGGAGCCGCCGTAGTCGTTGCCATGGGCGATGGCGCCCATGCCGAGCGCCACGGCCGCCGCCGCGCCGCCGCTGGAACCGCCGGGTGTGCGCGTGGGGTCGAAGGGATTGAGCGTGCGGCCGTGGAACGCGTTGTCGGTGAACCAGCGCAGCGAGAAGGCCGGCGCGTTGTTGCGCCCGACGATGACGGCTCCCGCGTCGCGCAGCGCGGCCACCAAGGGCGAGTCGGTCTGCGCCACGTTGTCCTTCAACGCCGCCACGGCATCGGTGGTCGGCTGCCCGGCCACGTCCACGTTCACCTTGATGGTCACCGGCACGCCGTGCAGCGGGCCGAGCGTCTCGCCCCGGGCCTGCTTCGCATCGGCCGCCTCCGCCGCGGCGCGGGCCTCGTCGGCACACACCCAGGCCAGCGCGTTCACGCCCGGGTTGGCCTCGGCGATGCGCGCGAGCACGCTCTCGGTGGCCGCGCAGGCGGTGAGGTGGCCCGCGCGGATGCGCGCGGCCAGTTCGGTGGCGGACAGCCGCCAGGGTGCATCGCTCATTGCGGGGCCAGGTTGATGGACTTGGCGATCGCCTGGTAGCGGGCGATCTCGGCGCGGTACACGCGCTCGAGCTCGGCCAGCGACTGCGGCGGCACCACCACGTTGCCCACGTCCTCGAAGGCCTTGCGCACGGCCGGGTTCTTCATCGCCTCGTTGGCGGCCTGGTTCAGGCGCTGCGCCACCTCGTCGGGCGCGTTGCGCGGCACCTGCAGCCCGGCCCACGAGTTGAACTCGTAGCCCTGCAGCTTCGGGTGCGCGGCCAGTGCCGCGATGTTCGGGAACTTCGGCAGCGGCGCGCGCGTGGCCAGGCCGAGCGCCTTGACCTTGCCCTCGGCGACCATCCCCGGCACGGTGCCGGCGAACACCGTCATCGTCAGGTCCACCTGGCCGCCCAGCAGGTCGCCCATCATGGGCGCGGTGCCCTTGTAGGGCACGTGGATGATCTTCACCCCCAGCTGCTGGCCGAGTTTCTCGGCCGCCAGGTGGAACATGCTGCCCGGGCCGGGGTTGGCGAAGGCGACTTCCTTGGCACCGGGCTTGCCGGCCATCGCGATGAGCTCGTCGATGGTGTTGGCCGGGAAATCCTTGCGGGCCAGCAGCACGAGTGGGGCCTTCACCATCTGTGCTACGAGACGGAAGTCGGTGGGCTGGTACTTCACGGTGGACAACGCGATGGGCGCGATGATCAGCTCCAGCGGGCTGGCGAGCGTGAACTGGTAGCCGTCGGCGGGCGCGTTCAGCACCTTCTGCACGCCCAGCGCACCGCCCACGCCACCCACGTTGTCGATGATCAACGTCTGGCCGAGCACGCGCGCCATGTCGGGCTGGATCTGGCGCGCCACGAAGTCCGACGGGCCGCCCGCCGGCCAGGGCACGACCATCGTGACGACGCGCGAGGGGTAGGTCTGGGCGCTGGCGGCGCAGGCGGCCAGGCCCGTCCAGAGCACTGCGGCCAGGCGTTGGGTGAGGTTTCTGCGGTTCATGAGGGGTCTCCTTGGCGGGTTTCCGGGCAGCCGGACGACACGGCCGCACCGGGCCCTGCGCGGTGGATCCTAGGAACGGCAACGCCAACCGAAAAGACGAAATATTTCTTTTATGACAACTTTTGGTTGTCTATAGTGCGCGCTCCGATCCGAGCCCGCGCATGAAACTCCAGCAGCTCCAGGGCCTCGTGGCCGTCGTCGAACAAGGCAGCATCCGCGCCGCCGCACGTCACCTGCACCTGTCACAGGCAGCGGTGACGAAGTCGATGCGCACGCTCGAGGACGAAGCCGGCGTCGCGTTGCTGCAGCGCGGGTCGCGCGGCATCGCGCTCACCGCCGCTGGGGAGCGGCTGCTCGAGCGCGCGCGCCTCATCACCCGCCAGGTGCAACTGGCCCGAGAAGACCTGGCCCAGCTCGCCGGCCAGCACGCCGGCTCGGTGCGCGTGGGCGTGACCCCGGTGATGACGCTCGCCGGCCTGGGCGAGGCCTTCAGCTGGTTCCGCCAGCGCTACCCCCTGGTGCAGGTGCAGCTCATCGAGGGCCTGATGGCGCGCGTGCTGCCGCGGCTGCGCGAAGGCACGCTGGACATCGCGGTGGTGGCCGCCGACGTCGGCGAGATCGCGCCCGACGAGTTCCACCAGCGGCGGCTGCGGCACATGCGCCAGCGCGTCGTGGCCCGGGCCGGGCACCCGCTGTTCATGTCTCCGCCGCGCGACCCGGAGGCCTGGTGCGAGCTGGAATGGGTGCTCACCCAACCGGTGGCCGGCGGCGGTCCGGCCCGCGCCGAGGCGCTCTTCGCCCAGGCGGGGCTGCCGGCACCCCGACGCGTCGTGCAGTGCGAGACGCTGGCCGCCCTCAGCCTGCTGCGCCACGCCGACGTGGTGGCGCTGATGCCCGAGCCTTTTCTCGCCTACCCCGAGGCGCGCGGCATCGTGGCTGTCGAGCCCTGCCCGCTTCAGCCGCTGGACCTGGAGCTGCTCTTGCTCACGCGCCCCGACACCCCCCTCACCCCGGCTGCGGAGTTCTTCGCCCACTGCCTGGTCGAGGTGAGCCGGGCTTGAGGGCTCCAGCCGTCAGTCCCGGCAGCAGCCCGTCGCACCAGGGTGCGGGCTGTCGCGCCCGCTGTGCAAGGCCCATCAGGCCTGCGTACAGTGCGCCCGACACCTCCCGAGCCCACGCGAGCCGACGCGATGCAGCCTTCTTCGCCCCCCCCTCTTCCGCCAGGCGCCACCCCCACGTGGCGCGCCCGCCTCGAGCCCTGGCGCCTCGCCTTCCTGCGCGGCTTCCACCGCTACGCCACCTGGCTCGTGGGCATCAGCTGGAAGCGCTTCGTCGTGCTCGCCGTGCTGCTGATGATCACCGCGGCGATCCTCGAGAACATCCCGCCCTTCAGCTGGCGCATCAGCGAGGTCATCGAAGCTCCCGCCGGCCCCCCCGGCCCTCCGAAGCCACCGCGCGAGCCGGTCATCAAGATCGAGAAGCCCGCTCCCGGCGACAAGGCCGAGGGCGTGGACATCTCGATCGACGAGCGCGGCATCCGCATCCGGCCGCGCGCCGCCTCCGCGCCGGCACAGCCGGCGGAAGCGACCCCGCCCACGCCGACCACACCCGCCACCCCGGGCACACCGGCCACCCCTGCGACTCCGCCAGCCGCCTCCGGGGTCGCCACGGGCTCCGTGTGGCAAGACATCAAGCGCGGCGCGCAGGACGGCTGGAAGGACGGCCAGACCCAGGAGACCACCCGCATCGTCATCACGGTGCCCGAGAGCGACAGCGAGGCCGTGCGGCAAGCCGTGCGCGACGCCGAACAGGCGATCCAGGAAGCGCTGCAGGAGGCGCGCGAGGCCAAGCAGGAGGCCCAGGCCGCGCAGCGCGAGGCCGAGGCGGCGGCGTCCGAGGCGTTTCGCACCCGCATCCGAGTCGTCAAGTTCGGCGACTTCCTCACCGACCTCGCACTGCTGTGGATCATCGGCTCGGTCATCATCAAGCTCACCTACAAGGGCCGGCTGCAGGCCGAGGTGAAGGCCGCGCAGGCCACCGAGGTGGCCGAATCCGAGTCGCTCAAGCGCCAGGTGGTGGAGGCTCGCATGGCGGCGATGCAGGCGCAGGTCGAGCCGCACTTCCTCTTCAACACGCTGGCCAGCATCGACCACCTGATCGAGACCGACCCGAAGCGCGCGAGCCAGATGCAGAGGAACCTGATCGCGCTGCTGCGCGCGAGCATGCCCACGATGCGCGAGGCCAACGAGGGGGCTCCGCGTCCGCTCGGGCGCGAGCTCGAGGTCGTGCGCCCCTACCTCGAGATCCTGAAGGTGCGCATGGAAGAGCGGCTGGACACCGCCATCGACGTGCCCGAGGGCCTGCACTCGGCCGAGTTCCCGCCGATGATGATCCAGACCCTCGTGGAAAACGCCATCAAGCACGGGCTGGAACCCAAGCCCGAGGGCGGCACGCTCACGGTGAAGGCCGAGATCGTGCACGGCAAGCTCGCGGTGAGCGTGGCCGACACCGGCCTCGGTTTCGGGGTGGCCGACACCGCCGGCACCGGTGTGGGCCTGGCCAACATCCGCGAGCGGCTGCAGCTGATCTACGGCGCGCGCGGCACGCTCACCGTGGCCGCCAACCCGGTCGGCGGCACCGTCGTCACCATCAGCGTGCCCTACCGCAGCCTGGAAGGCGTGTCCGCATGAACCCGGCTGGCACCGCAGCCGCGGCTCACCCCCACCCCGCCCTGCCGCCCACCGGAGCCACCGCCTCGTCCGCCCCTCCCAGGGCGGTGGAGCGCGGACGGCCGTTGTGGCGCTGGGTCGTCCTGGTGTGGCTGGCGGGCGCCGTGCTCCTCTGTCCGCTGATCCTGCTGGTCTGGATCCTGATGAAGCTGCTCGCCTAGGAAGGAATGCCCATGCCCTCCCCCACCGCCCCCCGCGCCGTGCTCGCCGACGACGAGCGCCTGATGCGCGATCAGCTGCGCGCGCGCCTGGCCGAGGTATGGCCCGAGCTGCAGATCGTGGCCGAGGCCAAGAACGGCCTGGAGGCCGTCGAGCTCGTCACCGCGCATCGGCCCGAAGTCGTCTTCCTGGACATCCGCATGCCCGGGCTCACCGGCGTGGAGGCCGCGCGCCGCATCGCACAGCTCGAGCTCGGCGAGGACGAGCTGCTGCCCGAGGTCGTCTTCATCACCGCCTACGACCAGTACGCAGTGGAAGCCTTCGAGCAAGGGGCGGCCGACTACGTGCTCAAGCCCGCCGAGCGCGAGCGGCTGCAGCGCACGGCCGAGCGCATCCGCCGGCGCCTGGCCACCCGCGGCACGGCCGAGGAGGTGGCCGCCCCGCCGCTGCAGCACCTGCTGCACCAGCTCGCCGCGAAGATGAACCCGGGCAGCGCACCCCAGCCGCTGCGCTGGATCCAGGCCGCCGTGGGCCAGGAGCTGCGCATGATTCCGGTGGAAGACGTGCTCTTCTTCATCAGCGACGAGAAGTACACCCGCGTGCAGACGGCCGCTTTCGAGGCACTCATCCGCAAGCCCATCAAGGAACTCGTCGACGAGCTCGACCCGAACCGCTTCTGGCAGATCCACCGCAGCACGCTCGTGAACGTGCAGGCCATTGCCGGCGTCAGCCGTGACCTGCGCGGCCGGCAGATCGTGCGCGTGAACGGGCACCCCGAGAAGCTCGAGGTCAGCCGCAGCTACACGGGCTTGTTCAAGGGAATGTGAAGGACACGTGCGGCCTGCCCGGGGCGCCGCCCATCCACAGGCGCTCGAACAGCGGTGACGGGCACGACAGCTGCCCGTCGAGCCGCTCGAAGCCCACGCGCTCGGCCAGCGTGGGCGATCCGTCCAGCAGGGAGACCCCGACTCCCAGGCGCGGCGCATGCGGGCCCCAGCGCAGGCCGGCCGCCGCCGCGAGCGTGGGCATCACGTCCGCGTGCGTGAAGGTGCGCGCCGCTGCCGCACGAGGCACCGGGACGATGCGGCCGTTCGCGTCGCGCCGCACCAGCAGGTGGAACACCGTCCGCGTGGCCGCCGCAGGAGGCAGTTGCACGTCCTGAAGGGGCCTGGGCGTGAGGTGGTCGCCCATCACCCACACCACCTTGGGCCGCCCATCGGCCTGGCCCAGAAAGCGTGACACCAGCTTCGCGACGGCCGCATCCGTGCAGCGCAGCGCGTGGTGCATGCGGGCCACGCCCGTGCGCGACGCAGGGTCCTCGGGCTCGCTGTGCGCCTCCTCGGCGGCCTCGTCCAGGTCGTCGTCCAGCGGGGAGCCACCCTCGGCGGCACAGGTCGGGTCCCAGGCCCCACTGGGACCGTGCGTGTTCACCGTCAACAGCAGGTTCATCCGTGGCGCACGGGCCGAGCCGCCCCCGGCTGGCCGGCTGATGTCGCGCCAGGCCTGCTCGGCGAGGTCGGTGTCGAGCAGTCCCCACCCGGTGGCGGGCACCGGCAGGCCCATCGCCTGCCACTGCTCGCGCCCGAAGCGCCGTGCCACCCCATGGTCGGCCAGGAACTGCCCCTTGCCCGCGAAGCGCAACGAGGCACCGCCATGGAAGCTCACCTCCCATCCCAGGGCCGCCAGCACATCGGTCAGGCAGGTCCCGCCCCGGAAGAAGGACGGTGCGTATTCGAGTGCGTGCGTGCTCATCAGCCCCACCCTGCCCAGCGGCAGCCCGCACAGCGAGGTGAAGATGCCACCCACCGTCCAGCTCGCGCCGCTGAGGTTGCGCAGCGCGCCGAAGGTCTGGCCCTCCCGTTGAAGGCGGCTCAGGCCAGGCACCGGCGACGCCTGCGGCGCATCCGGGGCCGCATAGCTCTGGTCCAGGGACTCGACATAGACGACGAGGATGTCCGGCCGCCCCGCTTCAGGTGGCGCCTCGAAGCGCTCGCGGCTCGGATCGACGTAGTGCGCCTCGAGCGCATCGGCGCCGGCCGGTGCGTCCCCTGGCCGGCACGGGTCGGTGACGGTCGCTGCCACCGAGGCCGCCGCCCACCCGCCGAGCACGCCCCACACGATGCGCCGCCCGCGCGTACCCACGCAGGCCAGCAGCAGCGCGGCCACACCCAGCATGAACACCGCTCCCAGTCCCCACCGCACCGCACGCATCGCCAGGCGCGGGTCCGCATAGCCGAGCCCCCCGTGGCGCAGGTGGAAGGCGAGCTGGTCAGGCGTCACCGGGCCGAAGTACGCGCGCAGGAACGCGGTGCCGACGATCAACGCGAGCACCAGCGCCAATGCCACGAGCGTGGGCAGGCCCAGTCGCCTCGGCCGCGGCCAGTGCGGGGATAAGCGCATGGCCCGAGCGTGCCCGGGCTTCGCAAGCCGGGCATTGCGCGAACATGACGAAACGTGAAGGCCCGGGCGGGCGAGCGCGCACCCGGGCCTTGCGTCGACCGCTCAGAACCCCTGCACCCAGCGCAGGGCCAGCAGCGCGTTTCGCCCCGGCGCGGGCTCGAAGAAGCGACCGTTCGATTCGTTGACGATCACGCTGCCGGCCACGCGCCGGTCGAAGACGTTGTCCAGGCGCACCAGCGCCTCGAGCCGGCCGGTCCCGATCGGATGGCGGGCCGTGGCCCGCAGGCCCACCAGGGCGTGGCCCGCGGCAAAGTCCGCGTTCACGTCGTTCACCGGCTGCCGGCCTTGCCCGCGCACTTCGGCCGCTAGCTCGACGCGCGGCGACAGGCGCCAGGCCACCTCCGCGAAGGCCGTCGCGGGCAGCGTGCCCGCGATGCGGTTGCCCGCGGGCACGGGCAGGTCCGGCGTCGTGCACGGCACCGTGCGGCACACCGTGAAGGCGTCCACGTAGCGCGCATCGAGCACCGTGAGGGCGAGCTGCGCCCGCCAGTCGCGCGCGATCGCCCAGCGCGCGTCGAGCTCGGCCCCGCTGCGCGTCGTGCGGCCGACGTTGCGAAAGGTCGAGCGTCCGCCGCGGTTGGTCGCCACCCCGATCTCGTCGCGCGTGCGGGCCTCGAAGACCGCCAGGTCCACCGCGAGCCCCGTGCCCGCGGGGCGCCACTTGGCACCGAGCTCCCACTGCCGGCTCGTCTGCGCCCGCAACGCCGTGTTCACGCCCGGCAGCCCGTCGGGGCGGTAGGCCAGTTCGGCGAAGGTCGGCACCTCGAAGCCGCGGCCCACCCCCAGGTGCAGCCGCCACGTGTCGCCCGCGCGCCACTGCAGCGCCGCCACCGGGTTGGTCGCGCGGAACTGCAGGCTGCCCGAGTCGTCGCCGTTGGCGCCCGACACGTAGCGGTCGCGCGAGTCGAAGGCCACGCGGCTTTGCCGCACGCCGAACTGCAGCGCCCAGCGTGCGGCGAGATCCACCTCGGCCTGCGCATAGCGGTCGTCGGCGCGCACCCGGTTGCGCTCGTCGCGCCGCAGCCTGCCGGTCACGCCCAGCAGCTGGGTCGCCCCGGTTCCGTTGAAGTTCTCGTAGCCGCGCCGGTCCTCTTCGCTGCGGTCGGTGGCGGCTCCGAGCACGACCCGAGCCTCGCGCTCCCCGCCGAGCAGCCAGCCCCACGAGAGCCGCGCGTCCAGCCCCTCGTAGCGGCGGTCGAAGTCGATCACGCCACCGGGGTGGCGCTCGGTGAGCACGGGGTTGGCGGCGTTGAACTGCGTGGCCACCGGGATCGCCTGCCACTGCGTGACCGCGCGCCGACCCTGGTAGGCGGCGAGCCTGCCCTCCTGCAAGGGCCCGAGGCCCTCGAAGCGGTGGCGCCACTGCAGCCCGGCCTGGTCCTGGCGCACGGTCTTGCGCGTGTCGAAGCGGTCTGCCTGTCCGGGCGCGGCCTGCGGCAAGGCCTGGGTCGCGGTCTGGCCGGGGTCCTGGTCGAACTGCTGGCGCGTGAGGCCGAGGGGGTCCTGGGCAGGCTGGTCGATCGAGCTCACGAGCACCGTCACGCGGTCCTGCGCACCGGTCCAGCCCAGGCGCAGGTTGCCCAGGGTGCGCGAAGCCGCCGACTGCGGGCGAAAGCCGTCGATGTCGAACCGGGAAGCCTGGGCTCGAATGTCGAAGCCGCCTTCCAGCGGCGCTTCCACCCTCAGGCGCGCCTGCGCGAGGCCGAAGCTGCCCACGTCGGCGCCGAGCTCCAGCAACCGCTCGCGCGGCGCCGCGCTGACGAGGGAAATCACCCCGCCCGAGCTGCTGCCGTACAGGGCGCTGAAGGGTCCGCGCAACACCTCGATGCGCTGCGCGCCGGCGAGGTCGAAGTGCGACACCTGGCCCTGCCCGTCGGGGCCGCTGGCCGGGATGCCGTCGGTGAGCAGGCGGATCCCGCGCACGCCGAAGCTCGCGCGCGCGCCGAAGCCGCGCGAGTTGATCTGCAGGTCCTGGGCGTAGTTGTGGCGGTTGGACGCCACCACGCCCGGCACCCGCGAGAGCGCCTCCGAGAGGTTGACCATCGGGCCCGCGGCGCGCAGCGCCTCGGCGTCCACGGTCCCCACCGCATAGGGCGTGTCCAGGATCCGGCGCTCGGCGCCGCTGGCCGTGATCACCAGGCGCTCGGCGGGAGCCGCGGGTTCAGGCTGCGCCTGCTGCGTCTGCTGCGCCAGTGCAACGCCCGGGGCCAGCAACGCGAGCGCCCAGGCAGCCGCTGCGGTCGCCGCGGCCGCCGCGCCAGGCCTCATGGCGCCCTCAGTTCGGCAGCGTGGCTTCGATCCGGATCGACGCATACCAGGCTGCCAGGTTGTCGATGTCAGCGTCCGACAAGGGACGCGCCATCACGTTCATCACCTCGTGCTTGCGCGTGCCGTTGCGGTAGGCCTTCAGCTGGGCCGCGAGGTAGATCGCCGGCTGCCCGGCCAGATGCGGGGCATCCGGCAGGGTGGAGATCCCGTTCGCGCCGTGGCATACCGCGCACGCCTGGGCCTTGTCGCGCCCGGCCGCGGGATCGCGGGCCGTCGCGTTCAGCGCCCCCAGGCACAGGGCCGAGACCAGGCTCGCCACGCCGATGCGGGCGAGCAGGCGAGTGGATTCTTCGCGAGGAGTTTCAGACATGTCGTGTCGGGGCCGGCGCAGCCGGCCCGCTTGGGATGATGCATGCGGCACGTCGCGCCAGGCAGGCGCCTCGCGCAGCGGGCCGGACCGCCCTGGACGGCCCTGCCCGCCGGCGCGGGGCGCCGCCGTCACGGCGCCGCGTACGTGACGCGGTAGATGGCGCCGGCGAAGTCGTCGCTGATCAGCAGCGAGCCATCCTTCATCACCGCCACGTCCACCGGACGGCCGCGGTAGATGCCATTGGCGTCGAGCCAGCCCTCGGCGAAGACCTCGCTCTTGTCGGCGGTGCCATCGGCCTTGAGCGAGACGAAGTTGATGAGCGCACCGGTGGCCTTCGTGCGGTTCCACGAGCCGTGCGCGGCCACGAAGATGCCGCCGCGGTACTTCTCAGGGAACATGGAGCCGGTGTAGAAGCTCATGCCCAGCTGCGCCTGGTGCGCCGGGAAGTTCACCTGCGGCTCGATGATGCCCGCGGGCGCCGGCAGGTCCTTCAGGTCGGGAGCCGCGGGGCCACCGGCGATCTTCACGCCGCCGTTGGTCCACGGGAAACCGAAGTGCTGGCCCTTGGCGGTGGAACGGTTCAGCTCGCCCGGCGGGATGTCGTCACCCAGGCCGTCGACCTGGTTGTCCGTCCACCACAGCGAGCGGTCCTTCGGGTTGAAGTCCTGGCCCACCGAGTTGCGCGCGCCGCGCGCGAAGACCTCGCGCCCCGTGCCGTCGAAGGGGTTCATGCTGATGATGCCCCCGATGCCCAGCTCGTCGTAGAGCTTGACCTTCTCGCGCGGCTGCACGTTGAAGGGCTGGCCGAGCGTCACGTAGAGCTTGCCGTCCGGCCCGACGCGGCAGGTGCGCGCGCCGTGGTTGAAGCTCTCCTCCTCGGGCGGGATCAGCTTGCCCTGGGGCACCACCTCGATCACCGCCACGTCCGGGGTCTCGTAGAAGAACTCGGCGGCCGGGAAGTTGAGCACGCGGTTGTGCTCGACGACGATCAGGAAGCCGTCCCGCGTCCAGCACACGCCGTTGGGGTTGGTGAACTTCAGCGACGGCGCAAAGCTCTTGACCTCGTCGGCGACACCGTCGCTGTTGCGGTCCGTGACGGCCCACACCGTCGTCTTGCGCGTGCTCACGAACAGCATGTTCGTGCTCGGCGCCACCGCCATGTGGCGCGCATCGGGCACGACGGCGTACAGCTCGATCTTGAACCCGGGGGGCAGCTTCACGCCCTTCAGGTTGGCGCGGATCGCGTCCGCGTTGCGACCGGTCTGGGCCACGGTGGGGATGTTCAGGTCGGTGCTGGCGACCTTGAACTGCTTGAGTTTCTCGAGGCTTTGCTGCTGGGCCAATGCGGGCACGGCCAGTGCGCCGGCCACGGCGACGGCAGCGGCCAGCCGCAGGGCGCGGGGGCGGAAGTGGATCGTCATCGGGAGTCTCCTTGTTGCCAGGGTGGGACAAAGACCAGTCTCGTCTGCCCAGGCCACCGACGTGGCGAGGCCAGAACGGGTGGTTCGTGGCAATGGACGTGCCACCCCGGGAGAACACCGATCGCGGCGGATGCGTCCCCAGGAAGAGGAACCGTCAGCGCCCCGGGCTCGGCGCCGCCGATCTGCACACCATGTCCAGCGTGCGTCCACAAGTTGAACACTTTGCAACACTGGGTTGCCCAAGTGCAAACGCCGCCAATCATGCGCCCTTTACGCTGGCTGCATTTTCCGAACCCCATCCCCACGCGTCGGTCCGGGCCTGCAGCCGCTGCGCCGCCGCGGTGTTCCACCGACATGCTCGCACCCGCCAGTGAATCCCTGCCCGCCCCGATCGCTGCCAGCTGGAAGCGGTGCCTGGCCAGCGGCCTGGACCCCGGCGGCACGCCGGAGATCCGCATCGCGCCCGCCAGCGAGCTGCGCGCCCGGCGCGAGCAGGCCGAGACCGTGCGCCGGCTCGCGCAGGCCGAGCTCGAGACCCTGACGAAGCAGATCGCCGGCTCGAACTTCCTGCTCGCGTTCGCCGACCGTGAGGGCGTGATCCTCGACCTCTACGCCGACAACCGTTTCGCGATGAGCGGCTCGGGCGCAGGCATCGTGCCTGGCGCACGCTGGGACGAGGCGCAGGCCGGCACGAACGGGCTGGGCACGGCGCTGCGGCTGGGCCAGCCGGTGGCGGTTTCCGGCCCGGAGCACTTCTTCCACAGCCTGGGCGCGATCTCGTGCACCGCCGCGCCGGTGCGCGACACCCGCGGCGAGATCGTGGGCGTGCTCGACGCGTCCTCGTACCATGAGTCGCGCCAGCGGCACACGCTGGCTCTGGTTCAGATGGCGGCCACGCACATCGAGAACGGCCTGCTGCAGCAGCAGATGGCGCACGAGCTGGTGGTGGCCGTCCATCCGCGTGCCGAGTTCCTCGGCACGCTCTCCTCGGGCCTCCTGGCCTTCGACGGCGACGGCCGGTTGCTGTGCGCGAATGCACGGGCGCGCCAGCTGCTCACCGGCTTGCGCACCGACTGCGGCTCACGCTTCGAGGCCCTCTTCGACGAGCGCCTGGAGACCGCCCTCGCGCGCATGGCCCGGCACGGGCAGGCCCAGCTGCGCGACCGCATGGGCAGCGCGCTGTCGGCCCGGCTCCTCGGCAGCCCGGCCTGGCCGGCGCAGGCTTCGTGGCCCGCGTCACCGTTGCCGCCGGCCGTCCCCTCATCGCGCGCGGGGTCGCCATCGAAGGGGCCTGCGGCTGCCGCTGCGCACCCTGCCCAGGATGGCGCCCAGGACGCCTCCGGCCCCGAGTTCATCGCCGACGACCCCGCCGTCGAAGCCGCCTGCCGCACCGCCAGGCGCGCGGTGCGCCTGGCCGCACCGGTGCTGATCCATGGCGAGACCGGCACCGGCAAGGAAGTGCTCGCGCGCCACGCGCATCGCTGCAGCGGTCGCCGCGGCGGCTTCGTGGGCGTGAACTGCGCGGCGCTGCCAGCCGAGATCGTCGAGGCCGAGCTCTTCGGCTATGCGGGTGGCGCGTTCACCGGTGCGCGCAGGGAGGGCAGCACCGGGCTCATCGCCGCAGCCGATGGCGGCACGCTGCTGCTCGACGAGATCGGGGAGCTTCCGCTGGCGATGCAGGCCAAGCTGCTGCGCTTCCTGGACGACCGCACGGTCAGGCCCGTGGGCGCACCGACCGGGCGCACGGTGGACGTGCAGATCCTCGCCGCGAGCCACGTCGACCTGCACGCGGCCGTGGCCGCCGGGCGCTTCCGTGCCGACCTGCTGTACCGGCTCGCGGTGGTGGAGGTCCGCCTGCCGCCGCTGCGCCGCCGGGGGGACCTCGCCGCCGCCGTGGCGTTGACGCTGCGCCGCCTGGACCCGCAGGCCACGCTCGAACCCGAGGCGCTGCAGCGCCTGTGCGCGCACGCGTGGCCCGGCAACTTCCGCGAACTGCGCACGGTGCTCACCCGAGCGCTGCTCGACGCCACGGGCGACGGGTGCCATCCGCAGGACACGCGGCTGCGCGTCCACCATGTCGAGCCCCACCTCGCGGCCCAGCCGCCGGCCGGGGTACCCCCAGGTCCTGCGGCCGCGCGGCACGGGGCCGTGGCGCTGCGCACCGCGGATGCCGGCGATGGCCTGCGCCGGCTCACGCGCGAGGCCGTGGTCGACACCTTCGAGCGCGCCGGGCGCAACGTCGCGCGAACGTCGCGCCGGCTCGGCATCTCGCGCACCACCGTGTACCGGCATCTGCGCGAGGCCGGCTGGAGCCCCGAGCCGTGCGACCCCATCGCGAACTGAACGGGCCGCATCCGTGACAATCGCGGAATGCCTACGCCCCCCGACCCGAACCTGCACCCCGCCACCCTGAGCGCCCAGGCGCTCGGCTGGGTCGACGAGGCCACGCGCGCGGTGATCCCGCCGATCCACGTCTCCTCCACCTACCTGCGCGACCCCGACAACCAGTACCGCACCGGGCGGGTCTACGCGCGCGCCGACAACCCCGCCTTCGACCAGGCCGAGGCCCTGCTGGCCCGGCTCGAGGGCGGCCATCAGGCCCTGCTCTTCGCCTCGGGCATGGCCGCGGCGACGGCGGTGTTCCAGGCCCTCGCCCCGGGCGACCACGTGCTCGCCCCCAAGGTGATGTACTGGGCGCTGCGCAACTGGCTCGCCACCTTCGCCACCCACTGGGGGTTGCAGGTGGAGTTCATCGAGATGGACCGGCCCGAGGCGGTGCAGGCCGCGTTGCGGCCGGGGCAGACGAAGCTCGTGTGGATCGAGACGCCCGCCAACCCGCTGTGGACGCTCACCGACATCGCCGCCACCGCGCGCCTGGCGCACGCGGCGGGTGCGCTGCTCGCGGTGGATTCCACGGTCGCCACGCCCGTGCTCACGCAGCCGCTCGCGCTCGGCGCGGACGTGGTGATGCACGCGGCCACCAAGTACCTCAACGGCCACTCCGACCTCATCGCCGGCGCCCTCGTCGCGCGCGAGGACAGCCCCTTCTGGCAGCGCGTGCGCAAGGTGCGCGCACAAGTCGGCGGCACGCTCGGCTCCTTCGAGGCCTGGCTGCTCGTGCGCGGCATGCGCACGCTGCACGTGCGCGTGGCCGCCCAGTGCGCGAGCGCGCTGCGCATCGCCACGCATTTCGCCAATCACCCGCACGTGCAGGCCGTGCTGTATCCCGGCCTGCCGGGTTTCCCGGGCCACGCCATCGCCCGTGCGCAGATGCACGGCGGCTTCGGCGGCATGCTCTCGCTGCGCGTGAAGGCCCCGGAAGGCTCCGCGGCCGGGGGTGCCGAGGCTGCTGCCATTGCCGTGGCCGCCCACACCCAGCTCTGGAAACGCGCCACCTCCCTCGGCGGCACCGAAAGCCTGATCGAGCACCGCGCGAGCATCGAGGGTGCCGGCACGCCGGCCCCCGCGGACCTGTTGCGCCTGTCGGTGGGCCTGGAACACACCGACGACCTGATTGCCGACCTCGAACAAGCGCTCGCGCACGCACGCGGGCTCCACAGGGAGAAGACTCCATGAACCTGCTCGAAGACATCGTCGAAGACGCCCCCACCCTCGTCGGCATCCGACGCGACATCCACGCCCACCCCGAACTCGGCTTCGAGGAGCACCGCACCTCCGCCCTCGTGGCCGACTGCCTGCGGCGCTGGAACATCGAGGTCCACACCGGGCTGGCCAAGCCGGGGCTGGTGGGCATCGTGCGCGGGCGCGACGGCGGGGCAAGCGGCCGCGCCGTGGGCCTGCGGGCCGACATGGACGCGCTGCCGATCACCGAGACCAACACCTTCGCCCACGCGAGCCGCCACGCCGGTCAGATGCACGCCTGCGGCCACGACGGCCACACCGCGATGCTGCTGGCCGCCGCGCAAAGCCTCGCCCGCCGGCGCGCCTTCGACGGCACGGTCTACCTCGTCTTCCAGCCCGCCGAGGAAGGCCGCGGCGGCGCGCACGCCATGGTGCAGCAAGGCCTCTTCGAGCGTTTCCCGATGGAGGCGATCTTCGGCCTGCACAACTGGCCGGGCATGCCCGCGGGCACCCTTGCCTCGAGCCCCGGGCCGGTGATGGCCGGCGGCAGCACCTTCAAGGTGACGGTGCGCGGCACCGGCGCGCACGCCGCGCACCCGCATCGCGGCGTGGACCCGGTGGTGATCGCCTCGCACGTGGTGCAGGCGTTCCAGTCGATCGTCAGCCGCAACGTCAAGCCCATCGACACGGCGGTGGTCTCCACCACGCTGATCCGTGCCGGTGAAGCCATCAACGTGATTCCCGACCACTGCGTGCTCGAGGGCACGGTGCGCACCTTCGCCGACGAGGTGACCGACCTGGTGGAGCGGCGCATGCGCGAGATCTGCACGCACCTCGGCCCGGCCTTCGGAGCCACGCTCGAACTCGACTTCGTGCGCCGCGTGCCCGCCACCGTCAACACCCGCTACGAAGCCGACTTCGCCGCCGCCGTGATGCGCGAGATCGCCGGCGCCGAACGCGTGCCGGTGCAGGAGCCGAGCATGGCCAGCGAGGACTTCTCCTACATGCTGCAGGCCTGTCCGGGTGCCTACGTGTTCCTGGGCAACGGCGAAGGCGAAGGCGAGCACCGGCCGGCCGGCCACGGCGACGGCCCGTGCCTGCTGCACAACCCCGCCTACGACTTCAACGACGCCGTGCTGCCGCTCGGGGCCACCTACTGGGTGCGCCTGGCCGAGGCCTGGCTCGCCCATGCCCGGCCAGCTGCGCGCTGAGGCAGGCCGCCGGGCGCAGCCTCGTTCCCCTCAGCTTCCCCGGTAGGTGCCGTAGCTCCACGGGCTCGCGAGCAGCGGCACGTGGTAGTGGCTGGCGGCATCGGCGATCCCGAACTCCAGCGGCACCGTGTCCAGGAACGGCGGCTCGGGCAGGTCCACGCCGCGCCCGCGGAAATAGGCGGCCACCTCGAACAGCAGCCGGTAACGGCCCGGCACCAGCGAGGCGCTGTCGAGCAGCCCGCCCTCGGCACGCCCGTCCGCGTTGAGCAGCACCGTCTTCAGCGTCACGGCGCGCTCGCCTTCCAGGCGCTGCAGCGTGACGCGCATGCCGGCGGCCGGGCAGCCGTGTGCGGTGTCCAGAACGTGCGTGCTCAGTCCCATGGATGGCCTTCGGGGTCGGGGAGGTGCGGGGCGGGCCCGCATCCTACTACCGGCCGGTGCACCCGCCCGCCAACGACCCGCACGGCCCTTGCACGGCCGCGGCGCACGCGCGCACCACCCCGGCACAAGCCCCGGTGACGGCCGCACACGGTTGGTGCAATACTGCGCCGCCCGAGCGAGCATGCAAATTGCTCACCTGCCGCATCCGCATTCCTTTCCGGAGAAGCTCCCATGTCCCTGCGTGCCCTCACCCGCCGCGCCCTGCTGGCGTCCTGTGCCGCCCTGCTCGGTGCACCCGCCTTCGCCCAGACGCCGATCAAGTTCCAGCTCGACTGGCGCTTCGAGGGCCCGGCCGCCCTCTTCCTCGCCTCCTCGGCCAAGGGCCACTACAAGGCCGCGGGCCTGGACGTGACGATCGACGCCGGCAACGGCTCGGGCGGCACCGTCACGCGCGTGGCCTCGGGCACCTACGACATGGGCTTCGCGGACCTGGCCGCGCTGATGGAGTTCCACGCCAACAACCCGGACGCGCCGAACAAGCCGGTGGCCGTGATGATGGTCTACAACAACACGCCCGCGGCCGTGCTGACCCTGAAGAAGAACAACATCAAGACGCCGGCCGACCTGAACGGCAAGAAGCTCGGCGCGCCTGTCTTCGACGCCGGGCGCCGGGGCTTCCCGATCTTCCAGAAGGCCAACGGCATCAGCAGCGTGACGTGGACCAGCATGGACCCGCCGCTGCGCGAGACGATGCTCGTGCGCGGCGACATCGACGCCATCACCGGCTTTTCCTTCACCTCGATGCTCAACCTCGAGGCCCGCGGCGTGAAGACGGACGACATCGTCGTCATGCCCTACGCCGAGCACGGCGTGCGCCTGTACGGCAACGTCATCATCGCCTCGCCCAAGCTCCTGCGCGAGAACCCGGCAGCCGTCAAGGCCTTCCTGAGCGCCTTTGCCAAGGGCGCCAAGGAGGTCATGGCCAACCCCGACCCGACCATCGACTACGTGAAGGCGCGTGACGGCATCATCGACGTCGCGCTCGAGCGGCGCCGCCTGCGCATGGCCATCGATGCGGTGGTCGCCAGCCCCGATGCGCGCCGCGAGGGCTTCGGTGTCGTGGTGCCGGGCCGCCTGGCGCTGATGGCCTCTCAGGTCTCCGACGCCTTCAACACCAAGACGCGCGTGAACCCGGATGCGGTGTGGACGGATGCCTTCCTGCCGCCGAAGGCCGAATTGAACATCCTGCCGCCGGCGAAGAAGTGAAGCTGCAAGCGGCTCCCGGGGCGCTGCGTGCGCCGCGGGAGCCGCGACAGCCGTTCGCCATCAGCGCCAGTCGTGCGAAATCTGGAACATCACCCCGGCATCGCCCAGCAGGTTGTACTGGAAGGACGTGTTCCGGGTGAACTTGAAGCCGATGGACGGCACGAACCCCGGCGAGAAGCCCTTGAAGTTCAGCGGCACCTTGTGCTGGTACTTTCCGGTGTAGCCGTACATGATGCCGCCCGACCACTGCGCGTACATCGACGGCTGGCCGAGGATGCCGGGGTAGCGCTGGCCGATGAACGCGTACCCGCTGGGTTGACCGAACGAGTTCGTGAAGTACGAGACCCCCCAGAATCGGCCGTCGTCGCCGAAGCGCTCGAGCGCCACCGCACGCACCATGCGGTGCTCGTCGCTCGGGCGCCAGTGCTGCGTGAAGGGCGAGACGGCCAGCCGCCAGTGCTCGGCACGCGCCAGCGAATCCGGCCAGCCCGACCACACGGGCGGCGCCTGTGCCGCCGCCACGGCCGGCACCATCGACACCGCGAGGGCGGCGAGCGCCGCCCACCCTGTCACCCGGCGCGGCTGCGGCAAGAAAGCCGGCCGGCCGCTGCGGCCCGCTGTGGCGGCCTTGGTGCGCGAACGCGCCCCGTTGCGTATGTTCATGACCCGGATTGTCTCCGGACACGACCGACCCTTCAGGCCGCTGCGCCTTGACCCACTGCCTGCCCAGCCATGAACGCCTTCGTCGACTTCCGCAACGTCTGGCTCGCCTACAACGACGAGCTCCTCGCCCAGGGCCACTACGCGGTCGAGGACATCTCGCTGCAGGTGGGCTCGGGCGAGTTCATCGCCATCGTCGGCCCCTCGGGCTGCGGCAAGAGCACCTTCATGAAGCTCACCACGGGCCTGAAGATGCCGAGCAAGGGCACCATCCACATCGACGGCCAGCCCGTGACCGGGCCGCTGAAGATCAGCGGCATGGCCTTCCAGGCCCCGAGCCTGCTGCCCTGGCGCACGACGGTGGACAACGTGCTGCTGCCGCTGGAGATCGTCGAGCCCTACCGCTCCACCTTCAAGGCGCGCCGGCGCGAGTACGAGGAGAAGGCACGCAAGCTGCTGCAAAGCGTGGGCCTGGGCGGCTACGAGGACAAGTTCCCGTGGCAGCTCTCCGGCGGCATGCAGCAGCGCGCCTCGATCTGCCGCGCGCTGATCCACGAGCCCAAGATGCTGCTGCTCGACGAGCCCTTCGGCGCGCTCGATGCCTTCACGCGGGAGGAGCTGTGGTGCGCGCTGCGCGACCTTCACGCCGCCCAGAAGTTCAACGTCATCCTCGTCACGCACGACCTGCGCGAGAGCGTCTTCCTCGCCGACACCGTCTACGTGATGAGCAAGAGCCCGGGGCGCTTCGTCGTCAAGCGCGAGATCGACCTGCCGCGCCCGCGCGACCTGGAAGTCACCTACACCCCACATTTCACCGACATCGTGCACGAGCTTCGCGGCCACATCGGCGCCATCCGCAAGACCGGCGTGGCCGTGCCGCAGTGAGGCCGTGATGCGACCGACATCCGCGACCGCCGTGAACCCCTCGAACCGCTGAGCAAGGCCCCGCATGAAGATCACCAAGACAATGGAACGCTGGTCGCCGCTGGTCGTGCTCGCCTTCGTGCTCGTGGTGTGGCAGGCGGCCGTGTGGCTGCTGAACGTGCCCGACTTCATCTTCCCCGGGCCGGTGGAGATCGCGCGCCAGTTCGCGCAGTTCAGCGGCCCGCTGATGGAAGCGGCCTGGAAGACCTTCTGGGTCACGATGCTCGGCTTCGGCCTGTCCATCGTGGTGGGCGTGCTGCTCGGTTTCCTCATCGGCAGCTCGCGCCTA
>JBDKFA010000059.1:0-4180 GCA_039798945.1 Pseudomonadota bacterium
GTGGGTCAGACGCTGCAGCGGCTGGGCCTGCAGGCCCGGCTGCAGCATGCCGATGCGGCACACCCCCAGGCGTGGTGGGACGGCGAGCCCTTCGATGCCGTGCTGCTCGATGCGCCGTGCAGCGGCTCGGGTGTCGGCCGGCGCCACCCCGACATCCGCTGGCTGCGCCGGCCCGCGGACATTGCCGCGCTCGCGCGCCAGCAGGACGAACTCCTGCTGGCCCTGTGGCCGCTCGTCAAGCCCGGCGGCCGGCTGCTTTATGCCACCTGTTCGTGGTTCCACGCCGAGGGGCAGCAGCGCATCGACGCGTTTTTGCAACGGCCTCAGGCGGCCGATGCCGTGCGTGATCCTGCTTCGCCGGGCCACCTCAGCGGCCTGCCCGACAATGGTGCACGGATGGGCGAGCTGCACCCGTCGTCCCCCAGTCCGTCCCCGCCTCCGGGCGCTGACGGCTTCTATTACGCCCTGCTTCACAAGCGCACGTGAACGACAAGCGCCCCGACCCGTCGCTGCCCCGTCGCCGGCTGCTGGCCTGGCCCGTGGCGGCCTGCCTGGGCGGGGTGGCGGCTTGGGGTGTCGTGCCCGCGCGTGCCCAAGGGGTGGACCTCGTCACGCTGGAACTGCAACGCCAGGACGGCTGGCTCACCCTCGACTTCAGCACCCGGCTGCAGTTCCCGCGCGGCGTCCAGGACGCGCTGGAGCGCGGCATCCCGGTCTATTTCGTGGCCGAGGCGGTCGTGCTGCGCAGCCGCTGGTACTGGCGCGATGAGCGCGTGGCTCGCGTATCCCGGACATGGCGCCTCGCCTTCCAGCCCCTGACTTCGACCTGGAGGGTGGGCATCGGCGCGCTCGGGCAGAGTTTCGCCACCTTGGCGGAGGCCATCGGGGCGGTCTCGCGCCTGTCGGGCTGGAGCCTGGTCGAACTCGCGACGCTGGACGCCGATGCGCGGCATTACGTGGAGTTCTCGTTCCGGCTCGACACCAGCCAGCTGCCAGGGCCCATGCAGATCGGCCTGACGTCCCAAGGCGACTGGCAGCTGCGCGTCGAGCGCACCTTGAAGCTGGAGTGAGCGCGGTGCGCATGCGCCTGCGCTGGGGCTGGGGAGTGGGGCTGCTGGCCCTGCTCGGCGGCTCCCTGGTGGTGGCTTTCGTGCTGTCCTTCAGCGACAGCGGTCCCGGCCTGTACGAGCGCGAGTTGGTCTGGCTCTTCTGGACCAACCTCGGCGTGGCCCTGCTGCTGGCCGTGGTGCTGCTGGTCGCCTTCGGCCGGCTCTTCGTGCGGCTGAGGAAGGGACGCTTCGGCAGCCGGCTGCTGCTGCGGCTGGCGGGGATCTTCGCGCTGGTGGGTGTGCTGCCCGGCCTCGTGATCTACGCCGTGAGCTACCAGTTTGCGGCGCGCAGCATCGAAGCGTGGTTCGACGTGCAGCTCGCCTCGGCCCTGGACGCGGGCCTGTCGCTGGGCAAGAACACCCTCGACTCGCTGCAGCAGCAGGTGGCGTCCCGCACGGCCTCGGCGGCCGCCCGGTTGAGCCTGGAGGCACGCGCGCTGAGCGCGCTGGACCTGGAGCGTGAACGCGAGCGCATCGGTGCGCGCTCGCTTGCGCTCATCGGGCCAGCCGGGCAGGTCCTGCTGAGCGCGGGAGGGGGCGCTGCGGACCTCGTCCCGGAGCGGCCCGGTGCCACGCTGCTGCGGCAAGCGCGCAGCACCGGACAGGCGGCGCACATCGAGGGGCTGGAGGACGAGACGGGCAGCGGCCCGCGGGTGCGTGCGCTCGCGGTGGTGCCCGCCGGGGGATTGGCCGCCGTCGGCCCTGAAGACCGGTTCGTCTTCGCGGTGCAGCCACTGCCCAGCGGGGTGGCCAGCGATGCGCTGAAGGTGCAGGCGGCGTACAGCGAATACCAGCAGCGGGCCCTGGCCCGCGAAGCCTTGCGCCGCCTGTACATCGGCACCCTGACGCTGGCGCTGGTGCTGACGGTGTTCGGCGCGGTGTTGCTGGCCGTGGTGCTGGGCAACCAGATCGTGCGCCCGTTGCTGCTGCTGGCCGACGGTGTGCGCGAGGTGGCCGCCGGCAACCTGCGCGCACGGCCCGTGTTCCCCTCCGACGACGAACTTGGGGGGCTCACACGCTCCTTCGCGGCGATGACGCAGCAGGTGGCCGAAGCCCGCGCGCAGGTGGAGGGCAGCCTGCAACAGCTCGAGAGCGCCCGCACCCGGCTGCAGACCATCCTCGACAACCTCACTCCGGGCGTGATCGTGTTCGACCGCGACGGGCGCATCGAGAGCGCGAATCCGGGCGCCACGCGGATCCTGCGCCAGCCGCTGCAGGCCCATGTCGGCCAGGGCCTGCACGAGGTGGCCGGATTGCAGGCTCTGGCGCAGGCCGTCACGCAGCGCTTCGAGGCGGGGCTTCGGACGCCCGAGGAGGCCCAGGGGCTGCAGTGGCAGGATGCCCTGGTGCTGCAGGACGGCCAGCCCGATGCCGTCACGCTCTTCCTGCGCGGCGCGACGATGCCCGGCGACATGCGCCTGCTCGTCTTCGACGACATCACGGAGGTGGTCTCGGCGCAGCGCGCACAAGCCTGGGCCGAGGTGGCGCGCCGCCTGGCACACGAGATCAAGAACCCGCTCACCCCCATACAGCTCTCGGCCGAGCGCCTGCAGCACAAGCTCGGGGCCCGCCTCGAGGGGGCCGACCACGCGATGCTCGAGCGCAGCGTGCAGACGATCGTCGCCCAGGTGCAGGCGATGAAGACGCTGGTCGACGAGTTCCGCAGCTATGCGCGGTTGCCCACGGCGCAGCTGGTGCCGCTGTCGTTGAACGACATGGTCGCCGACGTCCTCGGCCTGTACGCGGCCCAGCAGGAAAGCGGGACGCTGCAGGCTCGCCTGGCTCCTGAGCTGCCCGCGGTGCTGGGGGATGCCAGCCAGTTGCGCCAGGTGGTGCACAACCTGGTGCAGAACGCGCTGGATGCAGTGGGCGGGCGTGAGGGCGGCTGCGTCACGGTGTGCACCGACACGACGCGGGCACCCGACGGGTCGCTGCAAGTGGTGCGGCTCGTCGTCGCCGACAATGGCCCGGGATTCGCTGAGCATGTGCTCAAGCGGGCGTTCGAGCCGTACGTCACGACCAAGCCGCGCGGCACCGGCCTCGGGCTTGCGGTGGTGAAGAAAATCGCCGACGAGCACGGTGCCCGGCTGCGGCTGGCCAACCTCCATGCCGACGGCGATTCGGCCGCAGCGATCACCGGGGCCAGGGTTTCGCTATCATTTTCGCCTCTGCACCCTCCTGACGGCGGCCCCCAGCCGCGGCGCGGATGAGCCCGGTGAACCCGCAACCGATACCGCGCCCCCTCCTATGGCAACGATCCTTGTAGTCGACGACGAGCTCGGTATCCGCGCCCTGCTCAGCGAGATCCTCACCGACGAAGGCCATACGGTCGAGCTCGCCGAGAACGCGGCCCAGGCCCGGCGCGCCCGCGAGCGCATGCGGCCCGACCTCGTGCTGCTGGACATCTGGATGCCCGATGTGGACGGGATCACGCTGCTCAAGGAGTGGGCCGGCGCGGGGCTGCTCACGATGCCGGTGATCATGATGAGCGGCCACGGCACCATCGACACCGCCGTGGAGGCCACGCGTTTTGGCGCGGTGGCCTTCCTCGAAAAGCCGATCACGCTGCAAAAGCTGCTGCGGGCGGTGGACCAGGCGCTTGCCCGGCCGGGCTCGGCTGCGGCCCGCGCACCGGTGGCCGGCGAGACCGCTGCGGACACTGGCCTGTCGGGCGGTGTGGCGCGCCCCGCGGCTGCGACAGCCGTCGTCCCGGCCGCAGCACCGGCTGTCGCCCCGCCTTCGGGGCCTGCCTCGCGCCAGGATTTCGACCTCGACCGCCCGCTGCGCGAAGCGCGCGACGCCTTCGAGAAGAGCTACTTCGAATTCCACCTCGCCCAGGAAGGCGGGTCCATGACCCGCGTGGCCGAAAAGACCGGCCTGGAGCGCACGCACCTCTACCGCAAGCTCAAGCAGCTGGGTGTCGACCTCTCCCGCAGTAAAAAAGCAGGCTGAGTCCCAAGGGGCGTTCTGCGAGATGCTATAACTTGTAGATTAATGGCCCGGTAGCTCAGTTGCTTGAACAGCGGATTGAAAAAGTAAACTCCCAGGCTAAATTTCAGCACTTTTGGCGC
>JBDKFA010000060.1:0-9754 GCA_039798945.1 Pseudomonadota bacterium
CAGGCCAGGGCCTTCCGCCTGGGCGGACTCGTCGAGAGCGGCAGCGTGCGCCGCCAGGACGACGGCGTGACGGTGCGCTTCGTCGTCACCGACACGGTGCAGAAGGTCGCGGTCGAGTACCGGGGCATCCTGCCCGACCTCTTCCGCGAGGGCAAGGGCGTCGTCGCTCAGGGCCGGCTGGGCGCGGACGGCGTGTTCCAGGCCCAGGAGGTGCTGGCCAAGCACGACGAGAACTACATGCCGCCCGAGGCCGCCGAGGCCCTGGAGAAGGCCAAGAAGGGTGATGCGAAGTACGGGCAGACCGTGCAGGGGATGAAGCCATGAGGGTTGTCCAATGAATGCGGAGCTCGGGCACTTTGCCCTGTGGATCGCCCTCGGCCTGTCGCTGGCGGTGGGCACGCTGCCGCTGGCCGGCGCGCAAACAGGCCGCGCCGACTGGATGGCACTCGCGCGGCCGGGCTCGGTGGCCATGTTCGCAGCCGTGGTGCTGTCCTACGCAAGCCTGACCGCAGCCTTCGTCGTCAACGATTTCTCGGTCCAGTACGTCGCGCATCACTCCAACAGCGAGCTGCCCCTGTTCTACCGCGTGGCGGGGGTGTGGGGCGGGCACGAAGGCTCGCTGCTGCTGTGGCTGCTGATGCTGGCCTTGTGGCAGGTGGCGGTCGCCCTGTTCAGCCGGCACCTGCCGTTGCCGGTGGTCGCCCGCATCCTGGCCGTGATGTCGCTGATCTCGGTGGGGTTCCTGCTCTTCACGCTGCTCACCTCCAACCCCTTCGAGCGCCTGCTGCCCGCCGCGCTGGACGGCCGCGACCTGAACCCGCTGCTGCAGGACCCGGGGATGATCATCCACCCGCCGATGCTCTACATGGGCTACGTCGGCTTCTCGGTGGCCTTCGCCTTCGCGGTGGCGGCACTCATCGGCGGCAACCTCGACGCCCAGTGGGCACGCTGGACGCGGCCGTGGACGACGGTCGCGTGGCTCTTCCTGACGCTGGGCATCGCGATCGGGAGCTGGTGGGCCTACTACGAGCTCGGCTGGGGCGGCTGGTGGTTCTGGGACCCGGTCGAGAACGCCTCCTTCATGCCCTGGCTCGTGGGCACCGCCCTCATCCATTCGCTGGCCGTCACCGAAAAGCGCGGCAGCTTCAAGAGCTGGACCGTGCTGCTGGCGATCCTTGCCTTTTCGCTGTCGCTGCTGGGCACCTTCCTGGTGCGCTCGGGCGTGCTGTCCTCCGTGCACGCGTTCGCCACCGATCCCACGCGAGGCCTGTTCATCCTCGGCTTCCTGGTGGTGGTGGTGGGCGCCTCGCTCGCGCTGTATGCCTGGCGGGCGCCGAAGGTCGGGCTGGGCGCGCGCTTTGCGCTGCTCTCGCGCGAAACGCTGCTGCTGTCCAACAACGTGCTGCTGCTCGTGGCCTGCGCGGCAGTGCTGCTGGGTACGCTGTACCCGCTCGTGCTCGACGCACTCGGCCTGGGCAAGATCTCGGTGGGGCCGCCCTACTTCGACGCCGTCTTCGCGCCGCTGATGGTGCCCGTGGTGGTGCTGATGGGTGTGGGGCCGGTGGCACGCTGGAAGCAGGCGGAGCTGCCTGACCTGGCGCAGCGCCTGAAGTGGGCCGCGGGCGCCGCGGTGCTGGCCGCGGCTGTCTCGAGCTGGCTCGCCGAGCGCATGAGCCTGCTCGGCGCACTCGGACTGCTGCTCGCGTGGTGGGTGGTCTTCGGCGTACTGACCGACCTGTGGGACCGCGTGGCCCCGCGCGGCGCGGCCTCCGGCTCGTGGTTCACGCGCTTCGGCATGGTCTCGCGCGCGTCGTACGGCATGATGGTGGCGCACCTGGGCGTGGCCGTCTTCATCGTCGGCGTCACCATGGTCAGGACGCTCGAGGTCGAGCAGGACGTGAAGATGAAGCCCGGTGGCAGCACGGTGGTGGACGGCATCACCTTCACGCTGCGAGAGTTCAAGGAGGTGGAGGGTCCGAACTACCGGGCTGTGCGCGCCTGGGTGGAGGTCACGCGGGACGGCCGCAAGGTGACCGACATGTACCCCGAGAAGCGTGTCTACCGGGTACAGACGATGCCCATGACCGAGGCCTCGATCCGCACCGGCTTGACGAAGGACCTTTACGTGTCGCTCGGCGAGCCCGTGGATGGCGGGGCCGCGTGGATCGTGCGCGTGTACGTGAAGCCCTTCGTCGACTGGATCTGGGGCGGGTGTGCACTCATGGCCCTTGGCGGCCTGCTTGCGGCCACCGACAGGCGCTACCGCGCCCGCCGCACAGCCGAGCAGGCGCTGCCCGGCGGCGCCGCCGCCACCCCCTGAGGCGATGCACACGCCGCGATGAAGAGCCTGAAGTTCCTCGTCCCGCTGGCCCTCTTCCTGGTGCTGGCGGGTTTCCTGTTCGTCGGCCTGGGCCTGAACCCGCGCGAGGTGCCCTCGCCGCTGATCGACAAGCCCGCGCCGGCTTTCTCGCTGCCGCGGCTGGACGACCCCGCCAGGTCGATCAAGCGGGAAGACCTGCTCGGCAAGGTGTGGATCCTCAACGTCTGGGCCTCGTGGTGTGCACCCTGCCAGCAGGAGCACCCGCTGGTGATCGACCTGGCGCGGCGCACGCGCGTGCCCATCTACGGCCTGAATTACAAGGACCAGCCCGGCAACGCCCGTGCGTGGCTGCAGCGCCTGGGCGACCCGTACGTGGCCACGCTGATCGACTTCGATGGCCGGGCCGGCATCGACTGGGGCGTGTACGGCGTGCCCGAGACCTTCGTCGTCGATGCCAAGGGACAGGTGCGCTACAAGCACATCGGCCCGCTCACCGAGCGCGCAGTGCGCGAGCGCATCGAGCCGCTGCTCAAGCAGCTGGGGGTGTGATGCGCGGCCAGGCTCTGCTTCGCACGTGGGCACGGGCAGCGGCGCCGGCCGTGCTGGCGTGTGCCGTGGCCGCCTCGGCCGGGGCCCAGGCCACGGCAACCGGAGCCCCTGCAACGCCGGTGGCCCCTTCGACCGTGGCCGACCCTGCGTTCGAGGCACGCGTGCTCAAGCTCTCGGCGCAGTTGCGCTGCCTCGTGTGCCAGAACCAGACGATCGCGGACTCCAACGCCGAGCTGGCGGTAGACCTCAAGCGCCAGGTGAGGGAGATGCTCGGCCGCGGCGCCACCGACCGCGAGGTCATCGACTTCATGACAGCGCGCTATGGCGACTTCGTGCTGTACCGCCCGCCCGTGAAGAACAGCACTGCCGTGCTGTGGTTCGGCCCCGGCGTGCTGCTGGTGGTGGCCGTGGCTGTGTTCCTGTTCATCCTGCGGCGGCGCTCCAAGCTGCCCCCGGACCGCTTCGAGCCCGATCCCGAAGCCTGAGAGCAGCCGCTAGACCGGGGCGCCCATCAGCTCGGTCAACGCCCGCCGCCAGCGCGGCAACGCCACGGTGCGCAGGTCGCAGCGCGTGACGGCCGTGCGGCGAGCCGCCTGGCGCAGCGCACCGAACTCGGCTCGCCGCGCCACGGCCTCGTCCAGCGTCGCGGCCAGGGCCTGCACGTCGAAGAAGTCCACGAGCGAGCCGTTCACGCCGTGCTCGACGAACTCCTGCACGGGCGGCGTGGCGCTGCCCACCACGTGGCACCCGGCGGCCAGCGCCTCCAGGCTGCTCCACGACAGCACGAATGGATAGGTCAGGTAGACGTGCGCGGCCGAGACCTGCAGCAGCTGCGTGAAGCGCGCGCGCTCGAGGTGGCCGACGAAGTGCACCCGGGCCAGGTCACCGCCCAGCGTCTCGCGCACCTCGTCCATGAACATCTGCTTCCAGGTCTGGCCGGCTGGGGGCGCCGCGCCGTAGCTCACGCCGTCTCCGCCCACCACCACCACGTGGGCCTCCGGCCGGCGGCGCAGCAACTCGGGCAGCGCGCGCATGAAGGTGTGGTAGCCGCGGTAAGGCTCGAGGTTGCGGGCGACGAAGGTGACGAGCGGGTCGCCCGGTACGAAGGCAAGCTCCTCGTCCACGACGAAGCGCGCCGCCGGGTCGGGCTTGATCACGTCGGTGTCGATGCCGTCGAAGATCTCGACGATGCGCCCAAGGTACTCGGCCGGGAAACGGCTGCGCTGCCAGGCAGTCGGGGCCACACCCAGATCCATCGTGTGCAGCGCATCGAGCAGCGTCAGGCTCTTCATGCGCAGCCGCACCGCCGAGCGCAGCGTGGGACCGGCGAACTCGGGGTCGAAGCCCACGTCGCCGCCCTCGAGCCCGTAGAAGTACTCGAGCAGGCACACGAGCCTGGCGCCGGGGAAGACGTCTTTCGCGAACAGCGACTCGCCCCAGCCGGGGTTGCTCACGACGAGGTCGGGGACGAAGCCGGCACGCCGCAGCCCCAGCATCGCCGCCGCGCAGGCCTCGCCCCGCACGATCTTCGTGTGCACCTCGGCGGCCGTCTGCACCGGCCGGATGCCTTCGAGCTTGGGCAGCGGGTAGCGATGCACCGTGACACCGGGCAACGCCCGATCGGCCAGCGTCAGCGCGTGCACGGTGTGACCGGCTGCCGCCAAGGCGGGCGCAAGGTGGAGGAACTGGCCGGGGAAGTTCTGGTGGATGAACAGGATGTTCACGTGCTAGGTTCCCGCGATGCGGATGTCCGGCAGACCACCGCGGCCCCCGAGGGGACCCGACCAGCCGTGAGCCGCTTGCAAGGTCAACTTCGAAGGATACGCAATGCAAGCCCGTTTCCTGGTGCGGCCTCGGAAGAGGTGGGCGGTGCGAGGGATGGGCCTCCTGCTGGTCACGGGCGCACTGGCTGCCCACGCTGCCCGCGTCACCGACATCAGCCCCCGCGGCGAGGTGCCGCAGGCACGCCAGGTGCGGGTGCAGTTCGACGCCCCCGTGGCGCCGCTGGGTGACCCGCGAACGCCTGATCCGGCCGCAGTCAGCTGCCAGCCCGTCACCCCGCCCGGAGGGGGCCGCTGGGAAGACCCCCGCACCTGGGTCTTCGACTTCCGCGATGACCTGCCACCCGGCCTGCGCTGCGAGGTGCGGATCAAGCCGCAGCAGCCAGCCGGTGCGGCAGCCGGGGGTACGCCGGCGCCGGGCGCGCAGACCGTGCGCTTCTCCACCGGTGGCCCCGCCGTGGCAGAGGTGCTGCCCTGGCCAGGCAGCGAGATCGAGGAAGACCAGCACTTCGTGCTGCGGCTCACCGGGGCAGCCACGCCAGCGAGCATCGAGGCCCATGCGGCGTGCGAGGTCGAAGGCCTGGGCGACCGGCTCGCGGTGCGCGTGGTGACGGGCGAGGCGCGTGATGCCGTGCTGCGCGCGCAGCGCTGGACGCGCCACGCCGAGCGCGCAGTGGTGCTTGCCTGCACGCGTGTGCTGCCTGGCACCGCCAAGGTACGCCTCGTGTGGGGACGAGGCATCGCTTCGGCCACCGACCCTCAACTTCGCACGCGTGCCGAGCAGGCCTTCGGCTGGCGGGTGCGCCCGGCGTTCAGTGCGGAGTTCAGCTGCGAGCGCGAGCGTGCGCAGGCCCCCTGCCTGCCGATACGCCCGCTGACGGTGCGCTTCTCCGCACCGGTGCCGCGGGCGCTGGCCGTCCAGGTGCGCCTGGCACCCAAGGTGGCCGCCGGCGGCACCGCGGGTTCGGCCTCCCATGCCGGCGCAGCAGGTGCACGCGGGCCCGACCTGCCGCGTGGCGACAACGCCGAGTGGCTCTCCGAGGTGAGCTTCGCCCCTCCCTTGGCCGAACAGGCTGGCTACGTGCTGACGCTGCCTGCGGGGCTGCGTGACCAGACGGGACGGGTGCTGGCCAACGCGGCGAGCTTCCCGCTGGAGGTGCGCACTGGCGAGGCCCCGCCGCTGGCAAAGTTCGCCGCCGCGCCATTCGGGGTCGTGGAGCGGCTGGCCGACCCGCAGGCCGGGCCGCTGCTGCCGGTGACGTTGCGGCACGTGCAGGCCGAGCTGCGCACGGGTGCCGAGGCCAGGGTGCCCGCACCCGCGACAGGATCCGGGCAGGTCCGCGTGCGCACGGTGCACACCGACGCCGAGATCCTGCAATGGTTCCAGCGCCTGCGCACGATGCACGAGAGCCGCATCCTGGCGCGCGAACTCGGCCTGCCGCGCGAGCAGTGGACGGAGCTGCGCGAGGAGGAGGACGCGCGCGGGCGCAAGGTTCAGCGACGCGTGGAGCGCCACGTGCACACGCGCGAGGTGCCGGTGCTGGCGGCTGACGCGCAGGCCACCATCCTGAAACTGCCTCCGCCCGGCGCGGGCAGCGGCGGCCTCGAGGTGGTGGGCATCCCGCTGCCGGGTCCGGGGTACCACGTGGTGGAACTCGAGTCGCCGCGACTGGGGGCGGCGCTGCTCCAGGCGCCCAAGCCGATGTACGTGCGCACCGGGGTCCTTGTCACGAACCTGGGCGTGCACGTCAAGCGCGGGCGCGAGGACAGCCTGGTGTGGGTCACCTCGCTGGACCGCGGGCGCCCGGTGGCTGGCGCGCAGGTGGCGGTGCGCGACTGCCGAGGCCAGCCGTTGTGGCAGGGCCGCACCGATGCACAGGGCCTGGCACGCCTCGCGCAAGCGCTGCCCGTGCGGGGTGCAACCTGCCCGGGCAGCGATGCGCTCTTCGTCAGCGCGCGCCACACCGACGCCACGGGCGTGACCGACCTCGGGTTCGCCTTCACCGACTGGGACCGAGGCATCGAGCCGTGGCGCTTTCACGTGCCCGTCTCGGCCGACCCTCAGCCGGACTTCAGCGCCCACACCGTCTTCGACCGCACGCTCGTGCGGGCTGGCGAGACGGTGTCGATGAAGCACTTCCTGCGCCGCCAGACGGCGCGCGGCCTGGCCGCCCTGCCGCCGGCGCAACTGCCCGATCGCATGCGCCTCGTGCACGAAGGCAGCGGCGAGGAAATGGTGCTGCCGATCACCTGGCCGGCCGATGCACGCAGCTCGGTGTCGAGCTGGAAGGTACCGGAGGCGGCCAGGCTCGGGGCGTGGCGGGTGGTGCTGGAGCGCAGCGCGCCACCCTCGCCACCCTCGCCGCGCGGGCTGGCACCCGGCCAGGCACAGCCTCCGACCGCCGCGCCGGCGATGAGCTGGCTGTCCGGGACCTTTCGCGTCGAGGAGTTTCGCGTGCCGCTCGTGCAGGCACGGCTGAGCACGCCCACGCCGACGCTGGTGGCCCCGAAGGTGCTGCCGCTGGACGTGCAGCTGCAGCACCTGGGCGGCGGCGGCGTGGCCCACGCGCCGCTGCGCACCACGGCGTTGCTGCGCCCGCGCAGCGTAGCCTTTCCCGGCTACGAGGAGTTCCGCTTCGAGCCTGCCGCCGCCGTGCGCGAGGGCGTGTCTCCGGTGGAGGAATTCGACCCCGAGGCGCCACCTCGGGAGGCGGCAGGCCGGGTCGTCGCCGACAAGCTCACGGCCTCGACGAGCGCAGCCGGTGCGGCACGCGTGACGCTGGACAAGCTGCCCGCGGTGGACCGGGCCAGCGAAGTGCTGGCCGAGGTGAGCTTCGCGGACCCCAACGGCGAAATGCAGTCGGTGGCACTCACGGTGCCGGTGTGGCCGAGCGCGGTGGTGCTGGGTGTCCAGGCCCGGGCCTGGACAGGCGCGCGCGGGGAGGCCGAGTACCGTGTGGCGGCCCTCGACACGCAAGGCCGGCCGTTGCGCGGCCAGGCGGTGGAAGTGCGTGGCCGCCAGGTGGAGGTGACGAGCGCGCGCAAGCGCCTGGTGGGCGGCTTCTACGCCTGGGAGAACCGCACCCGGCTGCGTGAGCTGGGCGTGCTGTGCAGCGGCCGCACGGACGAGCGCGGACTTCTGCTGTGCCGCTCGAAGCTCGAGATCGCAGGCGAGGTGCAGCTCGTGGCCTCGGCGCGCGATGCCACTGGCCACCCGGTGCAGGCGGCGGCGAGCGTGTGGGCCACGCAGCAAGGCGAACTGTGGTTCGCGCAGGATGACGACGACCGCATCGACGTGCTGCCCGAGCGTCGGCGTGTGGAGCCCGGCGAGACCGCCAGGCTGCAGGTTCGCATGCCCTTTCGCGAGGCCACGGCGCTCGTCGCGGTGGAGCGTGAAGGCGTGATCGACACGCGCGTGGTCACGCTGCGTGGGCGCGACCCGACGATCGAGCTGCCGGTGGCACGCGAATGGGGCCCGAACGTCTACGTGAGCGTGCTCGCCGTGCGCGGGCGGCTGCGCGACGTGCCGTGGTACTCCTTCTTCACCTGGGGCTGGCGCGAGCCGGTGCAATGGGCTCGCAGCTACTGGTCCGAGGGCCGCGAGTACCGGCCACCCACGGCCTTCGTCGACCTCTCGCGTCCTGCCTTCAAGCTCGGCGTGGCGCCGCTGGAGGTCGGGCTGGCTGCGCATGCGCTGCAGGTGGAGGTCAGCCCGGACAAGTCGACCTACGGCGTGCGCGAGAAGGCCCGCGTGAAGGTGCGCGTGACGCACGACGGGCAGCCGCTTGCCGGCACGGAAGTGGCGCTGGCCGCCGTGGACGAGGGCCTGCTCGCGCTGCAGGACAACGCCTCGTGGCAGCTGCTCGACGCGATGATGCGCCCGCGCGCCTGGGGTGTGCAGACGAGCACGCTGCAAGGCGAGATCATCGGCCGGCGCCACTATGGACGCAAGGCGGTGCCGGCCGGCGGAGGTGGCGGACGCGGGGGCACGCGCGAGCTCTTCGACACGCTGCTGCTGTGGAATCCGCGCGTGGCGCTGGACGCAAGGGGCGAAGCCACCGTGGAGGTGCCGCTGAACGACTCGCTGACGGCCTTCAGGGTGGTGGCCGTGGCCGATGCCGGCGTACAGACCTTCGGCACGGGCAGCGCGACGCTGCGCGTGACCCAGGACCTGCAGATGCTGCCCGGCCTGCCCCCGCTCGTGCGCGAGGGCGACCGCTACGGCGCGATGCTGACGCTGCGCAACACGACCACGCGCGCCATGACCGTGCGCGCGACGCTGCGCGGCCGGCCGGATGGCGGGCCGGTGATCGAGCTGCCCGCACAGCAGCGCAAGCTCGAGCCTGGCAGCGCCGTGGAGCTCGTCTGGCAGGTCGAGGTGCCTGCCCAGGCCACCTCCATCACCTGGGAAGGCGCAGCCGACGAGCTCGGCCGCGAGCGCGACGCGGGCCGAGACCGCCTGCGCGTGAGCCAGGTCGTGGTACCAGCGGTGCCGGTGCGCACGCTGCAGGCCACGGTGGCCGCGCTCGATGCGCCGCTTGCATGGCCGGTGCAGCCGCCAGCGGGGGCGGTGAACGACATGGGCACCGTGCGCGGCGGGCTGCAGGTGTCCGTGCAGCCGCGCCTGGGGGGAGCTCTGCCCGGGCTGCGACGCTGGTTCGAGACCTACCCCTACACCTGCCTGGAGCAGCGCGCGTCGCGCGCCATCGGCTTGCAGGACAAGGCGCAGTGGGCGGGCGTCGTGCAGACACTGCCCGCGCACCTGGACGCCGACGGCCTGGCGAGCCACTTCCCGCCGAGCCCCCAGGACGGCCCTCGCGGCAGCGACCGGCTCACCGCCTACCTGCTTGCCGCCTCGCAAGCCTCGGGCTTTGAGCTGCCGGAGGGGCTGCGTGCGCGGATGCTCGCGGGCCTGACGGCCTTCGTCGAAGGCCGGCTCGAGCGCCGCGCGTGGGCGCCGCGTCCCGACCTGGACATGCGCAAGCTCGCTGCGCTGGAGGCCTTGGCCCGCCACGGACGTGCGCAGCCGCGGATGCTGGGCTCGATCGCGCTCGCGCCGGCTCAGTGGCCGACGTCGTCACTCATCGACTGGCTGTCGATCCTG
>JBDKFA010000061.1:0-12310 GCA_039798945.1 Pseudomonadota bacterium
TCGGGCTACGGGCAGACCGGCCCGAACATCGAGCGCCCGGCCAGCGACTCCGTGATGCAGGCCTATGGTGGCCTGATGAGCCTCATCGGCGAGCCTGGCGGCGCGCCGCTGCGCGTGCCCAATATCGTCTCGGACATGCTCGCCGGCACGAACGCCTTCGCCAGCGTGCTGCTGGCGCTGGTGCGCCGCCACGAGACGGGCCGCGGCGGCGTCGTCGGCACCTCGCTGCTGGACTCGATCGTGGGCTTCCAGGCCTCGATCCTGTCGGAGTACCTGATGACCGGCAGGCCCCCCGAGCGGCGTGGCAACCGCCACCCGCTGATCGCCGCCTCGGGCGTGTTCCAGGCCGCCGACGGGCCCGTGGCGTACACCGTGCTCGACCACTACTGGAAGCCGTTTTGCGAACTCATGGGGCTGCAGCACCTGCTGCAGGACCCGCGCTTCGCCGACAGCACCGCACGCCAGCAGCACCGCCAGGCGCTGCACGAGGCCTTTGCCGAGGCGACGCGGCCGCACCGCGTGGCCGACCTGCTCGAGCGCTTGGGCCGTGCGGGCGTGCTGTGCGCGCCGGTGCAGGACTACCCGACCCTCGTGGCCGACCCGCAGGTGCGCCACAACGGGCTGCTGTCCACGCTGCGGGTGCGCGGCGGCGAGCTGCCCATGGTGCGCAGCCCCATGCACGTGGACGGGCCGAGCGTGCCCTTCACGGCCCCGCCGGCCGTCGGCGAGCACTCGGTCGAGGTGCTCACCGAGGAGCTCGGGCTGGACAGCACCGAGATCCAAGCCCTGCTGGCCAGCCGCGCCGTGCGCTCGGCCAGCGATGTTCCCGCCTCACCAGGAGACCGCCCGTGAACAGACCGACCCCCCCCACCTGGACCCGCCGCCGTGCCGGTGCGGCGCTCGCCCTGGCCTGCGCCAGCGGCCTGGGGCTGGGCAACCTGCCGGCGCATGCCCAGGCGCAGGACTACCCGAACCGCCCGGTGCGGATCATCGTGCCCCAGTCGCCGGGCGCGGGCACCGACATCACGACGCGCTGGATCGCCGAGCGTCTGGCACAGGACTGGAAGGTGCAGGTGATCGTCGACAACAAGCCCGGTGCGGGCGTGACTATCGGCACCGACGCGGCCGCCAAGGCGGCGCCGGACGGCTACACGCTCTTCATGGGCGGCTCGGCCGTGTACCTCACCAAGCTGCTGAGCAAGTCGGTGCCCTTCGACGCGGTGAAGGACTTCCGCGTGCTGATGGGCATCAACGACGCGCTGCTCGCGCTCGTGGTGCCGACCTCGCTGCCGGTGAACAACGTCGCCGAGCTCGTGGCCTATGCGAAAGCCCGCCCGGGCAAGCTGAGCTTCGGCTCGGCGGGCGGTGGCAGCGTCACCTACATCGCCCCTGCGCTGATGGCCAAGATGGCGGGCCTGGACGTGGTGAGTGTGCCCTACAAGGGCAGCGGCCCGCTGGTCACCGACACCATCAGCGGCCAGATCCAGTTCAGCGTGCCGGCCATCGCCACCGCGGCGCCGCACGTGGCCTCCGGGCGGCTGAAGGCCCTGGCCGTCACCGGGGCGCGGCGCTCCAAGGCGATGCCGCAGGTGCCGACCATGGCCGAGAGCGGCTTCGACGGTTTCGAGGTCACCTCCAAGACCTACCTCGCGGCCCCGGCCGGCCTGCCCGATGCGATTGCCGACAAGATCGTCGCCTCGGTCTCGCGCATCATCGCCTCGCCCGACTACCAGCGCTTCCTCGACAGCCAGGGCCTGGAGCCCGAGGCGGTGGCGCCCAAGGCCTACGCCGCGGCCGTGCAGGAGGAGATCCGGCGCTGGCAGAAGGTGGTGGACACCATCGGCCTGAAGCCGGAGTGAGCGCGATGGCCGAGGCATGCACGACAGGCGGGGCCGCCGAGCTCCTGGTCGAAGACTTCGGGCCGGTGCGCCGGCTCACGCTGAACCGGCCGCAGGCGCTCAACGCGCTGACCACCGGCATGCTCGTGGCCATGCACGAGGCCTGCCGGCAGGCGAGCATCGACGACGCGGTGCGGGTGCTGGTGGTGACCGGTGCGGGCCGCGCGTTCTGCGCCGGGGCCGACCTGAAGGCCTTCGACGAGGCCCAGCGCGTGGCTCCCGGCGAGACCGACTTCCTCGAGCGCGCGAGCCAGGCCTTCGCGCAGCTGCGCCACTGCCCGAAGCCGGTGGTCGCCGCGCTCAACGGCCTCACGATGGCCGGCGGCCTGGAGATCGCGATGTGCGCCGACATCATCGTCGCCGCCGAGGGCGCGCGCATCGGCGACGGGCACGCGAACTTCGGCGTGTTCCCGGGCGCGGGCGGTGCTTCGGTGCTGCCGCGGCTGCTGCCGCTGCCCACCGCGATGTACCTGCTGCTCAGCGGCCGCACGCTCACGGCCGAGCGGCTGCACGCGCTCGGGCTGGTGTGCGAGCTGCACCCGGCCGACCGGCTGCAGGAGGCCACGCTCGAGCTGGCGCAGGAGCTCGCGCGGCGCAGCCCGGCAGGCTTGCGCCGGATGAAGGAGGTGGCCCGTCACGCGGCCGACAAGTCGCTCGAGGACGCGCTGCTGCACGAGCAGGTGATGATGCGTGCGCACCTGCGTTCGCACGACATGGCGGAAGGCCTGGCGGCCTTCCAGGCGCGGCGCGAGCCGCAGTTCATCGGTCGCTGACCGACAGGCGGGGGCTTGCGATGCGAGACGTGCACGTGGCAGGGGTGGGCATGACGCCCTTTGGCCGCCATCCCGACACCGATGTGTATGCGCTGATCGGGCAGGCGGTGGACGCGGCGCTGGCCGACGCGGGCGCCCAGCGCAGCGACGTGCAGTGGGCGGCCTATGGCACCGTCACGCACGGCTTCCTGCATGGCCAGGTGTGCGTGCCGGGACCGATCGCGATGCGCCGCCTCGGGCTGCAGCGCATCCCGGTGTTCACGGTCGAGAACGCCTGCGCGAGCGGCAGCTCGGCCTTTCACCTTGCCTGGCAGGCGCTGCGCGCGGGTGCCTGCGACATCGCGCTGGCGGTGGGGGCCGACAAGATGGTGGTGCCCGACAAGGCCCGTTCCTTCGCCGTGTTCGAGGCGGGCTGGGACGTGCAGACCGTGCAGGACAACCAGCGCACGCTGCTCGCGCTCGGGGCCGGGGTGGAGGTGCCACCGGGCACGACTTCCCCGCGGCCCTACAGCGTCTTCATGGACGTCTACGCCGCGTTCTGCCGCGACCACATGCGCCGCTTCGGCACCACGCAGCGGCAGATCGCGGCGGTGGCCGCCAAGAACCACGGCCACAGCGTGCACAACCCGCTGTCGCAGTACCGGCAGGCCTACACCATCGAGGAGGTGCTGGCCGCCCCGCCGATCGCCTACCCGCTGACGCTGCCGATGTGCGCGCCCGTGAGCGACGGCGCCGCCGCTGCCGTGCTGTGCACCGACGAAGGGCTGCGGCGCCTGCACGGGGCGGCGCGGCGCGCCGTGCGGGTACGCGCGAGCGTGGTGCAGATCGGGGAAGCCCGCACCGCCGACGAACCCGAGCGCGGCATCTCGGCGCTGGCCGCGCAGCGCGCCTACGAGCAGGCCGGGCTCGGCCCGGCCGACGTCGACCTGGCCGAGGTGCACGATGCGACCGCCATTGGCGAGCTCATCAACATCGAGGGGCTCGGTCTCGTGGCGCGAGGCGAATCGGGGCCTGCGGCCGAGCGTGGCGAGCTGTCGATCGGCGGGCGCCTGCCGGTCAACCCCTCGGGGGGGCTCGAGTCCAAGGGGCACCCGATCGGGGCGACCGGGCTCGGCCAGATCCACGAGCTCGTCACGCAACTGCGCGGCGAGGCCGGCCAGCGCCAGGTGCATGGCGCACGCATCGCGATCCAGGAAAACGGCGGCGGCCTCTACGGCATCGAGGAGGCCGTGGTCGGGGTGCAGATCTTCGAGCGCGCCGCCACGGCCTGACGGGCTGGCGCCACACACGCACAGACACGAGGGGAGGGTGGAGATGGAGGTTCGTGGAGCGGTGGCACTGGTCACCGGTGCAGGTTCCGGGCTCGGGCGCGCCACGGCGTGCCGGCTCGCGGCGCAGGGTGCGCGCGTCGTCGCCGTGGACGTGCGGGCAGAGGCGCTGCAGGCGCTGCAGGCCCAGGTGGCGGACATCCCGGCCGCGCAGCTGCACACCTGCACCGCCTCGGTGGCCGAGGCACACGAGGTGCAGCAGGCGGTGGACGCCGCGCTCGAGCGCTTCGGGGCGCTGCACATCGCCGTGAACTGTGCCGGGGTGGCCGACGCGGCCAAGACCGTCTCCAAGGGCCAGCCCTTCGCGCTGCAGACCTGGGAGAAGGTGATCGGCATCAACCTCACGGGCACCTTCAACGTGATCCGCCTGGCAGCCGCGGCCATGGCCCGCCAGCCGGCCGACGCGGGGGGCGAGCGCGGCGTGATCGTCAACACCTCCTCCGGCGCCGCGTGGCAGGGGCAGGTCGGTCAGGCCGCCTACGCGGCCAGCAAGGCCGGTGTGATCGGCCTGACGCTGCCCGTGGCGCGTGACCTGGCCGATCTCGGCATCCGCGTGATGACGATCGCCCCGGGCCTCTTCGACACCGGCATGGTGGCCGGGCTTCCGGCGCAGGTCACGCAGTCGATCATCGACCGCATGGTGCTGTTCCCGCGCCGCCTGGGCCAGCCGGAGGAGTTCGCCTCGCTCGTGCAGGTGATCGTGGAGAACGCCTACCTGAACGCCACCACGATCAGCCTGGATGCGGGCACGCGGCTGAGCGCGCGCTGAGGGTGCGGGCGCGGCCCCGTGCCCCGTGTCCCGTGCCCCGTGCCCCGTGCGCCGCTCCGGCAACGCGTGGTCCCACGCCGATTCGTCCCCATCCCCCACACACCGTCCGCACTTCCGGCATCCCACTTCCCCACGTCGCACAAGGAGCGCACCCGTGAAGACGACCCGCAGACCCTTCCTGCTTCACACGTGGGCCAGCCTCGGGCTGGCCGCCCTGGCCGGGCTGGCCGTTCCTGCAGCCGTGCTGGCGCAGGAGTTCCCGAAGGCGGGCATCCGCATCATCGTGCCCACCTCCACCGCCACCGCATCGGACTTCACGGCGCGCTTCATCGCCGAGGAGATGGCCCGCGAGTTCGGCGTCGGGGTGGTGGTGGAGAACAAGAGCGGCGCCAACGGCATCCTGGCGGTGCAGCAGCTGCTGTCGCTGCCTGCGGACGGGCACACGATGCTGCTCACCGCCTCGGGCCTGTACGCGAACCCGGCGCTGTACCGCAACGTGCCTTACGACCCGGTGCGTGACTGGCACATCGTGGCGCCCGTCAACGAGACCCAGTTCATCCTCGTGGGTGCGCCCAACTTCGCGCCGCGCACGGTGCGGGAACTGGTCGACTTCGCGAAGTCGCGGCCCGAGGAGGTGACCTACGCCTCGGCCAGCGTCGGCAGTTCCACGCACCTCGGCCCGGAGCTCTTTGCGGCGCGCGCCGGCATCCGGCTGCGGCACATCCCCTACAAGGGCGGCGCGCAGGCGATCGCCGACACCGCGGGCGGCCAGGTCAACATCGCGATGACGGCGATCCCGACGGCGGCACCGCTCGTTCAGTCGGGCAAGCTGCGCGCACTGGCGGTGACGGGCACCTCGCGCTCGCCGCTGATGCCCGACGTGCCCACGCTGGCGGAGGCCGGTGTCGTCGGCGCGGAAATCACCTCCAAGCAGGCGCTGATCGTGCGGCCCGGCACGCCCGAACCGATCGTGGCGCGGCTGCGCGCCTCGATCACGCGCATCACGGCCACGCCCGAGTACGCGAAGTTCCTCGCCCAGCGCGGCCTGGACAAGGAGCCGATCCCGCTGGACGAGTACCTGAAGTCGGGCCCGGAGCAGCTGCGCCGCTGGACCGAGATGGTGCGCCTCAGTGGCGCCAAGCTGGACTGACAGGAGACTGCGATGGGCAACCGCTACGACCGCTTCAAGGCCCTCGACGAGATGACGCTCGGAGAGGAATTCCATTCCCCCGGGCGCACCGTCACCGAGGCCGACTGCGTGCTCTTCACCGGCCTGGCCGGGCTGAAGGCGCCGCTCTTCGTGGACGACGAGTACGCCCGCAAGCACGGCAAGTACGGCCGCCGCGTCGTGCCGGGGCTGCTGACGGCGGCCTTCACCGCGGGCATGATGGAGGACATCCTCGGCCCCTTCACGCTGGCGGCCCTCGAGCTCTCGACGCTGAAGTTCACGCACCCGCTGTTCCACGGCGACACCATCTCGTGCGTGGTCACCGTCACGGACAAGGCGGACACCTCCAAGCCGGACGTGGGCATCCTGACGATCCGCGCGCAGCAGTTCAACCAGCACGGCCAGCAGGTGTTCGAGCTGACCGGCCGCTTCCTGATGCTCAAGAGCCGGGAGAGCCTCAGCTCGCCTTGATGCCGCCCCACAGGATGCGGAACATCGGCTCGAACTGATCGACGAGCCGATAGCGCCGCTCACGGTACTGCCACATCACGATGGCGTGCTGGATCGTGCCCATGAAGAGGTCGATCACCTGGTGCGGCTGCAGCGTGGGGTCGATGAGCCGGGCGGCCTGAGCGTCGCGCACCAGGCCGATCAAGGGCCGGAAGAAGTCGGCCTGGCGGAACGTGGGGTCGCGCATCCACGTCTGCAGCGGCACCGACATGAACATCGCGCGCGCGATGCCCGGGTTCTCCTCGAAGTACTGCAGGTTCACCCAGATGAAGCGGCGCAGCTTCTCGCGCGGCGACTCGATGCCCTGCATGCCGTCGGCCAGCCGCGTGCGCAGCTCGGCCAGCCATTCGCTGATGAACTCGAACAGCAGGTGCTCCTTGTCGCCGAAGTACTTGTAGATCGTCGAGAAGCTCATGCCGCAGGCCGCCGCGATGCTGCGCATGTCCACGTTGTGGAAGTCCTCGCGCGAGAAGGCCTCGAGCACGGCCGCGCCCAGGCGCTGGCGCAGGTCCACGGGCATGCGGGCGCGGTCGCTGCGGGTCTCGGGGCGGCGTTGGGAACTTGGCATGGGTGGGGGCGAAGGCCTCGCATTTTCCCTTGAAGCCTCGGGGTGCGCGCAGCCGCCGGCGGGGGAGCCGCCCCCGGCAAACCCCAACCCCGCTCAACCCCGCTCAACCCCGCTGCGGGGACGTCTGCAGCCTCGTGCGGCTCCACTCGTGGTACGCGAGCGCGCCCAGCACCGCGCTGCCCCCGAGCAGCGTGGCGATCCCGGGCTTCTCGCCGCCGAAGGCCCAGGTCAGCGCGATGCCGAAGACGATCTCCAGCAGCGCGAGCAGCGAGGTCTCGGTGGCGCTGAGGTGGCGCGCCACGTGCATCACGAGCATGCAGGGGATGCCGAGCTGGAACACGCCGAGTACGGCCAGCAGCACGAGGTCGTGCGCGCTGGCCTGCCACGGCCAGGCCAGCGGCAGCGTGAGCGCCGCCGAGATCGTGCCGCCGATGAGCACCGCCATCGACAGGTCCGGGCCCTTTCCGGCGCGCTGCAGCAGCACCCAGTTCAGGCCTCCTGCCAGCGGGATGCCGAGTGCGACCAGCACGCCGAGCGCATGCCGGCCGTCGAGCTCGGAGACGTCGAACACGTACATGCTGGCGATGCCCAGCGCCGCCACCGCGATCACGGCCCAGGTGCGCGGGGCGACGCGCTGGCCGAGCAGCACCCCGGCCAGCAGCGCCGTGACGACCGGCGCCAGGCTTTGCGTGATCAGCACGTTGGCCACGCGCGTGAGCGAAAGCGCGAGCATGAAGCAGGTGAACATCACGGCCCACAGCACGCCGCTGGCCCACACCATGCGCGGCGCCCGACGCAGCTCGCGCAGCGGCTGCACGCCGCTTCGGGCCAGCCCGATCACGAGCACGGTGAGTGCGGCGAAGAAGCTGCGCCAGAACGTCACCTCCCAGCCGCCGGCCGATTCGAAGTGGCGGCTGACGACGCCGCCCATGCTCCACAGGCCGGCGCACAGGATCATCAGGGCCACGGCCTTGGTGTGGGTCATCGTTCGGGGACGCAGGCGCTCGGGACTGCGTGAGCATTCAGGGGGCGCGCGATGTTACCCGCGCGGCCGGGCCTACACTGCCGGCGCAGTTGGCAGCCCGCACACGTGAGCCATGGCGATTTCGGTTTTCGACCTCTTCAAGATCGGCATCGGGCCGAGCAGCTCGCACACCGTCGGGCCGATGCGCGCCGCGCGGATGTTCACCACGCGGCTGGCGGCCGACGGTGTCCTCGCGCGCGTGGCCCGGGTGAAGGCCGAGCTCTACGGCTCGCTCGGAGCCACCGGCAAGGGCCATGGCAGCGACAAGGCCGTGCTGCTCGGGCTGGCCGGGCACGAGCCGGACACGGTGGATGTGGATGCGGTGCCTGCGTTGCTGCAGGCCATCCGCGATCGACGCCGGCTCGCGCTGGGCGGGGCGGCCATCTCGGGTGGTGCCGCGGCGGCACCGGCCGCTGCACGTGAGGCGTGTGCGCCGGCCTGGCCGGCCATCGCCTTCGACGAGAAGACCGACCTCGTCTTCCACCGTCGCCAGAGCCTGCCCTTCCACGCCAACGGCCTGCGCTTCACGGCCTTCGATGCGGCGGGCGCGGAGCTGGCCGCGCGCGCCTACTACTCGGTGGGCGGGGGCTTCGTGGTGAGCGACGAGGTGGCCGCCGACGGCACGCGCCACAAGGCCGTGGCGCCCGACGCCACCGTGCTGCCGCTGCCCTTTCGCAGCGGCGCCGAGCTGCTCGCGCTCACGCAGGCCCATGGCTGCTCGATCGCCGACGTGATGCGCCGCAACGAGCGCCACTGGCGCAGCGATGCGCAGATCGACGAGGGGCTGCTGAAGATCTGGGCCGTGATGCAGGCCTGCGTGGTGCGCGGCTGCCGCACCGAGGGCGTGCTGCCCGGGGGCTTCCAGGTGCGCCGGCGTGCGGCCCAGCTCTACCGCGACCTCACTTCCCACCCCGAGGCCGCCCTGCGCGACCCGCTGCAGGTGCTCGACTGGGTGAACCTCTATGCGCTGGCCGTCAACGAGGAGAACGCCGCCGGCGGGCGCGTGGTCACGGCGCCCACCAACGGCGCGGCCGGCATCGTGCCGGCCGTGCTGCACTATTACGCGCGCTTCGTGCCCGGGGCGAACGACCGCGGCGTGGTGGACTTCCTGCTCACCGCGGCGGCCATCGGCATCCTCTACAAGGAAAACGCGAGCATCAGCGGCGCGGAGGTGGGCTGCCAGGGCGAGGTCGGCGTGGCCTGCTCGATGGCCGCCGGGGCGCTGTGCGCCGTGCTCGGCGGCACGCCCGAGCAGGTGGAGAACGCCGCCGAGATCGGCATGGAGCACCACCTCGGCCTGACCTGCGACCCCGTGGGCGGGCTCGTGCAGATCCCCTGCATCGAGCGCAACGCCATCGCCTCGGTGAAGGCGCTGAACGCCGCGCGCATGGCGCTGCGCGGAGACGGCACCCACCACGTGAGCCTGGACAAGGTCATCAAGACCATGCGTGAGACGGGCGCGGACATGATGAGCAAGTACAAGGAGACGGCCCGCGGCGGGCTGGCGGTGAACATCGTGGAGTGCTGAGGCCCTTGCGGGGGCGGCCCCGATGCCGTGCAGCCGGTTCCGGCCGGGCGGGGCCACGCCCCGGCGGGCTGACCTGTGTGGCGAGCCGGGCCGCGCCTCAGGGCAGCGCGAGCGCGCGCTGCAGCGCGGCGTGGTTCAGCCACTGCTGCAGCCGCAGCGACACGGCGTCCTGCTCGGCGGCCAGTCGTGCGCCGCGGGCCTGCAAGGCGTCTGCCGGTGCGAGCGCGCCGGCTTGTGCGCGGGCCTGGGCCTGCTGCTCGGCCAGGCTCGCCTCGCGCAGCCGCGCCTGCAGCGCGAGCCACGCCTGCTCCAGGCGCGCGCGCTCGGCGAGCAGCCTTTCCACCTCGGAGAGTGCGCGGTGCACCGTCTCGCGCAGTTGCAGCGCGGCCACTTCGAGATCGGTGCGCGCGGCCTCGCGCTGCAGGTCCAGCCGCGGCCAGTCCACCAGCGGAATCACGAGGTTGCCCGCCAGGCTCGCCACCGGGTTGCGCAGCCAGTCCAGCACCGGGCTGCCGCCCGTGGAGACGCCCGCGCTGAAGCTCAGGCTCGGGTAGCGCGAGGCTTCGCTCACCTGGAGCCGGGCCAGTGCGGCGTCCACTGCCAGGCGGGCGCGCTGCACATCGGGCCGGCGCTCGAGCACGCGCGCCGGGTCGCCCAGCGCCAGGGGCGGCGGGGCGCCATCGGGCAGCCGGGGCTCGCCGCCCAGGCGCAGGCCGGGCTGGTCCAGCAGCAGCGCCAGGGTTTGCAGGGCTTGCGTGTCGTCCGCCGCAAGCTGCGCCAGCCGCAGCGACTGCTGCTGCACGACGCTGGCGGCGCGGTCGATCTCGATCGGGGCCAGCCGCCCCTCGCGCACACGGACGCGAGTGGCCTCGAGAACCGACTCGGCCACCTCGCGTTGGGGGAGCACGAGCGCGTGCTGCTGCCGGTTCGCGCCGAGCTGCCACCACGACTCGGCCACCTGGCTGCGAATCAGCAGTTGCGCCACCTCGATGTCGCGCTGCGCGGCGTGAGCCTGCGCCCGCGTGGCGGCCACCCCGGCTGCGAGCCTTCCCCACAGGTCGACCTCATAGGCCAGGGAGGCCGAGGCGCCTTGCTGGTTGCGCCAAGCCGGCAGGGGCGCATTCACGGACAGGCTCGAGGAGGCACTCAGGCTGGCGCCGGGTTGCGGCGCGAAGGCGAGCTCGCCCGCGCGCGCCTGTTGCTCGGCCGTGCGCCAGCGCAGCACGGCCAGGCGGATGTCGCGGTTGGCCTGCAGCGCCTGGGCCTGGAGCGCCGCCAGTGCGGGGTCCGGCGGGCCCGGCGGGACCTGTGCGGAGTCGCTCGCCGCTGCGCTCCACTGCGCGGGCAGGTCGGCAGGCTCGGCCGGGCGCTGCACAGGGGGAACGGCACAGCCTGCGACGCCCGCGAGCAGCGCGAGCAGGCCAGGCCAGGACGACACGGTACGCATGTTCTTCACTCCCGGGCCAGCGCGTCCACCGGGCTCATGGCCGCGGCGCGGCGTGCCGGCAGCGTGCCGAAGACGAGCCCCACCAGGCTCGAGACCACGAAGGCCAGCACCAGCGCCTTCACGTTGACGTGCACCTGCAGCATCGTCTGCACCGCATTGAGCCCCTGCGCGGCCAGCCAGCTGAAGGCCACGCCTGCGAGCCCGCCCAGGCAGCACAGCACCACGGCCTCGATCAGGAACTGCAGCCGGATGTCGCCCTGCCGCGCCCCCACGGCCATGCGGATGCCGATCTCGCGCGTGCGCTCCGACACCGTCACGAGCATGATGTTCATCACGCCGACCCCGCCGACCAGCAGCGCGATGGCCCCCACGCCGGCCAGCAGCGCGGCGAAGCCCTGGTTGAAGCGCTGCAGCTTCTCGAACTCCTCGTTGCCGCTCCAGAAGTCGAAGTCGTGCTGCCCGCGCAGTGCCATCAGCCGGTGCTCGATCTGGCGCTCCACCTCCTCGGGCGCGAGCGTGAAGTCCATCAGCACCGAGAAGCTCTCGACGGTGGAACGCGAGTCGAGCTTGCGTGCGAGGGTCTCTTCCGGCACCAGCAGGCGCCCGTCGCCAACGCTCAGGCCGATCTGGCTGCTGCTCTCGGTGACGCCCACGATCAGGAACGGCAGCGGCGTGGCCCCGGGCTCCGGACCGCCCCGCCCGAGGCCCTCGCCCCCGCCCTGCAGCGCCAGCAGCACCGTCTGCCCCACCGCCGACTCGCCCTTCCTGAACAGGCTTTCCACCGCCTGCTTGTCGATGACGGCCACCTGCGCCCCGGTGTTCATCTCGTAGGGGCTGAAGAAGCGGCCCTCGACGATCTTGCGATGGCGGTCGCGCAGCGTGTCGGCGTTGGCGGCCGATGCCTGCATCGAGGTGTCGCGGTTGCGGTGGCGGGCCACGAGCTGCACGCGGCGCTCGGTCTGCAGGGCCGCGATGCCGGGCAGTGCCCGCAGCGACTCGATCTCCGCCTGGCGAAAGGGCGAGCTCGGGGTGCCTGGCGGCAGCTTGGAGGTGTCGCGCCAGACCCAGATCCGGCCGGACATCAGGCCCATGAACTCGCCCTCGAAGAGGTTGCGCGCCGAGCTCGTGAGCGCCACGATGCTCACCACCGAGGCGATGCCGATGCTGATGCCCAGCATCGACAGCGCGCTGCGCAGGCGGTTGCCCCGCAGCGAGAGCCAGGCGGTGGCCAGGGCCTCGCGCCACTGCACCGTCATGCGGCGCAGCCAGCCGGCCTCCCGCATCGGCAGCTCGGACG
>JBDKFA010000062.1:0-9174 GCA_039798945.1 Pseudomonadota bacterium
GCAGCGCGTGGTCCAGGAAGGCCTTGAACTTGATCTCCGCGTTGCACAGCACGTCCGGGTTGGGGGTGCGCCCGGCGCGGTACTCGCGCAGGAACTCGGCGAACACGCGGTCCTTGTAGTCGGCCGCGAAGTTCACGTGCTCGAGCTCGATGCCGAGCACATCCGCCACCGCTGCGGCGTCGACGAAGTCTGCGTTGCTCGAGCAGTACTGGGAGTCGTCGTCGTCCTCCCAGTTCTTCATGAAGATGGCCACGACCTCGTGCCCCTGGCGCTTCAGCAGCCAGGCGCTGACAGCCGAGTCCACCCCCCCGCTCAGGCCGACGACGATGCGATGCAGCTGCTTGCCCACCCCTGCATTGTCGCCGCCGGGGCGGGTGCCGCGGCCGCCGGCCCGGTGCGGCGCAGCACTGGCTCGGGGGGTGCAGGCGGCGCGTGCGGGGTCGTCAGTGCGACAGGATCTTCGACAGGAAGTCCTTCGTCCGCTCGCTGCGCGGGTTGCCGAAGAACTCGGTGGGCGTGTTCTGCTCGACGATCTGGCCCTGGTCCATGAAAATCACGCGGTCGGCCACCTGGCGCGCAAAACCCATCTCGTGGGTCACGCACAGCATCGTGATGCCCTGGCCGGCGAGCTCGATCATCACGTCGAGCACCTCGTTGATCATCTCCGGGTCGAGCGCCGAGGTGGGCTCGTCGAAGAGCATGATCTTGGGCGTCAGGCACAGCGCGCGGGCGATGGCTACGCGCTGCTGCTGCCCGCCGGACAGCTGCAGCGGGTACTTGTGCGCCTGCTCGGCGATGCGCACCCGCGTGAGCTGCGCCATGGCACGTTCCTCGGCCTCGCGCTTGGGCACCTTGCCCACCCACATCGGTGCGAGCGTCAGGTTCTCCAGCACCGTCAGGTGGGGGAACAGGTTGAACTGCTGGAACACCATGCCCACCTGGCGGCGCACCTGCTCGACGGCCTTCACGTCGTCGCCGAGCTCCACGCCGTCGACGACGAGGCGGCCCTGCTGGTGTTCCTCCAGGCGGTTGATGCAACGGATGAGCGTGCTCTTGCCCGAGCCCGAGGGGCCGCAGATGACGATGCGCTCGCCGCGGGCCACGGTGAGGTCGATGTCGCGCAACACGTGGAACGCGTTGCCGTACCACTTGTTGACCTTGTCGAAGGTGATGATCGGCGGCTCGGCCATGGGGCTCCCGTCAACGGTTGCGGCTGCGCGACAGCTGCTTCTCGATCCACAGGCTGTAGCGGCTCATCGCGAAGCAGAAGGCGAAGTACACCGCCGCGATGAAGAGGTAGGCCTCGATCTTGAACGGACGCCAGTTCGCGTCCGAGTTCAAGGCGAGCCCCATCGCGCCGGTGAGCTCGTACAGGCTCACGATGGTCACGAGCGAGGTGTCCTTGAAGATCGAGATGAAGTTGTTCATGATGCCCGGCACCACCGTGGCCAGTGCCTGGGGCAGGATGATCTTGCGGTGCGCCTGCCAGTAACTCAATCCCAGCGAGTCGGCGGCCTCGAACTGCCCCTTCGGGATCGACTGCAGCCCGCCGCGCACGATCTCGGCCATGTAGGCCGCGGCAAACAGCGTGATGCCCACCAGCACGCGCACCAGCACGTCGATGGAGGTGCCCGGCGGCATGAACAGCGGGAACATGAAGCTCGCCATGAACAGCACCGAGATCAGTGGCACGCCGCGGATGAGCTCGACATAGATCGTGCACAGCGTGCTGATGGCCGGCATCTTGCTGCGCCGCCCCAGGGCCACGAGTATCGACAGCGGAAAGGCGAGTACGATCGACAGCGTGGCCAGCATGATGGTCAGCGGCAGCCCGCCCCAGCGGTCGGTGGGCACCGCCTCCAGGCCGAACACGCCTCCGCCCATCAGCGCGAAGAACAGCGCGAGCACGGCCACCCACAGCGCCACGAGCCAGGGCCGCCAGAAGGTGCGGATGCAACTCAGCACCAGCAGCACCACCATCGCCAGCGTCGCCACCTCGGGTCGCCACTGCTCCTCGAAGGGGTAGCGGCCGAAGATGATGAGCCGCCACTTCTCGGTGATCACGCCCCAGCACGCGCCGACGCCGCGCGCGGCCTGGCAGCGGTCGGCGTCGGGCGCCAGCACCGCCGCGGTGACGGCCCACTGCACGAGGCCGGGCAGCGACCACACGGCCAAGCCGGCCATCAGCAGCGTGGCCACCGTGTTGCCCGGGCTGCCGAAGAGGTTGCGGCGCAGCCACGCGAGCGCACCGTCCGTACGCTGGGGTGGCGGGCGCGGTGCGACGGGTTCGAAGGCCGGCGTGTCGGTGGCCATTCAGCGCTCCTGGATCGCCGCGCGGCGGTTGTACCAGTTCATCAGCGCCGAGGTCGACAGCGAGGTCGTCAGGTACACGAGCATGATGAGGGCGATGCACTCCACCGCGCGGCCGGTCTGGTTGATCGCGGTGTTGGAGATCGAGACCACGTCGGGGTAGCCGATGGCCACCGCCAGCGAGGAGTTCTTGGTCAGGTTCAGGTACTGGTTGGTCATCGGCGGGATGATCACGCGCAGCGCCTGAGGCAGCACCACGAGGCGCATCGTCTGGCCGCGCGCCAGGCCGAGCGAGGAGGCGGCCTCGGTCTGCCCGCGCGGCACCGCGGCGATCCCTGCGCGCACGACCTCGGCGACGAAGGCCGCGGTGTAGAAGACCAGGCCGAACAGCACCGCCAGGAATTCGGGCGTCAGGGACGCGCCGTCCACGACGGCCGCCTCGGCCTGGCTCGGCAGGTTCCACTGCGTGGGCGCGCCGCCGGCGGCCCAGCCCAGCACCGCCCCGAGCAGCACGAGGCCGAGTGCGGGCAGCAGCACCGCCCGCGTCTGGCCGGTGCGCTGAAAGTGCGTGCGCGCCGCTCGCGCCCAGGCCCAGGCGCCCACGCCCCCCGCCAGCGCGCCGAGCAGCGCCAGTGCGTGCGCCAGCTCCCACACCGGCACCGGGTAGGCGAGCCCGCCCTTGCTCAGGAAGACGAGGCCGAAGGCCGACATCGCGGTGTCGGCGTTGGGCAGCCACTCGGTGAGCAGCAGGTACCACACCAGCAACTGCAGCAGGATCGGCACGTTGCGAAACAGCTCGACGTAGGCGTAGCAAAAGCCGCGCACGAGCGCATTGGTCGAAAAGCGCCCCACGCCCAGCAGCGTGCCCAGCAGCGTCGTCAGCACGATGCCGATCACGGCCACGCGCAGCGTGTTGACCATGCCGACGAGGAAGGCCTGCCAGTACGGCCGGATCGATTCGTAGGGAATCAGCGACTCGCCGATGTCGAAGCCGGCGGGCTGCAGCAGGAAGTCGAAGCCGCTCTGGATGCCGCGCGCACGCATGTTCTCGAGCGTGTTGTGCGCGAGAAACCACACGCCCAGCGCGATCACCGCCAGGGCCAGCAGCTGGTAGGCCAGGCCGCGCACGGCGCGGCTGCGCAACGAGAAACTGCGCTGCCTGGGGGGAGGCGGACGACTGGGGATCATCGGGACTCAGGATGTGAAAAGGCCGCCACGGCGCGGGGACGTGGCGGCCTGCGGCTGGACATCCGGCAGACAGCCGGGCGAGGTCAGCGCACCGGCGGGGCGTACATCAGGCCGCCCTTGTTCCACAGGTTGTTGACGCCACGCGGCAGGCCGAGTGCCGACTTCGGGCCGACGTTGCGCTCGAAGATCTCGCCATAGTTGCCCACGGCCTTGATGGCGCGCGCGGCCCAGTCCTTGTCCAGGCCGAGCAGCTTGCCCGTGTCCTCGGAGGTGCCGAGGATGCGCTGCACCACCGGGTCCGCGCTCGTCTTCATCTGGTCGACGTTGGCCTGCGTGATGCCGTACTCCTCTGCTTCGAGCAGCGCGAACTTCACCCAGCGCGCGATCGCGAAGAACTCGTCGTCGCCGCGGCGCACGGACGGGCCCAGCGGCTCCTTGGAGATGAGCTCGGGCAGGATCAGGTGATCGGCCGGGTTCTTGGCTTCCTTGTTGCGCACCGAGGCCAAGCCCGAGGCGTCGGTCGTGTAGGCCTGGCAGCGGCCCGCGAAGTAGGCGCCGGTGGCGGCCTCGACCTTCTCGAACACCACCGGCTTGATGTCGAGCTTGTTGGCGCGCGAGTAGTCGGTCAGGTTCTTCTCGGTGGTCGTGCCCGACTGCACGCAGACGGTCGCCCCCTTGAGCTGCTTGGCGTTCTTGATCTTGCCCTTGGCCGGCACCATGAAGCCCTGGCCGTCGTAGTAGGTCACGCCCACGAAGGACAGGCCCAGCGAGGCGTCGCGGGTGAGCGTCCAGGTGGTGTTGCGAGACAGCACGTCGATTTCGCCGGACTGCAGCGCGGTGAAGCGCTGCTGGGCGTTCAGAGGCACCCACTTCACCTTGCCGGCATCGCCCAGCAGCGTGGCCGCCAGCGCCTTGCAGTAGTCGACGTCCAGGCCCGACCAGTTGCCCTGGCTGTCGGCCGCCGAGAAGCCGGCCAGGCCGGTGTTGACGCCGCACACGAGCTGGCCGCGCTGCTTGATGGCATCGATCGTCTTGCCGGCGAAGGCGGGCAGGCTCACGCTGGCCAGCAGTGTGGCCGCCACGGCGCACAGGGTCTTGGCAGTCTTGAACGACATGGTCCGGAACTCCTTGATGAGGGAAAGGGCCGCCGCGGCGGCTCGTGCGTTTTCGGGAGGCGCCGAGTATAGGCAGCGCCCGCCCGCCCCGCCCCCGCGCTTACACCGAGGCCGAGCAGGGGCAATCGGGCCGACGCCTCGCACTCAAGCAGGAATCGGGCCCGCCCCGTGCGGAGGCTCCTGCGGAGGCTCACGGGGCGGTTCATGGAGCGGCTCATGCAGGGTCGCGTCCGCCCACACCGCCTGCAGCGGCAGCCGCTTGCCCGCGAGGTGGTCCTCGATGCAGCGCAGCACGAGCGGGCTGCGGTGGCGTGCGCGGCTCGCACGCACCTCCTCGGGGCTCATCCAGACGGTGCGCACGATGCCCTGGTCCAGTGCGCGGCCGGTCACCGGCTCGCCGACGCGCCCGGCGTAGGCCAGGCGCAGGTAGGTGATGTCCTCGCCCGTGGCCGGGCGCTGGAAGCGCGCCAGGTACACGCCCAGCAGGTGCTCGGGCTCGAAGGGCCGGGCAGTCTCCTCGAGCGCCTCGCGCTGCACCGCCTGCAGCGGCGACTCGCCCTGCTCGAGGTGTCCGGCGGGGTTGTTCAGGCGCAGGCCCTCGGGTGTGTGCTCTTCCACGAGCAGGTAGCGGCCGGCCTCGCAGATCACGGCGGCCACGGTCACGCTCGGCTTGAAGCGGGGCGGCTCGGGCGGGGCGGCGGCGGGGTCGGGTGCGCGCTCAGCGGGCCCGTCGGCAGGGGCGGAGTCGGCAGGCAAGGAAGGCTCCAGGCTAGGGTGCGGCAGGGGCGCATCGGGGTCCATGGTGCGTCCAGGCGCCGCAGGTGCCGTGCTCGGGTGAAGGGCGGCCCGCGAACGGGCGTGGCTCCCCGTGCCCGCTGATCCTAGCCCGAGCAGACCGTTCAGCCCGGCCCCTGTGTTAGCGTCCGGGGTTTACCCACCCTAGCCGAGATCCGCCATGCTGATCGGAGTGCCGCTGGAGACGACCGTGGGCGAGACCCGCGTGGCCGTCACCCCCGAGACCGCCAAGAAGCTCACCGCGCAGGGCCACACGGTGCGCGTGCAGGCCGGCGCCGGCGTGGCCGCGAGCGCCACCGACGAGGCCTACCAGGCCGCGGGCGCGCAGATCGTCGAGCGCGCGGCCGCCCTGGGCTGCGAGCTCGTGCTCAAGGTGCGCAGCCCGTTCGACGACGAGCTGGCGATGATGAAGCCGGGCACGACGCTCGTGGGCATGCTCAACCCCTTCGATGCCGAGGGCCTGAAGCGGCTGGCCGATGCCGGGCTGACGAGCTTCGCGCTCGAGGCCGCCCCGCGCACCACGCGCGCGCAGAGCATGGACGTGCTGTCCTCGCAGGCCAACATCGCCGGCTACAAGGCCGTGATGATGGCCGCCGACCGCTACCAGCGCCTGTTCCCGATGCTGATGACCGCCGCCGGCACGATCAAGGCCGCACGCGTGGTGGTGCTCGGCGTGGGCGTGGCGGGGCTGCAGGCGATCGCCACCGCCAAGCGGCTCGGGGCCGTGATCGAGGCCTCCGACGTGCGCCCGAGCGTGAAGGAGCAGGTGGAGTCGCTGGGCGCGAAGTTCATCGACGTGCCCTACGAGACGGCCGAGGAGAAGGAAGCCGCCGAAGGCGTGGGCGGCTACGCGCGGCCGATGCCGCCGAGCTGGCTCGAGCGCCAGAAGGTGGAAGTGGCCAAGCGCGTCGCGCAGGCCGATGTCGTGATCTCCACCGCCCTCATTCCCGGCCGCCCCGCCCCGGTGCTCGTCACCGAGGACATGGTGAAGTCCATGAAGCCTGGCTCGGTCATCGTCGACATGGCCGCCGGCCGCGGCCCGGCGGGCCCGCATGGCGCAGCCGGCGGCAACTGCCCGCTCACCGAAGCCGGGCAGACGGTGGTGCGTCACGGCGTGACGATCGTGGGCGAGACCAACATCCCCGCACTGGTCGCCGCCGACAGCTCGAGCCTGTACGCACGCAACGTGCTCGACTTCCTCAAGCTCGTGCTGCCCAAGGACGCCACCGCGGTGGCCGTGCCGATGGACGACGACATCGTGGCCGCCTGCCTGATGACGCAGGGCGGCGAGGTCAAGCGCAAGTAGCACCGCCCTCGCCCGCCACGCCACGCCCGCCACGCCACGCCCGGTACGCCACTCCCGCCAAGCGCCGCGCCCGAGCGCCCAACCCGCCAGAACCGAGGGACGCCCCCATGGAAGCGATCAGCCCCACCGTCACCAACCTCATCATCTTCGTGCTCGCCATCTACGTGGGCTACCACGTGGTGTGGACCGTCACGCCCGCGCTGCACACGCCGCTGATGGCGGTGACCAACGCAGTGTCGGCCATCGTCATCGTCGGCGCGATGCTGGCCGCCGCCCTCACCGAGGGCGGCCTGGCCAAGACGATGGGCGTGCTGGCCGTGGCGCTGGCTGCGGTGAACGTCTTTGGCGGCTTCCTCGTCACGCGGCGCATGCTCGAGATGTTCAAGAAAAAGCCCGCCAAGAAGGCCCAGGGCGAGTGAGGGGAGCACGACCATGAGCATGAACCTCGTCACCCTGCTGTACCTGGTTGCCAGCGTGTGCTTCATCCAGGCCCTGAAGGGCCTGAGCCACCCGACGACCTCCATCCGCGGCAACGTGTTCGGCATGGTGGGCATGGCGATCGCCGTGCTGACCACCGCCGCGCTCATCGTCAAGCTCGCGGGCTCGCCGCTCGGCCTGGGCTGGGTGCTGCTCGGCCTCGTCGTGGGCGGGGGCGCCGGCGCCGTGATGGCGCAGCGTGTGGAGATGACCAAGATGCCCGAGCTCGTGGCCTTCATGCACAGCATGATCGGCCTGGCGGCGGTGTTCATCGCGGTGGCCGCCGTGGCCGAGCCGTGGGCCTTTCAGATCGTGACCAAGGGCGCGGACGGCACGGTGCCGCCGATCCCGTTCGGCAACAAGCTCGAGCTCTTCCTCGGCGCGGCCATCGGCGCCATCACCTTCAGCGGCTCGGTGATCGCCTTCGGCAAGCTCTCGGGCAAATACAAGTTCCGGCTCTTCCAGGGCGCGCCGGTGACGTTCTCCGGCCAGCACCTGCTCAACCTGGTGCTCGGCATCGCCACCGTCGGGCTCGGCGTGGCCTTCGCGCTCACCGAGAACTGGACCGCCTTCTTCGTGATGCTCGCGCTGAGCTTCGTGCTCGGCGTGCTGATCATCATCCCCATCGGCGGCGCCGACATGCCGGTGGTGGTGTCGATGCTCAACAGCTACTCGGGCTGGGCGGCCGCGGGCATCGGCTTTTCCCTGAACAACTCGATGCTGATCATCGCCGGCTCGCTGGTGGGCTCCTCAGGCGCCATCCTGAGCTACATCATGTGCAAGGCGATGAACCGCTCGTTCTTCAGCGTCATCCTCGGCGGCTTCGGCGGCGAGGCGGTGGCTGCTGGCGGCGCGCAGCAGCAGCGCAGCGTGAAGAGCGGCAGCGCCGACGACGCGGCCTTCATCCTGGGCAACGCCGAGACCGTGATCATCGTCCCGGGCTACGGCCTGGCGGTGGCGCGCGCGCAGCACGCGGTGAAGGAACTCGCCGCCAAGCTCAGCGCCAAGGGCGTGACCGTGAAGTACGCGATCCACCCGGTGGCCGGGCGCATGCCGGGCCACATGAACGTGCTGCTGGCCGAGGCCGAGGTGCCCTACGACCAGGTCTTCGAGATGGAGGACATCAACTCCGAGTTCGGCCAGGCCGATGTCGCCATCATCCTCGGGGCCAACGACGTCGTGAACCCGGCCGCGCACGTCAAGGGCAGCCCGATCTACGGCATGCCCATCCTCGAGGCCTACAAGGCCAAGACGGTGATCGTGAACAAGCGCTCGATGGCCAGCGGCTACGCGGGCCTGGACAACGAGCTCTTCTACATGGACAAGACCATGATGGTCTTCGGCGACGCCAAGAAGGTGGTCGAGGAGATGGTCAAGGCGGTGGAGTAGCGCGCATCCGCCGGCCCCCGGGCCGGCCATTGGTGACCTGCGGCAGTCGGGCATCCGTGGCGTGACAGACTGCAGCGCAACCGGGGCATTGCGCGTTCCCGGACCGGAGGCGATCCGTGCAGGCATTGCAGCAGTCCCATATCCAGCAGGTGTTGCGCGCGATAGGGGGTGAAGTCGGCCGAGGCGCGAGCCTGCGGGACGTGCCCGGACATCCCAAGGACGCCATCATCCAGAGTTCCTGGGCGCGCTGCGTCAGCGAGCACCGGCTGGACCCCACCCGCATGCAGGAGGCCATCATCCTGCCGCACGCGCAGCTGCGCGAGCACCAGGACCAGATGGAGGCCTTCCTGCACATCGCCCGCCACGGCCTGGAGGCGTTGTACCGCCAGGTGGCGGGCCTGGGCTACTGCGTGCTGCTGACCGATGCGCGCGGCGTGACGGTGGACTTCCTCGGCGACCTGGTCTTCGAGCCGAGCCTGCGCAAGGCGGGCCTGTACCTGGGGGCCGACTGGAGCGAGCACCACGCGGGCACCTGTGGCGTGGGCACCTGCATCGCCACCGGCCAGGCCCTGACGGTGCACCTGGACGACCACT
>JBDKFA010000063.1:0-6718 GCA_039798945.1 Pseudomonadota bacterium
GGCCGCCATCCAGGCCGGCTTGCCCATGGACAGCGTGGCCATGTCGGTCAACCGCCTGTGCTCCTCGGGCCTGCAAGGCATCGTCACCACGGCGCAGAACATCCTGTTGGGTGACTGTGACTACGGCGTGGGTGGCGGCGTGGAGGTGATGAGCCGTGGCGGTTACCTGTCGCCGGCCATGCGCACCGGCGCCCGCATGGGTGACACCAAGCTCATCGACACCATGGTGGCCACGCTGACCGACCCGTTTGGCGTGGGCCACATGGGCATCACGGCCGAGAACCTGGCCGCCAAGTGGACCATCACGCGCGAGGAGCAGGACGCCCTGGCGGTGGAGAGCCAGCGCCGCGCCGCTGCCGCCATCGCCGAAGGCCGCTTCAAGAGCCAGATCGTGCCCATCGTCAAGCAGACCAAGAAGGGCGAGGTCGTCTTCGACACCGACGAGTACGTGAAGGCCTCCACGACGATGGAGACGCTGGCCAAGCTCAAGCCCGCGTTCAAGAAGGACGGCACCGTCACCGCCGGCAACGCCTCGGGCATCAACGACGGCGCGGCCTTCTTCGTGCTGGGCGATGCGGCGGTGGCCGCGCGCGACGGCCACAAGCCGATGGCCCGGCTCGTCTCCTACGCGGTGGCCGGCGTGCCCAACGACGTGATGGGCGAGGGCCCGATCCCGGCGTCGCGCCTGGCGCTGAAGAAGGGCGGGCTCACGCTCGACCAGATCGACGTCGTCGAGTCCAACGAGGCCTTCGCGGCGCAGGCCATCGCCGTCTCGCGTGGCCTGGGCCTGGACATGAGCAAGACGAACCCGAACGGCGGCGCGATTGCGCTCGGCCACCCGATCGGCTGCTCGGGCGCGTTCATCGCCACCAAGGCGATCTACGAGCTGCACCGCACCGGCGGGCGCTATGCGCTCGTGACGATGTGCATCGGCGGCGGTCAGGGCATCGCGGCGGTGTTCGAGCGGCTTTGAGCGCGCCGATTCAGGCGAGGGGCTCACGCAGGAAGATTTCCACGCGGCGGTTCTTCGCCCGCCCTTCTGGCGTCGCGTTGTCCGCCACCGGTTCGAGCGCGGCGCGGCCGGCCACTTCCAGCCGCGCTGCGGGCACGCCGCGGCTGTAGAGGTAGTCGCGCACGGTCTGAGCGCGCTGCAGCGACAGTTGCTCGTTGAGCGCCTGGCTGCCCGTGGAGTCCGTGTGGCCGACCACCAGCACCTGTGTGGTCTGGTCCAGGCCCTGGGCGAACTGGTCGAGCAGCGGGCGCAGGTCCGGCCGCAGGTCCGCGCGGCCGCTGTCGAAGGACAGGTCGCTGGGCACGCTGACCTTGAGCTGGTTGTCGGGTGTGCGCTGCACCTCGATGCCGGTGCCGGCGGTGGCCCTCACCATCGCCGCGCGCTTGTCCTCCATTCGGCGTGACCAGACGTTGCCGGCCACGGCGCCGGCAACCCCGCCCAGCACGGCGCCGGTGCCGGGCTTGCCGCCAGTGACCGAGCTCAGTACCGCACCAGCTGCCGCGCCGATGGCCGCTGCCTTGGCCGTGTCCTTTTCGCGCGCGCTCATCGTGTCGCAGCCACCGACGAGCAGGGCGAGTGCGAGAGCGCCGGCCCAGCTGGGCACGCCAGCGCGCTGGCCGGACCTGCTCGTATCCGAGTACGAACCGCAACCCGAAGTCGCCACGCCGACATGCTGCAGTGCCATGTTCACCTCCTGAGTCGAGGCATTCTGTGGCGCCGCGCAGCCCCGGGCGTTGACCCTGCTGCAGGCGCTCGCACAGCGCCTGCGGGCGTCAGCCCACCCCCTGGGCAGGACGACTGTTGGCGTAGACCGCGCCGAAGCGGTTCGCGAGGAAGTCCTGCAGGGCCACCTGCTCCTGGCGGATGAAGCCGCGTCGAGGCAGCCGCCCCTGGCGAAACAGATCCACTGCTGCGCACAGCCCCGCGGCAGTCGTGATCTGGATCGCCGACAGCGGCTGCTCGGTGCTGGGGTCGGCAAAGATCTTGCGCGCGAAGACCTCCTGCATCAGCGCGCCGGCACGCCTGCCGCTGGCCGTGACGAAGACGAGCACCACGTCTTGCATCGTCGCCGGCACCGCGCGACGCAGCAGCGTCTTGAGTGTCTCGGGGTCGTCGCGCAGCCGCAGGTCCTGCAGCAGCAGCCGCATCATGCTGCGGTGGCCCGGGTAGCGCACGCTCTTGTAGTCGAGCGTGCGCACGCGGCCGGCCAGCGTCTCGCACAGCGTGCCCAGGCCGCCACTGGTATTGAAGGCCTCGTACTCGGTGCCGTCCAGGCTGAAGTGCTCCAGGCCCTCCAGCGGCAGCAGCTCGATCGGCCGCCCGTCGTGGATCGCCTCGCAGGGGTGGCAGTACTCGTTGACGAGACCGTCCACGCTCCACGTGAGGTTGTACTTCAGCGCGTTGGTCGGGAACACTGGCAGCGCCCCCACCCGCATCTTCACCTCGTGCAGCTCGTCGAAGCCCTGCGAGAGGTGGTGGCCCACGATGCCGACGAAGCCCGGCGCCAGACCGCACTGCGGCATCAGTGCCGTGGCCGCGCCCTGGGCCAGGCGGCGGATCTCCCGCGTGGCGGCGACGTCCTCGGTGAGGTCGAAGTAGTGGCAGCCCGAGGCCACGGCCGCGCCAGCGGTGGTGCTCGCGAGGTGGTAGGGCAGCGCGTTGACCACCGCGTCGTGGCCGGCCAGGGCCTCAACGAGCGCGCCCGCATGGGTCCCCTCCAGCTGCTGCGTGCGCAGCGCCGGGAGCCGCACAGCCAGGCGCGCGAGCGCCGCGGCGTCGCGGTCCATCACGGTGATGGTGTAGTCGCCGCAGCCCGTGAGCAGCGCGGCGATCGTCTGGCCGATGTGGCCGGCTCCCAGGAGGGCGATCTTCATGCGGCAAGCCTAGGCGGTGCGGTCGTCGGATGAAAGCCCGTATTCGACGAAAACGCCGCTACATTCGACGAACAGACGATCAATACCGCCGTAACGTCATAACATCCGGTCGATGACACCCTCCCGCCCGCTCGACGAGACCGATCGCGCGCTGATTGCCCAGCTGCAGGCCGACGCGCGCATGAGCACGGCCGCGCTTGCGCGGCGCCTGGGCATCGCGCGCACGACGGTGGTGGCCCGGCTCGCGCGGCTCGAGCGCGAGGGCGTGATCGTCGGCTACACGGTGCGCCTGGCGGCCGATGCCCAAGACAGCGCGGTGCAGGCCTACGTGGGCATCACCGTGAGCCCGCGCGCGGCGCGCACGGTACTGCTGCGGCTGCAGGCGCTGCCCGAGCTGCGCCAGCTGTGCAGCGTGAGCGGCGAGTTCGACTACCTGGCGCTGCTGCGCACGCCCACCACGGCGCGGCTGGACGCGCTGCTCGACGAGATCGGCCAGATCGAGGGGGTGGCGCGCACCCATACGTCGGTGGTGCTCGCGGTGCGCATCGACCGCCGCGCCTGAGCGCGCTCCCGCGCTGCAGATGGCCCGGGGCGTGCGGGTGCTGGCTTCGGGCCCCGACGAGGCCCATACCCCGGCCGCGAGCTCGACTTTGTCCCAATGACAGGACAATGGGACGAATCCGGGCCAATCATCCGGGCCTGCCGAGTTTGCCCACCGTGAATGCCCCGTTGCCCTTACCCAAGTACCACCAGGTCTACCTGGTGCTGCGCGAGCAGCTCGACGAGGGCCGCTTCGCACAGGGGTTGCCCGCGGAGATGCAGCTCGTCAAGGAGTTCGGCGTGGCGCGCGTGACGGTGCGCAAGGCGCTCGAGCGGCTGGTGGCCGAGGGGCGCATCGAGCGCGTGCCCGGGCGCGGCACCGTGCCCGTGGGCCGCGTGCGGGCGCGCCGGGGGGCCTCTGCCGCGGTGGCGCCTGCACCGGTGGCGCGCGCCCAGCTCACGGGGCTGCTGGAGAACATCGTCAGCATGGGCCTGCGCACCAAGGTGCGCGTGGTGGAGTGCGAGGTGCTGCCCGCCCCCGAGGCCGTGGCCCCGCTGCTGCAGCTCGCGCCGGGCGCGCCGGTGCAAAAGGCGGTGCGCGTGCGCACCACGCCGCAAGGGCCGCTGTCGCACATCACCACCTTCGTGCCGGCCGAGCTCGCGCGCGGCTTCGGTCGGCGCGAGCTGCAGGCCAAGCCCATCCTCGTGCTGCTGGAGGAGTCGGGCGTGCGGATCGGGCACGCCACGCAGACCATCAGTGCGCGGCTGGCCGACGTGCCGGTGGCGCGCGAGCTCGAGGTCGAGGTCGGCAGTGCGCTCCTGGCCGTCACCCGGCTCATCCACGACGAGGATGGCCGCCCGGTGCAGTGGCTGAGCGGGCTGTATCGGCCCGACCGCTACCACTACGAGATGCAGCTGTCGCGCGTGGGCAGCATCGACGCGCGCGTGTGGGTCAACCGCGAGCTCGCGGCGCCCTTCCATTGAGGCTGCCTTCGCAGAGCCTCCTTTTCCCAGCCCGCCTTCCCCGGCCCTTCCACCACCACCCCACCTCCCTGCAGGAGACCGACCATGAGCAACCGTCGCACATTCATCCAGCAGTCGGCCGCGGCCGCCTCGACGCTCGCCTTCCCGCTCGTGGGCGGGGCGCAGCCCAAGGCCGTGAAGGTCGGCATCCTGCACCCGGTCACCGGGGCGCTCGCCTACTCGGGCCAGCAGTGCCGGGAGGGCGCGCTGATGGCGCTGGAGGACATCAACAAGACCGGCATCAAGTCGCTGGGCGGTGCCAAGCTCGAGGCGATGCTCGGCGATGCGCAGAGCACGCCGCAGGCGGGCACGGCCGAGATCGAGAAGATGAACGAGGCGGGCTGCTCGGCGGTGGTGGGCGCCTTCGCCTCGGCCATCTGCCTGGCCACCACGCAGGCGGCGGCCAAGTACAACCTGCCGCACGTGGTGGACGTGGGCGTGGCCGACCAGATCGTGCAGCGCGGGCTGAAGAACACCTTCCGCTTCGGCCCGGGCTACGCCACCTGCGCGCAAGTGGCGGTGAACAACCTGCACGTGCTCAACACGCTGGCCGGCCGCCCCGCCAAGACGGTAATGATCATTCACGAGGAGAGCCTCTTCGGCACCGGCACGGCCAACCTGCTCACCCGCGAGCTGCCGGGCTTCGGCTTCGAGGTCAAGGAAGTCGTCAAGCACGCGAACCCCACGCGCGACTTCAACAACATCGTGCTGCGCATGAAGTCGATCAACCCGGACATCGTGATCCCGGCCAACTACTACAACGAGTACGCGCTGCTCGTGCGCACGATGCAGCAGCAGAAGGTGGTCCCGAAGGCGATCTACTCGGTGCTCGGCGGTGCAGCCTCGAGCTACAAGTTCGTCAAGGAGTTCCCCGAGGCGGCCAACGGCATCATCGACTGCAACCACTGGTTCAACCCGAAGGACAAGCGCAGCGCCGAGCTGCGCCGCCGCGCCGAGGCCAAGGGCCTGTTCTTCTCCTACGAGATGTTCATGACCTACACCGCGGTGCGGCTGCTGGCCGATGCGATCGAGCGGGCCAAGAGCGCCGACCGTGCCGCCATCATCGACGCGCTGGCCAAGAGCACCTTCAGCGACCACATCATGCCCTACGGGGCCACGCGCTTCGAGAACGGCCAGAACATGGGCGCGCAGCCGCTGATGACGCAGGTCATCAAGGGCGACATCCGCGTCATCGTGCCTCGCGAGTACCGCGAGGCGGATCCGCTCTTCCCGCTGCGCGCCTGAGCCTGCGGCACCCGGCACGCTGAAGGGGCTGCACCCGCCTGCCATGCTCGAGTTCGGCATCCTCTTCCCGTCGGTCCTCAACGGGTTGACCACCGGCGCGGTCTACGCGCTGGTGGCGCTCGGGCTCACGCTGATCTACGGCGTGCTGCACATCATCAACTTCGCCCACGGCGCGGCGCTGATGGTGGCCCTGTACGCGGCGTACCTCCTCAAGACGAAGCTCGGCGTCGACCCGTACCTCGCGCTGCCGCTCGTGGTGGCGGGCATGTTCGCGCTCGGCTACGCGCTGCAGCGTGGCGTCATCAACCGCGCGAGCCACGGCAAGGACGAGAACATCCTGCTCGTCACGCTCGGGCTGTCGATCGTGCTGGAGAACCTGGCGCTGCTCTTCTTCAAGAGCGACACGCGCACCATCGACACCGCCTACACCCTCGCCACCGTGCCCATCGGCCCGGCGATGATCGCGTTGCCCAAGATCGTGGCCTTCTTCGGCGCACTCGCCACCTCGGCGCTGCTGCTCGTCATCGTCTCGCGCACCGACCTCGGCCGCGCGATCCGTGCGGTGGCCAAGGAGAAGCAGGGCGCCCGGCTCATGGGCATCGACGTGGACCATGTCTACGCGATGAGCTTCGGCATCGGGCTGGCGTGCCTGGGCGCGGCGGCGTGCTTCCTGCTGCCGGCTTATTACGTGAACCCGCAGGTGGGCTCGGGCTTCGTGCTCGTGGCCTTCACGATCGTCGTGCTCGGCGGCATGGGCAGCTTCGCCGGCGCGCTGGTGGGGGGCTTGCTCATCGGGGTGGTGGAGTCGCTGTGCGGGCTGTTCCTGGGTGAGTCGCTCGGGCAGATCGGGATCTTTGCGATCTTCATTGCGGTGCTGCTGTTTCGGCCGCAGGGGTTGTTTGGGGCGCGGGTATGAGGGGCAGGCTCGTGCTCTTGGTTTCCGCTGACCAGGGTGACCGTGACTTTGCTTGCCTGCACCCTGGCAAGAACGCGCGGGCGGGGATACCGTCCCCGCTCATGCCCG
>JBDKFA010000064.1:0-38101 GCA_039798945.1 Pseudomonadota bacterium
AGCATTGACCGCGAAACGCCACCCATTGTTCCGCAGCCATTCGATCTGCCGCGATTTCTGCGGCCGGCCAGTTAAGGCAACCAGCTCATCAGGGCTCAGAAACATGCCCGCCCTCCCGAATCCTTGCCGAGAACCATTTGCCGTCGCCTGACCAGGTGATCGCCTCGCAGATGCTGGCGGCGCGCTCGCGCTTGGCGGCGGCGACGAGGGTGGCGAAACGTTCAAGTTCTTCCTGCGTTATCGTCCAGAATCCGTTGCTCCATGCGCCAACCTTGTCAACGTCGCAAGCCTCCAGCGCCATGCGGATGATCTTGTCGCGTGTCATGTCTGCGCCTCCTTGATCGCCCGCTCTGCGATTCGCTGCGCTTTCGCGCCGTTCGTCCACACGTCGTAGGTCTCGTCCGCGATCTGCTGTAACGCCCACAGCAGTGCCGCGTTTACGTTGTGCAGCCGGCGCAGTTCGGCGGCGGCCTCGATCAGCGGCTTGCTGAAGTCGTTACCGAAGATCAGCAGCTCGTCGCAGCATTGGTCGAGCGCGTCGGCAAGCTCGATGGCGTCGCGGCGCGCGTTCGCGGCAACTGGTAAGGAATCCTTGGCAGTTGGCAGCTGCGAACTCGCCTCGCGCTCGGCCTCAACTGCCGCAGCGACATCATCCGGCTCCGCGAGCGCGGCGCGGAGGGCGTCGATTGCATCTTCGGTGTCTTGCTGCGGAATGGCTCCGCGCACTTGAAGCCTGACGCGGTCTAATGCGTTCAGAGCCATCTCGGCGGCTTTGCGTAGGTCGCTCATCGCACGCACTTCCATTCAGCGAGCTGCGACTGCAGCTCCGCGATCCGCGGCCGCTGCATTTCGATCACGCCTTCCTGCGTCCGGACCAGGCGCTCCAGCGTGCTGGCAAGAACGTCGGCCCGCTCGACCGCCTCGCGCAGCACGGCCAGCGTGGTGTTTCGATCAGGGCTCATTGAACATGCTCCTGCCGGCCTGGTGCGCCTTGCGAGCGGCCTCGATGGCGGCGTCCTCGATGTCCGCGCCGACCTCCGACTTCAGCAGCCAGACGGCGTTCGTGGCGTGCTCGTTCCAGAGACTGACGATGTCGATCTCCTCGTCGTCAGGCGGCTCCAGAGACTCGAACATGCGCACGGTGCCCGCCGGCTGATAGTCAACGTCAGCTTCCCAGCTCATGCCGATGGCATCGAACTTGATGATCACGCGGCATCCTCCCGAGCGGCGGCCAGCGCGGCCTTGCGGCGCGTGCCAGCTTCGACGGCGATCTTTCGGGCCGCCTGCGGCAGCGACTTGATGGCATCGCGCAGGCCCGACAGTTCGGCGTCCGACTGGGCCAGCTCGACCTTGTCGAGGATCTCGATCAGCCGGGCCTCATCGGCCTCGGAGAGCGCGGCAGGCGGCGGCGGGGGCGGCATGGGCTGACGGTGGTGCGACGCGGCATTGCCGTCGTCGTCCTCCTGCGCGACGCCAGCCATCGCGGCCAGCGCGTAGCGGCGCAGGTAGGTGGTGGCAGCGCCGACTCCCTGCGCGTCCCACTTCGCGGGCACGCAGCTGCTGATGCCGGTGACGTAGCCGCCGTCGCGGTGCGCAAGCGTGGTCGTGACGTGGACCATCTGCGAGTCGCAACTGGTCGACTGCAGGATCGACAGGCCGTGCTTGGCGAACGTCGGGCGCACGGTGTTGAGCACTTCGGCCAGGTCGGCGTATCGCGATCGGAAATGCGGGTTCACGGCGCCCTTCGTGGCGTTCTCGACCTCGGCCTGCGCGGCAGCGAGGGCGGTGAACAGGGATGCGTTGGCGTGATCGAGGTTCATCGGGTGCGCTCCTGCAGTCGGGCAATGGTGGCGTCGACGTCCGCGAGAAACGCGCGGACCTCGGCTTCGATGAGGGAGATGGCGGACTCGTCGCGCTCGACGCGCTCGACGTGCAGGTCGAGGCCGGTCGGCAGGCGGGGGTCGTAGGACACGAAGTCGGCCCAGGCGTGGCCGGTTATCCATAGCTGGCCCTGCACTTGGAACTGGTGATCGCGGCTCATGCCGTTCATCAGCGTGTCCATATGCGTGGGCGTCGTCGGGCACTTGATCTCGATGATCCCTTCGAGATCCACGATCCCGTCGGGGCTGGCGCCGGCCATCAGCTCCGGGTGGCGGATGAACCCGACCTCGTCGACCATGCGCCCGGTGCGCTGCTGGTAGGCGGCGCGGGCGAACGGCTCCTGCTCGGTGCCCCAGTCCATCGCGGCGCTGACGAACCTGGCGGCGGGCGAGCCGGTGAGGCGCTCGCAAACCAGTTCGGTGAGGTAGGTCTGCCGGGCCGCGGCGGGCTGGCCGTTCTTCAGCCTGGCGCAGACGTCCTTGAAGCGGCTGGCGGTGGCGTGGCCGACGCGGGCCATGAGCCATTCGGCGGTTCGCTGTTCCATCAGAGGTTCTCCGGTCGCGTGGGGTGGCGCACGATCCGCAGCGGCTGGCCGGGGATGTTGCGCAGGGTGAGGTTCGAGGCGTTGAGCGCGCGGACCAGCTCGGCGAGCCAGATGTCCTCGGCCAGCTCGAGACGGATCAGCGGCACCTCGGGTGCGTCGTCGTAGAGAGCGCTCATCGCACGCGCTCCACGATCCACTCGTTGCGGTGGTTGCGGCGAGCGCGCCATTCCGGCATCGGCACGCGGCGGCCCAGCACGTTGCGCCTGCGGGCCGCAGAGCGTTTCAGGACGCGGATCAGCGCGTCAGCGAGGCCAACGACGAGCGCGGCCAGCAGCAGGCCCAGGAAGCCTGTGGCGACGACGTCGTGCGAGACGAAGGGCGTCACGCGCGCACCAGCAGTGCTTCGGCCCGGTCGAGGCGCTCGACGGCCTCCCTGACGGCATCGACGTAATCCGGCGCGGCAGCGATGGCGCGGGCATCAGCGCGCGACAGATTGCGGGCGACGACGTTGCCTTTCGCGTCGACGACCGTCCAAGCGTTGTCGACCAGCGAGCGTTCGCAGTGCCAGGGGCGGGGGTGTTCGGTGTGCATGGGGCCTCCGTTCGATGTGTCGAGAATTACACACAACGAATCAGCGCGTGTCAACTATTACACGCTGAGGGCAAACCGTCATAGGGTATTCAAGGAAACTATTGCGCCAAAGCTAGTCGGTTGCGCCGGGCTTGTTCGCCGCCAGCTCGGCGGCGTGCTCGATCATCTGGCGCCCGCGGTCATCTGCGGCCAGCCAGTTCTGCAACAGCTTGGCGGCGCGACGCTGATCGGCGGCAGTGTGCGGCAGGTTAGGGCAGAGCAGCTGCCAAAGCTCATAGCCCAATGCGTGCGATACGTCGTCCGCGCTGGCGACCGTGGCCTGGTGCTTGCCTTTAAGCATGTTGCTGACCGTGGCGTTGCTCAGGCCCGCCTGGGTGGCAACGTCGCGCGCACTGCGCTGCTGCCGTATGAGCACGGCGCGGAGGTTCTCCGCGAGAGTGTCCAGCGCTTTGTGTACTGGTTTGCTCATTGCCGCGAACGGTAACGGATCGCCTGTGTAAAAGGTTGAAAGCAGCCCGTGCAAAGAATTACACTATTGGCATGAGCAATAAATCACTACTTACCGAAACATTGGAAATGATCGACCAGCGCGGGCCGGATCTCTCACTGCGCGAGATCGCGGAAGGGGCGGGTGTCGGACATGAGTGGCTTAGGAAGCTGGTGTATTCGCCACCTTCCGACGTCGGGGTCCGCCGGGTCGAGGCGGTGTTCCGGTTCATGAGCGATTACCAGGCCGCGCGGCGGTTGGCTGCGCGAGGGATCAGGACTCCGAATCAGGAGAAGGCACCTTGAGCCAGTTGGATCTGTGGGGGCAGGACCGGGGTTCTGTCGGTTTCGTCAGTGCCCGTGCGAGGCGCAGCGACCCTGAGAGCAGCCACGAAGCGGCGGCGCAGATGGCCGCATCGGGGGCGATCGGGCGGCAGGCGCAGGAGGTGCTGGGCGCCGTGATGCGCTGGCCCGGCCTGACGTCGCTGGAGCTGGGCGCGAGGCTCGAGATCGACCGCTGGGCCGTGGCCCGGAGGTTGCCAGAGCTGGAGGCCGCCGGGCGCGTGAGGCGAGGGGAGCTGCGCCAGGTCGGAGCGCGGCGGCACCTGACCTGGTGGCCCTGCTGATGGCCCGCATACGCACGCTGAAGCCGGAAGTGTGGATGTCGCCGCAGGTGATGAACCTCTCCGCGCACGCCAGGCTGCTGTTCATCGGCCTGATCACCCAGTCGGATGACGAGGGGAGGGGTTCGGCGGACGCTCGCCGACTTAAGGCCGCGATTTTCGGCGGCGACGACTGCACGTCGACGGACGTTCGACGATGGCTCGACGAAGTGTCGTTGCAGCGTCTGGCCGTGCTGTATCAGACGGAAAACGACGGGCTTTTGTTCCAGTTGCCCAGCTGGAAAGCACATCAGAGCATCGACCGGCCAAAGCCGAGTCACTACCCGGCGCCCCCTGATCCGAAACCGCCGTCGCTGAACGATCGACGAACGATCGTCGAGCCTGCGCCGAAGGATCGTGAGGGATCGGAAGGGAAGGGAACGGAAGGAAGGGAAGGGATCGGACCGGACGCGCGCGCGCACACGCGAGAGGCGGTCCCGATTCGAGTCGACGAGCTGGTCGCCGCGGAGGTCTCCCGCGAGGCGATCGAGGAATGGCGCCAGCACCGCGACGCCCTCGGCAAACCCCTGCGACCGCATGAGCTGATCGTGTTCGGCAAGGTGCTGCGAGGCGCCGGGTCACCGTCGCAGCAGCTCGCGACCGTGCGCAACTGCATCGCCAACGGCTGGGCGAACCTGCGCCACGCCGACACCCAGGCGACCGCGCCTGTCCTGCAGACCTGGGAACCCCCCGACGACGAACCGGAGGAGCAGCGCCGTGCATAGGCCAGACTGGGACCGATTCCGAACCCTGCTGAACAACCTCGCTGCCATATACGGCAAGAAGCCGCCTGAGGACGGGCTGCTGCAGGCCTATTGGCAGGCGCTGCGCGACCTGCCGATCGAGCTGGTCGAGCAGGCCGCGGCCTATCACCAGCGCTACGGCAAGCACTTCCCGCGCCCCGTCGAGCTGCGCCCGCGCGACGACAAGCCGGGCGGGGCGCCGGAGTCGCGGAACACCCTCGACGATGGCGAGCGCCTGGCCGAGCGCTGGCGCGAGCGCGCCACGGCATCAGGCGACCCGCTGGCACTGGCCGCCCTGCAGGACGCCGCCTGGGCACGCAGGCTCGCCACGACCGACGAGTCGCATCCCGCCTACCGCGAGACGATGCGCATGGCACGCCTGGCCGCGGATCGGCATATGGCGCTGCTGACCGGGCGGCCCATGCTGGTGCGCGTCAAGTGACCCGCGAGCGCATCCCGCCGGCCAGCGTCGTGATCCTGACGTTCGGGGGCGTCAACGCCACCGCACGCGCGATCGGCGTGCATCAGAGCTGCGTGTCACGCTGGCAACGCACAGGCCTGGTCCCGGCCCATCACCAGCAGCGCGTGCTGCGCGTCGCCTGGCGTCACCAGCTGGAGCTGACCGCGCTCGACGTGGTGTTCGGGCGATGATCACCCTGCGACTGCCATTCCCGCCGAGCGTGAACCGCTACTGGCGACACCCCTCCCGCGGCCCGCTCGCAGGGCGGCACCTGATCAGCCAGGAAGGGCGCGCCTACCGCGACGCGGTGCGCCTGGCTGTGCTCCAGCAGCGCGCGGTCCACGGCCTCGAAGGCCAGCTGCGCCTGACGGTCGACGCGCACCCGCCTGACCTGCGGCGGCGCGACCTCGACAACCTGCTCAAAGCGCTGCTCGACGCGATGGCGCACGCGGGCGTCGTCGAGGACGACAGCCAGTTCTTCGGGATTTCAATCTGGCGGATGGCCCCTGCGCCGCCGGACGGCCACGTCAACGTCACCATCGAGGCACCATGAGCTACGACAACACCAACCGCGGCGCGCTGTTCCTGAACGACAAGCAGGGCAACGACAAGCGCCCCGACTACTCCGGCAAACTTGACGTCGGCGGCAAGGAATACCGGATCGTCGCCTGGGCTCGCGAGGGCAAGCGTGGGATGTTCCTGTCGCTGGCCGTGGAAGAACCCCGCCAGGGCGGCTCCAGCGCCCCAGCGGGCCGCTCCGTGCCTCCTGTCGCAGCTGTCGCAAATGTCGCAGGGTCCAAGGCCCGCAGCGACGAGCCGTTCGACGACGACATCCCGTTCTGAGCCGGGCGGTGCGGATGAGTTTTCCGACGAGAACTCATCCGCACTGGGGTGTTGCTGTTTCCGCAACCATCTGCGGAATTCGCCGCGGTACGCTCCCGCCGCATGGGCGCAAAGCGTTCCCCCGAGATCGAGCAGCTCGTCCTGACGGCCATCGCGGACGGCCTGAGCGTGCGCAAGGCGTGCGAGGCCGCGGGTGTTGCACCGAGCAGCTGGGTCGACTGGTGCGATGCGGACGAGAAACTCGGCGAACAGTACGCACACGCGCGGCGGCGCGGTGCTGATGCCGAGTTCGAGCGGCTGCAGGAGCTGGCCGACGAGCCGCCTCCGCCGACCGCTGACGGCAAGCTCGACTCCGCGTGGGTGCAGTGGAAGCGCCTGCAGATCGACACGCGCAAGTGGGCGCTGTCCAAGCGCCGGCCCGAGAAGTACGGCGACCGCATCGACGTGCAGCAGACGACGTCGCCGCTGCTGATCCAGATCAACCTGGGCGACGACGATCGCGGCGCGATGCGCACTGTCGCTGCATCGGCGAAGCATGAACTGCCGCAGCTGCCGCTGGTCACGCGCTGAGGGCGCGACGTTGCACTGCCTGTTCTGGCAGTCCGCTGCGAACCGGCGCTGCACCCAGTTCGAGTACGAACCCGGAACGGATTCGCATTGACCGCCATTGCCTATACCCCCCCTGGACCGGTCGCCAAGGCATTCTTGCGTGACGACCGGTCTTTTTTTCGCGGCCTGATGGGGCCGTTCGGGTCGGGCAAGAGCACGGCGTGCATCATGGACATCCTGCGCCGCGCGCAGGATCAGCGCGTCGGCAAGGACGGCAAGCGGCACTCCCGCTGGGCAGTGATCCGCAACACCTACCCCGAGCTGCGCACGACGACGATCAAGTCCTGGCACCAGTGGGTGCCGCCGCAGCTGGGGCGGTGGGTGGACTCTGGTCCGCCTACGCATCACGTCGAAGCGGGCGACGTCGACCTCGAGGTCATCTTCATCGCGCTCGACCGGCCCGACGACATCGCCAAGCTGCTGTCGATGGAACTGACGGGCGCGTGGGTCAACGAAGCGCGCGAGGTGCCCAAGGCCGTGATCGACGGCCTCACGGGCCGCGTCGGACGATTCCCGTCAATGCTCATGGGCGGCAGCGACTGGTCCGGCATCATCGCCGACACGAACCCGCCCGACTCCGATCACTGGTGGTACAAGCTCGCCGAGGAGCAGCGACCCGAGGGCTGGGCGTTCTTCCGCCAGCCGGGCGGGCTGTCGCCGGACGCTGAGAACGTCGAGCACCTGCCGAGCGATTACTACAAGCGCCAGCTGGCCGGCAAGGACGAGGACTGGGTCAACGTCTACGTTAACGGCAACTACGGCTTCGTGCGCGACGGCAAGCCGGTCTATCCCGAGTTCCGTGACTCCGTGCATGTTCGCGAGTTCGACATCGTGCCGGGCTGGCCGATCTACATCGGGATCGACTTCGGTCTCACGCCGGCAGCGGTGTTCGGGCAGCGCAGTCCGATGGGTCAGTGGCGCTGGCACTCCGAGCTGGTGACCGAGGACATGGGCGCGGTGCGCTTCGCCGAGCTGCTGCGCGCGGCGATGCATGAGCGCTACCCCGGCATGGCATTCGCCAGCATCACGGGCGATCCGGCAGGCGAGGGGCGCAGCCAGGTCGATGAGACGACGCCCTTCCAGATCCTGCGTGCGGCGAACATCCAGGCCGCTCCGGCGCCGACCAACGATTTCACGAAGCGGCGCGAGTCCGTCGCGGTGTGTCTGTCACGCATGGTCGACGGGCAGCCTGGCCTGTTGCTGCATCCGCAATGCCGCAATCTCAGGAAGGGCATGGCCGGCGGATACCATTACCGTCGGGTGCAAGTGTCTGGCGAGGAGCGCTATCGCGACCAGCCGGACAAGGGCATCTATTCGCACGTCTGCGAGGCCGGGCAGTACATGCTCGTCGGCGCAGGCGAAGCGCGCACGCTGGTGCGACGCGAGCCTCGCGTGGCCCGTCGCGACCAGGCGCAACTCGACTACGCCGCACTGGGGTGACGCATGGGTTCGCTGTTCAAGGCTCCGAAAGTTCCCGAGATGCCGCCGCCGCCGGCCCCGCCGCCGGCCCCCTCGATGGATCAGGCGCGGCAGATGCAGCAGGCGCAGGACCGCATCGCGGGCCGCCGCGGGCGTGCCGCCTCGATCCTCTCCGGCGAGCGCGGCGACCTGGCCTCACCGCCGACCACCGGCGCCAAGACGCTGCTGGGGTCGTGACGTGAGCGACTCGCGCGCTGACGAGATCATCCGCCGGCAGGAGCACCTGTCGAACCAGCGCGTGCTGTTCGACTCGCACTGGCGCGAGATCGCCGAGCGACTGCTGACGCGCGAGAACCATTTCCGGGTGACGCGCACGCCGGGCGACAAGCGCACCGAGCTGGTTTTCGATTCGACGGCCACGCTGGCGCTCGAACGGTTCGCCGCGGCGATGGAGTCCATGCTGACGCCCCGCACCCAGCGCTGGCACAAGCTGCGGATCGAAGATCCCGACCTGAAGGATGACCCCGAGGTGAAAGACTACCTCGACGAGGTCACGCAGACGCTGTTCGCCGTGCGCTATGCGCCGCGCGCCAACTTCGCCAGCCAGGCGCATGAGGCCTACATGAGCCTCGGCGCCTTCGGCACGTCCGCGATGTTCATCGACGACCTGGTCGGGCGTGGCATCCGCTACCGAGCGATCAACATGTCCGAGGTGTTCATCGCCGAGAACTACCAGGGCCGCATCGACACGGTCTACCGGAAGTTCAGCATGACGGTGCGCCAGGCCGCGCAGCGCTTCGGCGAGCAGGTGCTGTCCGAGCGGCAGAAAGCCGCGCTCGAAAAGCAGCCCGACCTGATGTTCGACTTCATCCACGCCGTCGCCCCGCGCGAGGACATGGACATCTATCGCGCCGACTACCGCGGGATGCCGTTCGCCAGCTGCTACGTCAACCTCGAAGGGCGCACGATCGCCAGCGAGGGCGGCTACCAGACGATGCCGTATGCCATCGGGCGCTACGTCACCAGCCCCCGCGAGGTGTACGGGCGCAGCCCCGCGATGACGGTGCTGGCCGACATCAAGATGCTCAACGAGATGAGCAAGACGACGATCCGCGCAGCACACAAGGCGGTCGATCCGCCGCTGCTGCTGCAGGACGACGGCGCGCTGCAGGCATTCGACCTGCGCCCCGGTGCGCTCAACTACGGCGGCGTGGACGAGCAGGGCCGGCAGCTGGTGCATCCGCTGCAGAGCGCGGCCCGCATCGACATCAGTCTCGAGATGATGGATCAGCGTCGGCGGGTCATCAACGACGCCTTCCTGGTCACGCTGTTCCAGATCCTGGTCGAGTCGCCGCAGATGACGGCGACCGAGGCGATGCTGCGGGCGCAGGAGAAGGGCGCGCTGCTGGCCCCGACGATGGGGCGCCAGCAGTCCGAGTTTCTCGGCCCCTGCATCGAGCGCGAGCTGGACATCCTCGCGCGAGCGGGCGTGCTGCCGCCGATGCCGCCGCAGCTGGCAGACGCGGGCGGCCTGGTCGAGGTCGAGTACCAGTCGCCGCTGAACCGTGCGCAGCGCGCCGACGAGGGCGTGGCGATCCTGCGCACGCTCGAAAGTCTCACCCCGCTGGCGCAGATCGACCCGTCCGTGATGATGGTGTTCGACCCGGACGCCACCGCGCGCGAGCTGGCCGAGATCAACGGCGTGCCGCAGAAGGTGCTGCGCACGAAGGATCAGGTGGCTGCGATGCAGGCGCAGCAGGCCGAGGCGGCTCAGGCGCAGCAGCTCATCGCCGCGGCTCCCGCGGTGTCGCAGGCCGCGCGCAACCTGGTGCAGGCGCAGTCGCTGGCCGGTGCTTCGCCGCCGCAGCAGGCGCCGGGGATCTTCGGTTGATCGACGCGATTCTCGGACGTCTGCGGCGCCGCAGGCTCGCGTACAGGCGCTGCTTCATGGACGCCGAGGGTCGCATCCACCCGTCGGCAGACATCGTCCTGGCGGACCTCAAGCGGTTCTGCAGGGCCACCAGCAGCACGATGGTGATCAGCCCCGTCTCGAAGGCCTGCGATCCCATCGCGATGGCGATGGCCGAGGGCCGGCGCGAAGTGTGGATGCGCATCCAGGCGCACCTGCACCTCGACGAGAAAACCGTGTTCAACCTTCAGGAGCCGAGCGATGTCTGACACTCCATCCGGGTCTGCGATCCTTGCAGGCAACCCGGCCCCCGCGCCCGCACCAGCCCCCGCACCTGCGCCCGCGTCCGGCGGCGCGCCGGCCCCAGCGCCGAGCGGCGGCGCCTGGTACGACGGGATTCAGGACGCGGACCTGCGCGGCTACGTCCAGAACAAGGGCTGGGGCGACCCGGTCGAACTCGCCAACGGCTACCGCAACCTCGAAAAGCTACTCGGCACCGAGAAGCTGCCGCTGCCCAAGGGGGCAGACGATGCCGAGGGCTGGTCGCGGGTGTACGACGCACTCGGTCGGCCCAAGGATTCCGGCGGCTACAAGCTCGCCGTGCCCGAGGGCGGCGATCCGGAATTCGCGAAAGCCGCCGCCGACCTGTTCCACAAGTCGGGTCTGTCGGCGCAGCAGGCCGAGGCGATCAACGGCTGGTACAACCAGCAGGTGCAGGCGCAGCTCGAAGCGCAGGCGACCGCGCGCTCGCAGCAGGCGGAGCAGGAGCTGCACTCGCTGCGCCAGGAGTGGGGCACCGCCTGGGAGGAGAACGTCAACCTGGGCCAGCGAGCAGCCAAGCAGTTCGGACTCAACCCCGAGCAGCTCGCGGCGATCGAGAACGGCCTGGGCACGGGCGAGCTGCTGAAGTTCATGGCGCGCATCGGGCGCGGACTCACCGAGCACTCGTTCGAGTCGGGCCGCACGACCAGCGGGTTCGGCATGACGCCCGAGGCGGCGCAGGCGCGCATCGCAGCGCTGCGCAATGACCAGGGCTGGTCGCAGAAGTACCTCAGCGGCGACGCCGGTGCGCGCAGCGAACTCGAACGGCTGATGTCGGTCGCCTACCCAGGGTGATGCGCATATGACAACGGACGACGAACCCTCCATTGCGCAGTGGTGGAACATACGGTTGGATTGCCTGCGTCTGGCCTATCGCAGCGACAAGAGTCCCGGCGAGGTGATGGAAGTAGCCCGCCTCTACCTGGACTTCGTGCGCAGTGGTGGCCCGCCGCCGACAAGCGAAAGCCCGGCTGACGGCCCGAAAGCGGGCAAATTGAACGGCCCCGGCAACCCCGGACAAGCCTCCGACATGGCGCCGCGCAAGCGGCAGTAACACCAATCGCCCTCGGAGGGTCTTTCGATGTCATTCCAGGTCAATACCGCGTTCGTCCAACAGTACACGACGAACGTGATGATGCTCCTGCAGCAGCAGGGGTCGAAGCTCCGCAACGCGGTGCAGGTCAATCGCTACGTCGGCAAGGCGGCCTCGGTCGCCGAGCAGTTCGGCGCCGTCTCCCCGGTTCGCAACCAGAGCCGGCATTCGGACACGCCGCTCATCAGCACCCCGCATGACAAGCGGTGGATGTTCCCCAACGACTACGACTGGGCCGACCTGGTGGACAACCAGGACAAGCTCAGGATGCTGATCGACCCGACCAGCTCGTATGCGATGGCGGGCGCGTGGTCGATGGGTCGCGCGATGGACGACGAGATCATCTCGGCGATCTTCAACGCGAACCTGACCGGCGAGAACGGCACCGCGTCCACCGGCACCCTGTTTGCCTTCAACAGCAACAGCCAGTCGGTGGCGGCCACCGTGGGCGCTGCGGCGGCCACCGGCCTGAACATCGCCAAGCTGCGCCGCGCCAAGCGCATCCTGATGGAAGCGCAGGTCGACGTGGACAACGATCAGCTGATCGCGGTCATCTCGGCCCGCCAGCACGACGACCTGCTGAACGAAGCGCAGGCGATCTCGCTCGACTACAACAGCAAGCCTGTGCTGGTCGACGGCAAGATCTCCAGCTTCATGGGCTTCAACTTCATCGTGTCGGAGCGCATTCCGGGTGCGTCGGGCTTCAACGCCACGATCAACCCGGCAATCGCCACCGGCTCGACGGACGGCACCTACACCACGGGCTCGCGCTACATGGTGCCGGTGTTCGCGAAGTCCGGTGTGGCGCTCGGCGTGTGGAACGACATCACCACGTCGATCGACCGGCGCATCGACAAGCGCAACAGCTACCAGGTGTACGTCACCGGAACCTTCGGGGCCACCCGCCTCGAGGAGCGCCGCTGCGTGCTCATCAACTGCGTGTAAGGAGCAGCCACCATGCCTGCATATCTCTCACAGGAACTGGCTGGCAGCACGACTGCCAACCAGACCGCGGCTGCCGTCGGCTACCGTCCTCGCGCGTCGGCCTACCAGGCGAACACCCGTCGCCTGCGCGGCACGTTCACGCTGGGCACGCAGACCACGTCGGACACGCTGGAAATCGGCAACCTGCCGGCGGGCGCGACCTTCGCGTTCGGCGTGCTCACGTCGTCCGTGTCGTTGGGGTCGAGCACCGTCGCCATCGGCACTGTCGGCGCGACCGGCAAGTACCGGGCGGGAGCGGTGTTCACCGCGGTCGATACCCCGACGATGTTCGGCATCGCCACCCAGGTGGGCGCGGTCGATCCGGCGCTGGCGGCTGAGGAGCGCGTGTTCGTCACCATCGGGGCGGCCTCGCTTCCGGCGAGCGGCACCTTCGTGGTCGACCTGTACTTCTCGGACGGCACCTGAAGCCACGGCGGGGTCGGGCATTTGCCCGGCTCCGCCTCTTCTGACGGGAGCATTTATGCCCTACTACTTCGGAATCAACACCGGCCAGAACGAGTACACGCCTCCGGCCCAGGGTGCGTCGACCACCAGCCGCGACGTCGAGATCGTGATCAACACCAACGCGAACGTGCCGTCGGTGCAGGATCTGGTCAACTCGCTGCGGCAGCTGGAGAACTTCATCATGCGCCAGGGAAAGCCCTGGTAGCACGATGCCGATCCGTCGCGCAGACGACGAGCAGTACACGCTAGGCGTCGGGCTGTCCGCCACCGGGCAGCCCGTCGCGGTCAAGGGCGGCGAGTACATGTTCTTCGCGTCGGGCAACTTGTCGAGCGCGGTGTGCTCGCTCGAATCACAGGCGCCCAACGGGCAGTGGTTCGTCGTGCAGGTGTTCACCGGGTCGCTGGTGCGGTTTACGAACCTGCCGGGTAGCCAGACGGCGATCGCCCTGCCAGCAACCAACGTCCGCGTCGCGCTCACGGGTGGCGGCACGCCGAACGGAATCGCCGCCTACCTCATCGGCCTCGGATAGGAGTCCTCATGCCAAACCTCAGCGCAGGCTCAACCTACAGTCAGTTCATCGGCCCCTCTGAGAGGGTCAACATCGTCTGCGACATTGGCGAGAGCTGCCGCATCTGGTTCGTGCCGCAGAACTCGGAGGCGCCGGCGCCACTCGGCTCTAGCCGCAGCCTGGGGCCAGCGGCCTGCGACCAGACGTTCGGGCCGTGGGGTGTCCCCGGCACCGTGAACATCGCCTGCGACAGCGGGACGATCGTCTACACCTTCAACGCGCCGACTGCGGCGCCGATCGCCGCCACGACGCTGACGGCCTCGGGTGCAACGACCCTCAGCGGCGCGGTGACCGCAAACCCGGCGAACCAGTCAGTGTCGATGGCGCCCTCTGGAACGGGCAGCGCGACCTTCGGCCCGACGGGCACCGGCACCGGGACTTTGCAGCGCATCGACAACCTGAGCAGCATCGGCACCGACGCAAGCGGCACGCCGGGCAACGCGACGATCAACAACCTGTGCGGCAGGGCAGCGTTCGCCGTCGGCGCCTCCGCGGTCACGGTCACCAACTCGAAGGTGGCCGCGACCAGCATCGTGTTCTGCGTGCTGCAGGCCTCGGACACGACCCTCACGCAGATCCTGCGCGTGGTCCCGGCAGCGGGCAGCTTCGTGGTCACCGGCAACGCCAACGCGACGGCAGCCACGGCGTTCTCGTTCTTCGTCGTCAACCGCGTCTGAGGGTGGTGCCATGCGCGCTCAACGAGTAGACCTGCTGATCAACGGCAACGCGACCGGCAACGCGGCCATTTGGCCCGGCGGTCGCGGCCTGTTCACGGTGGACGGCACGTTCGGCGGCTCGACCGCGACGCTGCAGTTCCTGGGACCGACCGGCAACTGGATCGCGGCAGGACCGTATACGACGCTTACGGCGGCAGGCGGCGGGATCTTCGACCTGCCGCAGGGGCAGATCCGCGTCAGCCTCTCTGGCGGTTCGCCGAGCGGCATCAGCGCGATCGCCTGCATCGTCGACCTCTGAGGCAGCGCCATGCTGCCGATCACGGCGCCGATCACGCGACCGATCACGGGGCCGATCACCAGCCCTGACACCGACGACGCGATCGCCGCGCTGTTCGCCAACGGCGAGCCTGGTGCGGCGCACGTCGTAGGTGACTTCGCGCGCTACACCGCACCGGGGCCTGAGCTGGTCACAAACGGCGGGTTCTCATCGGATACTGCATGGACGCTGCTGGCGGGCAGCACGATATCCGGCGGCGCACTCAACATCGTCGCGCCGGGGGCCGCCGTTGCGGCAGCCCAACAGACGTTTTCCTGGGTCAGCGGACGCTACTACCTTATCTCGTTTTCGGTCACAGGTTCGGGAACTGGTGTCAGCGTAAACATTCCGAGCCAGTCAGGAACTGTCCGAACTGCGCCCGGAACGTATTCAGAAGTCATGCTTGCAGGCATTGCTGGACCGCTTGTTGTGTCGCATCGCGGCGCGACCGGCTGGACTGGAACTGTCGACAACGTCTCTGTCCGCGAGCTGACGGCAATCGACTCAGCGACGATGTTGGGCAGCACTTCGGAATTCGTTCCGATCACCTCTGTCGAGCAGCAGGTTGCGGTCATCCTCGACACGAAGCAGGGAATCCGCTACTCCACGCTTCTGGCACCTATCGACCAGTTTGCCTTCAACGGATACGGCACGACGCCACCAACCGCGACGAGCAGCGCCACGACGTTCCTCGGCCAGCCGTGCGTGAGCGCGACGTTCCCAGCGATAGCCAGCGGCGCATTTCTGACGTGCCGAGCGGACGCGACCGGCGGCGCGGCGCAGTACAATTTCACGCCAGGGATGTTCCGCGCGTCGTACACGATCGCGCTGAGTCGGCCCCTTGTGGGATCGGAGGCTATTCGCGTCTACACCACTGGCGCGATGGGGCTGGCGCGCGTTGACCTCGATGCATCAACTGGTCCGACGGCGTGGACGACGTTCGTCACCCCCAGTTTCGCGAACGCGACCGGAGCCAACTATCTCGCGGTTCTGCCGATTCGCACAGACACGCCGATCACGGTCTACATCCGCCAGTACGGCGTCGAGCTTCTGGCCGGCGCGCACGCGATCCAGCCGACCGCGGGGTCGCGCGCCTGGCTGCGGAATCGCTACAACCAGTTCCAATGGTCTGAAGACATCACCAATGCGGTGTGGTCGAAGTCAGGCTTGACGGTTACTGGCAACGCGGGCGTGGCCCCCGATGGCACGACTACCGCAGACCGGATCACTGCTGGCGCGACCGGCTACTACCTGCAAACTAACGCGACGGTCAACGGCGCGAACGCGACCGTGCGAGCCTCACTGCGTGTCAAGAACGAGGACTACACCTCGGCAGACACGATGTACTTCAACTTGTCGGACGGCGTCTCTGGATTTATTCCGCTTGTTTTTAAGCCGTTCGATGGGACGTTCACAACTCCCGCTCCCGCGTCGTCGTGGAGCAACGTTTCGCGCACCGTCACCAGCATCGGCGACGGTTGGTATGTGCTGACGATCACCGGCACCACTACGCAATGGACGAGCGGTTGGATGGAGGTGGGCGCGTCCACTGCGCACAACCGCTCGTGCTTGGTGTGGGGGCATGATCTCCGTCGCGGCAACGACACCGCCTACCCCTACCAGTGGATCCGCTCCGCGACCGACTACGACAGCGACCCGCTGCGGTTCCCCGTCTACCTCGAAGCCGACGGCGTCGCGACGAGCATGTACACCCCGGCCAACCTCGACCTGTCGTCGACCGACAAGGTGACGATTTTCTCGGCGATCACGAAGTTGAGCGATGCGGCAGGAACGACCGCTTTGGAATTGAGCGCGGCATCGGAAACCAATAACGGGGCCTTTGCTCTGTTCGCGCCAGGCAGTGGCGGTTTTGCGGAGTACTACTGGCGAGTTCGCGGGTCGAATACCGTGAACGTGAATTACGCCAATGCGGCGATCGCAGCGCCTAACACGTCTGTGCTTGCCATGCTCGCAGACATCAGCGGCGACAGTGCGATCTCGCGCGTCAACGGCGCGCAAGTAGCTAGCTCCGCGTCGGACCTCGGCACCGGCAACTTCGGCTCTTACCCGCTCTACCTCTTCGCCCGCGCCGGCACGTCGCTTTTCTTCCGTGGCCGCTTCTACGCCTCGGTCATCCGCGGCGCACTGACGCCAGTGTCCCGCGCTGCCGCGGTCGAGCAGCAGCTGAACGTCCAAGCCCTCGGCAAGGTGTACTGATGAGCAGCGTGATCCAGGTCGCCAACCGCGCGCTGACCAAGCTCGGCTCGGCGCGCATCACCAGCATCGACGACGACGTGAAGGCGGCGCGCGAGGTGAAGTCGTGCTTCGATGACCTGCGCGACGATGAGCTGCGCGCCTATCGGTGGTCATTCGCCATGAAGCGCGAGAGCCTGCCAGCGCTCTCGGCGGCGCCGGCCTTCGGCTACCAGCTGCAGTACCAGCTGCCGGCGGACTTCCTGCGCATCGACATGGTCGACGATCGGTTCCCCTATGCCGACCTCGACAACTACGTCGGGCGCGAGAACCTCGACTGGGTGGTCGAGCAGGGCAAGATCCTGACCGACATCGCCGCGCCCCTGAAGGTGCGCTACGTCGCGCGCATCGAAGACCCGAACGCCTGGGACGCCAACTTCCGCGAGGCGCTGGCGTGCCGCATCGCCGCGGAGCTGGCCGAACCCATGACGCAGAGCGTGGCGAAGCGCGAGCTGGCCTGGAAGGAGTACCGGCAGGCGATCAACCGCGCGGTGCGCTCCAACTCGATCGAGAAGCTCCCGGTGACGCTGCCGGACAACGCCTGGATGGTGAGCCGACTGTAATGCCCAAGGCGTCCCCAATCCGCTCCAGCTTCAACGCAGGCGAGCTGTCGCCGCTGCTCGACGGGCGCGTGGACGTCGCCAAGTACGAGGCCGGCGCACGGGTGCTGGAGAACTTCATCCCGGCGGTGCAGGGGCCGGCAGTGCGGCGGGCAGGCACGCGGTTCGTGGCCGAGGTGAAGCAGTCGGCCTCGCGCACCTGGCTGGCGAAGTTCGAGTTCAGCAACACCCAGGCCTATGTGCTGGAGTTCGGCGACCGTTACCTGCGCTTCTACACCAATCACGGCCAGCTGCTTACCGGCACGGTGGCGGCCTACAACGGCGCCACGGCCTACTCGGTGGGCGACCTGGTCACCTCTGGCGGGGTGACCTACTACTGCATCGCCGCCACGACGGGCAACGCACCGCCCAACGCGACCTACTGGTACGCGCTCTCGGGCAGCGTCTACGAGATCCCGACACCCTACCTGGTGGCGGACCTGACCGATGCGGTCGATGGCACGTTCACGCTCTCGATGGCGCAGTCGGGCGACGTGATCTACATCGCGCATCCCAGCTACCCGCTGCAGAAGCTCTCGCGGTTCTCGGCGACCCGCTGGACTATCGCGCCGGTCACGTTCCTGAACGGGCCGTTCAAGGCGCAGAACACGACCCGCACGCGCACGGTCTACGCGAGCGCGGCCACCGGCACGGTGACCCTGACGGCCAGCTCGGCGCTGTTCTCGGCGGCGATGGTGGGGAGCTACGTCTACCTCGAACCGGCGGACCTGTCGTCGATCAAGCCGTGGACGGCGGGCCAGGAGTACACGATCAGCCCGCTGAACGAGCTGCGCCGCTCGGACGGCAAGACCTACAAATGCACGACGACCGGCGCCCCGACGGCCAGCAAGGCCTGGCGCACCGGCCCCGACAAGCCGGTGCATACCTACGGGACGGTGGCGGACGGTGACGGCGGGGCGAAGATCGGCACGAACATCGAGCGCGAGGGACTCGACTGGCTGTTCGTGGACGGCGGCTACGGCTACGTCCGCATCACGGGGTTCACCTCCGCGACCCAGGTCACGGCCACTGTGCTGGGCGACTGGGGCTTGCCGGCGGGCGTCGTGGGGGCGGGCAACGCGACCTTCCGCTGGGCGCTGGGGGCGTTCTCCGCGGTCGAGGGCTACCCCAGCAAGGTCACGTTCTTCCGCGAGCGCCTGACGCTGGCGAAGGGCCAGGATCTGTACTTCAGCGTCGCGGGCGACTACGAGAACTTCGCGGCCAAGGACGACAGCGGGCAGGTGGTGGCCGACCGCGCGATCCAGGCGACGATCTCGAGCGAACAGGTCAACACGATCCAGTGGCTGCTGCCGGCCCAGGCGCTGCTGATCGGCACGACGGGCGGGGAGTTTGTCTGCGCCGAGAACGCGACCAGCGAGCCGTTCGCGCCGGGCAACCTGAAGATCGAGCAGCAGACGGGCGAGGGGTCGCGCGCGATCACCCCGCTGAAGGTCGGCGCGTCGGTGCTGATGGTGCAGACGAGCGGGCGCAAGGTGAAGGAACTTGCCTACGCGATCCAGCAGCAGAGCTACCTCGCCAACGACCTGACGGTGCTGGCGGAGCATGTGACGCGCACGGGCATCCAGCAGGTAGCCTGGCACCGGGAACCCTACGTCGCCATGTGGGCCTCGCGCGCCGACGGGCAGCTGCTGGGGTTCACGTTCAACAAGGAACAGGACGTCGTCGGATGGCACCGGCATATCCTCGGCGGCAGCTACTTGCCGCCGCAGGCGACGTTCTGGAATCTCTACCGGTGGGCGGACGGCACGTTCCGCAGCTACCCAGAGGGCGGGCTGCTGCCGGTTGAGCCGGCACTGAGCGAGCTGCCGCCGTTCAACACGTCGCCGCCAACCAAGATCGTCGACCCGTCGCTGACGCCGAACGGCAGCACGATCTTCGCCACGATCCCTGACGCCGTGGCAACGGCGAACCCCGGCGACATCATCGGGGTGGCCGCCGGCACCCACACCGTGACGGTGCTGGTCACGCGGAGTGGCACGGCCTCGCAGCCGATCTACATCCAGGCGCTCGACCCGAACAACAAGCCGGTCATCGACGGGCAGATGACGCTGCCGGTCGGCTGGACGGAGAGTGGCGGCGTCACAGGGTCGGCGCACCTGGTTGCGATCGCAGCGTCGCACATCGTCTGGGACAGCATCGACGTCATCAACTCGCGCGTGCAGGGGATGCAAGTCGGTCCTGCGACCAACAACGGGTACTTCCTGAGCAACGTCGGCGAGTGGTACAGCAATGTGAAGGTGCTGCGCTCGCGCATCGAGAAGGTCGACAACAACGGGTTCCGCAGCCTCAACACGGACGGCGTGCTGCTCGGCGGATGCACGGTGCGCGAGACGTGCCGCTCGAACGTCTGGGACTCGACGACGTCGAATCCGACCAACTGGAGCGCGGCGGTCATCCCAATGGGCAAGAACGTGTCGATCATCGAGTCGACCATCTGCCAGGGGCTGGGCGAGGGCATCCACGCCGGCAACCACATTTCGTATGGCACGGGGGCGTTCATCCAGGTCGAGAACCTGGTCGTGCGCAACTGCCGCGTGTACGACTTCTGGTCCGGCCCGCTCTACGTCACCAACGTCGACGGCGGCCTGGTCGAGGACAACATCTTCTACAACACCGCGGACACGCGGTTCTGGACCGGGCGCAGCGGCAATCCGCAGTACCCGCCGACGACGGTGTATTTCGCCTCGGAGTCGGGGCGCGCGTATGGCGCAGTCCCGACCAACGGGCTGATCGGCTCGCGCGATGTCACGTTCAGGAACAACGTGGTGGTGGGCGGCCTGCGACTGCTGGGCTTCGGCGACGAGCCGCTGCAGACGTTCAGCAACATCAAGATCCAGCACAACACGTTCTTCGGCGCGCAGCCTGGCACCTATGCCGCCGGTTCCGGCTGCGTCTACAACGCGATGACGAACCTCTCGAACCTCACGCTGGAGAACAACCTGTTCTTCGACGCATCGGGGCGAGTGGTTGCCTCTGCGCCCGGCTGGGCTGCGACGATCGGCACGTCCGTGATCCGAAACAACCTGTGGTCGCACACTCCGCCTGTGGCACTGCAGGGCACGGGCGATGTCGTCAACGTTGCCGTGGGCCTCACGAATTCCAGCTACGCGCCGTCGGGTCCGTGGCCGTCGACCAGCACGTTCGACACCGAGGCCTTCAAGCTCACGGCTACGTCGCCTGCGCTGGGCGCTGGCGCGACCGGCACGGGCGTCTCGACGGACTTCTTCGGCACCGCGCGCCCGACCACGCCGGACATCGGCGCGCATGAGCGCACGCCATGAGCCGCAGTTTCAACGGCACCAGCGCCGCGCTGACGAGCAACACCAGCCCGATCACTGGGTTCCCGTTCACGCTGGCCGTCTGGTACAAGCCGGCGACGCTCTCGGGCAGCGACAAGGATCTGATTTCGCTGCACGACGACCCGTCGGTGCCGATCGCGGTGCGCCTGGTGCTGCGCAGTGCAGCGTCCTGGAAGCCGACGCTTTACCTGTTCGACGGCGGCTACAAGGAGATCAACTCCGGCGGCTCCGGGTCGACGACGGGCGCATGGCAGCTGGCCGTCGCGGTAGTCAACTCCGCGTCGAGCTACTCGGTGTTCTACAACGGCGCGAACAAGGCGACCGGCACGACGCCGGTCACCATGACGCTGTCGAACCTCGACCGGCTGGCGATTGGCAAGAGTTCGTTCGGCGCTGAGTATTTCGAAGGCCTGCTCGGCTACGCTGCGGCGTGGAACGGCGTGGCGCTCTCGGATGCGCAGGTCGCCGCGCTCTACACCCAGTCGCCGCTGCTCGTCGGGACGCCGACCGCCGTCTGGCCGCTCATCAGCAACGCCAGCCCAGAGCCGGACAGCGTCGGCAGCAACACCCTGACGGTGACGGCGGCCACGTTCAGCACGGACAATCCGCCGATCTCGACCATCTCGGTGACGGACGTCGACACCGACGAGTCGATCCGCAGCGACCAGACCGGCATCGTCATCACGGGCACCGGGTTCGGGGCTACGCAGGGCACGGGGTCGGTCACGATCACCCAGGGCGCGGTGACGGTCGCGCAGACGGTCACGTCCTGGTCGGCCACCTCGATCCAGTTCAGCACGGCCTTTGAGGCATCGCCCAACGACCTGAAGTTCGGCGCCGCGACGCTGCGGGTCACCGAGAACGGCGGGACGTATGCCGAGATCGGCATCACGATCACCCCTCCGACCGGCCAGACCTACGTCGCCATCACCAGCGTGAACGCGACGCCGGGCTATCGGTTCGTCGTGTCGCCTGACCTTGCCGTGGGCGACCAGGTGTGGGCGCGCGGCCTCGGTGGGACGGCGGCCCCCGGCGGCCTCACGCTAAACGCGGACGGCACGTTCTACTTCGCCAGTGGGTCGCCGACGGGGTTCGAGATCCTCGTCTGGAACGCGGCCAGCGCGTCGTGGGGCAGCTGGCTGGCGCAGGGGTTCGAGGCGTCTACGGCGGCCTCCGGCAATGCCGTGTGCGAATCGGTGTGCGTGATCCCGGCGCCCGACCGGGCGCGCGACGAGCTGTGGCTGATCGTCAAGCGCACGGTGAACGGCGTGCAGCGGCGCTACGTCGAATACCTGGAACGGGAGTTCGCCGAGGGCGACTCGCAGGCGTCGGCCTACTACGTCGACTGCGGCGCGACCTACTCGGGCGCCCCGGCTACGACCATCAGCGGACTCGGTTACCTCGAAGGGCAGACCGTGCAGGTGCTGGCGGACGGCGCGGCGCACCCGGATCGCACGGTGTCCTCGGGCACGATCACGCTGCAGGTGGCAGCCAGCACGGTGCATGTGGGCCTGGGCTACGCCTCGACGGTGCAGACCAACCGGATCGAGGCCGGCGCGGGCGACGGCACGGCGCAGGGCAAGACCAAGCGCATCAACAAGATGGTGCTGCGCTTCTACAACACGCTCGGCGGCAAGGCCGGGCCGGACGCGCTCACGCTCGACGAGATCCAGTTCCGCGAGGCCAGCAACCTCATGGACGCCCCGCCGCCGCTGTTCACGGGCGACAAGCTCATGGAGTGGCCGGGCACCTACGACTTCAACGGCTACGTCATGGTGCGCCAGGAGCAGCCGCTGCCCATGACGGTGGTGTCCCTCATGCCGCTCGTCCATACCTTCGACCGATGATCGTCCGACCGCTCAAGCCTGACGACGTGTCGCCGCTGGTGCTGCAGCCGACGCAGCGCCTCGCGCAGCCGCTGCTGCTCGACCCTGCCTACCGCGACGCACTGTGCTCCAGCGGGCCGGCCTACGGCGCGTGGGTCGGCGACCGGATCGTCGGGGCGGGCGGACTCCTCGAGGTCTGGCCGGGCCGTGCTCACGCCTGGGCACTGATCGGCGAGGGGGCGGGCCGGCACTGGCTGCTGATCCACCGGGCGACCCTGCGGGCGCTGGAGTCGCATTCGTTCCGGCGCGTCGAGACGGCGGTGGTCAGCGACTTCGCTGCCGGCCACCGCTGGGCGGAGATGCTCGGCTTCGTGCGCGAGGGCCGGATGCGCGGCTACGCGCCGGACGGCACGGACTGCGACCTTTATGCGAGGGTGACATGCAAGCACTGATCGTCGCGAGCACCGCTCTGAAGGCGGTCGGCGCGCTCAAGGAAGGGCAGGCGCAGGCCGCCTCCTACAAGTCGGCAGCGCAGGCGAACCTCTACAACGCCGCGGTGGCCGAGGGCAACGCGCGGGCCGCGCTCGACCAGGCGAACGCGCGCGAGGAGGGCCAGCGGCGGCAGTTCGGCCAGCTGCAGGGCCAGGCGCTGGCTGCCGCGGCGCAGTCCGGCGCGGGCATGGGTGGCAGCAACGCCGACGTGCTGGCGCAGAACGCCGCCAACAACGAGCTGGACGCGCTCACGATCCGCTACGAAGGGCAGATGCAGTCCGGCGGCCTGATGGCGCAGGCCCAGCAGGAGCGCTACCAGGCCGCGGCCAACCGCAAGAACGCGACCCGTGCCATGAAGGCCGCCTACATCAACGCGGCCTCGTCGGTGCTTTCTGGCGCGTCCGACTACAAGTCCTACAAGGGGTGATCCGTGGCCGTTCGCATTCCGACCTACGACGCCCGGCTGACCCCCAGCGGTCAGATTTCCGCCCGCGCGAGCGCGACCCCGGTCGACGGTTCCGTGGGCCGCGCCCTCGGGAACCTCGGACAGACCGTGGACCGGGCAACGGACGAGTACATCCGCAACGTCGCCGAGGCGCGGGTGAGGGAGCTGGACAACGAGGCCAGTGACGGTATCCGTGCGCGCCTGTACGGGCGCCAGGGCGACGACGGCACGATGTCCGAGGGCTATTACTCGGCGACTGGCAAGTCCGCCATTACGGGCCGTGCGGCGGTCGAGGAGGACATCCGCAAGCTGCAGCGCGACCTGGCGGCGCGGGCCACCAACGGGGTCGAGCGCCGGATGCTCGAACAGGTGCTCTCGCGCCGGGTCGAATCCGCGCTCGGCGGGATCTCAACCCATGCTGCCCAGCAGGCCAAGGTCTACAACGCCGGCCAGGCCAAGGCCCGCGCCCAGCTCGCGATGGCCGATGCGGTCGCCAACGACAACGACCCGGAGCAGTTCAACCGCGCGCGGGCGACGATGGTCACGGAGGCCACGTTCGGCCTGACGGGCGCCGAGGCCGACCTGGCCGCCCGCGACGCCCTGACGACGATGCACGGCGAAGTGATCATGAAGATGCTCTCCCAGAACCGCAACGCGATGGCGCGGGAGCACTTCGCGCGCTGGCAGGGGGAGATCGACCCGACCAAGCACGACGAGATTCGCAGCCGGCTGGAGACTGCCGGGATCAAGGATGACAGTCTCAACCTGTCGATGCAGCTGTCGACGTTGGGCGGCGTCGATGCGCAGCGGGCGGCGCTGAAGAAGCGCTACGCCGACGGCAGCGTCAGCGCTGAGGTCTACGACGCCACGATGACCCGCATCTCTGCGGCGGAGGTCGATGCCAAGCGGCGCCAGGCCGAGTGGAAGGATGCGATGGAGGGCCGCGCCCAGGAGTGGCTGCTGCGCAACCCCAGCGCCTCCGTGCTCGACCTGCCGCCGGACCTGCTGAACTACGCCCGCGCGAACGGGCGGTTCTCCTCGCTCGCCCAGTTCCAGCGCACGGGCGGGGCGCCACAGGGCGACGTGGGCCGGTACACCGAGCTGTTCCTGTTGGCCGCGGAAAAGCCGTCGGAGTTCGTCCAGGCATTCGACCAGGAAAAGGAAGCGCTGCGCACCCAGCTGTCGCCGCAGCAGTACAACAGCATCCTGAGTGCCCGCGCCTCGATCTCGAAGGCGGACGCCAAGGCGCAGGACGTGCTGAAGGTCGCCTCCGCGACGATCAAGAACCTGCAGGCGGACCTGCGCCGCGCGGGCATCAACTCGACGCCACGGGCAGGCAGCCCGGAGGCCGAGCAGTTCGCTGCCTTCAACGATGCGCTGCTGGCGAGCCTGCAGGCCGAGGCCGAGCGCAACGGGGGCCAGCTCAAGCCGGAGGCCGCCCGGCAGGTCGGGCTGAGTCTGCTGCGCGAAGGGCGGCTGATTGGCAGCGGGTTCATCCCAGGCTTCGACGAGCGCAAGCGGGTGTTCGAGTTGAGCACTGAAGAAAAGGCCCAGTACCCGTTCGTCGATGACCAGAGCGCGATGCTGTACCAGCGCCTGGCGAACGACTCGAAGCTGCGCGCCAAGCTCGGCGTGTCGGACCTGAAGAACGCGGAACAGGTTAACCGCGCGCTCGACCTCCTGGCGCGTGCCAAAGCAGACGGGGTGCAGTTCTGATGCCGACGCTGGACGAATGGCTGGCGAAGAACGCCCCGGTTGCGAGCAGCCCGGCCCTGATGGCCGCCCCCGACGTGGCGCCCGACCAGGCCGCTGCCGCCCTGCAGCAGGCCCGCCGCAACGGCATCCCGACGTCCCTGGCGCCGTCCACGCCGGACCCCGACATCGAGCGCCAGGAGCGGCTGCAGGCCAATGCCGCGGCGCTGCGCCAGGCGCCGACGCTCGACCAGTGGCTGGCGAGCCAGCCGGACCTGGTGACCGCCTCCGTGCAGGACGACGTCGAGGGTCTCTCCCGCGTCGAGCAGGCCGTGCGCGCCGTGGTCAACGCGGGCAAGGCTGCCCAGGCCGGGTTCTTCGGGTTCAACGAAGGGTTCTACGGCGCCGCCCAGGCCACGGGTGCCCTGCTGCCCGACGTCATCGGCGACCCCATCGAGCGCTACAGCAACCAGTTCCGGCTGGAGTCGCAGGCGTTCGCGCAGGCGGCTATGCCAGAGGGCGAAGGCACGCTCGCCCGCGGCGTCTACTCCGGGTTCCAGTCTGTCGGCGCGATGATCCCGGCGCTGGCCGCTGGCGTCGCAACGCGCAACCCCAACGTCACGCTGGGGATCATGAGCGGCATGACGTTCGGGCAGTCGTTCGGCGAGGCGAAGGACGCCGGCAAGGACGCAGCCACGTCGCTGCTCTACGGGTTCAACCAGGCCTCGATCGAGTTCCTGACCGAGAAGATCCCGGTGGGGATGCTGTTCGGTGACCTCGCCAAGGGCACCGGCCTCGGGACGATGATCATGCGGCAGCTGGGCGCCGAGATGGTCGGCGAGCAGGCCGCGACGCTGGGGCAGGACTTCAACCAGTGGGTCACGCTCAACCCCGACAAGACGATGTCGGAGTTCCTGGCCGAGCGCCCGGCGGCGGCGCTGGAGACTGCCATCGCCACGGTGGTGGCGACCGGCGCGGTGACGGCGGGGTCGGTCGGTGCGGATGCCGCGATGCGGCGCCTGTCCGGCGAGGAGAGCCGCGCGGAGCAGCGTCAGCGCGAGGCAGAGCTGCTCCAGAACCTCAACCAGCTGGCCGGCGCCACGGTCGTGCGGGAGCGGGACGTCAACACGTTCGAGGGGTTCCTGCAGTCGGTGACGGAGGGCACGCCGGTCGAGGCGCTCTACATCGACGGGCGTGCGTTGCTGGATTCCGGCCTGGCCGGCCAGCTGGCCGAGGCGTCGCCCGCCGTGGCGGCTCAGCTCGAAGCCGCGCAGGCCGGCACGATGGTGCGTATCCCGACTGCCGAAGTGATGGGGCGGTTCAACCAGGAGCTGGCCCCGCTGCTGCCGGATATGCGCACCGACCCCAACGGCATGACGCAGCGCGAGGCGGACGAGTACGTCAAGACTCGCGGCGAGACGCTGCGGGCGGAGGTCGAGACGCTTCTGGCCGTGCCGGAGAACGAGGCGCAGGCGCGCGAGGATCGCGAGGCCGTGCGCACGCAGGTCGCCAGCGATCTCATGGCGACGGGCCGGGTGACGGCTGACGTCGCCGACACCTACGCGCTGCTGACGTCGGCGTTCTACGCGACGCAGGCCAAGCGATTCGGGATGTCGGCGCGTGAGCTGTACCAGCAAGAGCGCGTGCGCATTCTCGGCGAAGGCCAGGGCGAGCTGGATCAGCCCGGATATCACGGCAGCCCGCACAGGTTTAAGCGTTTCGACCTGTCGAAGATCGGCACTGGCGAGGGCGCGCAGGCCTACGGGTGGGGGCAGTATTTCGCCGACAGTCGCGGGGTGGCAGAGAGCTATCAGCTCAAACTGTCTGACTCGGAAGGCCTCGGCCCGCTGATTTCAGCGCGGGAAGGCGCGATCGAGACTTTCAAGAAACGGATCTCCGCTGGCGCGGACCCCGAGGTGTATGAGCCTCAGATCGCCGCTTTGCAAAAGGAAGTCGATGAGATGCGAGCCAGGGTAAACCCCGGCCAGCTCTACACCGTCGACATTCCCGACGATGCCATGCCGCAGATGCTCGACTGGGACCAGAAGCTCAGTTCGCAGCCAGATGCAGTGCGTAAGGCTTGGCAAAAGTTCTGGAGTGATCGCGACCCGGACGGGATGTTCAAGAACCTCGATGGATCTCTTGAGCAGGACGTCACTGGTCGAATGATGTACCAGTTCCTCAAAGAGCAATTTGCCAAGGACGGGCCTGCCCAGGCGCAGCGTCGTGCCAGCGAGTTCCTCGCGAGCATGGGCGTTCCTGGCCTGCGCTACCTCGACGGCAACAGCCGCGGCGCAGGCGAGGGCACGCGCAACACGGTCGTGTGGGATCAGGCGCTGCTGGATCGCATCAGCGACTCGATGGGTGTCGATCAGCTAAACCAGCTAGCATCGACCATCGACGTCGACGGCGTCGCGCGCCCGACGCAGAACAGCGAAGGCCGGCCGCTCGCCGGCACCGAGGAGGAGATCCGCAACTTCTGGCGCTGGTTCGGCGACTCAAAGGTCGTCGACGATCAGGGTCGTCCGCTGGTGGTGTATCACGGGACTGCTGCCGAGTTTACGGAGTTCAAGCCGAGCGTAACGGGCAACCTGGGTCCGGGGATCTACTTCACGCCGGACAAAGAGCAGGCTGAGGCTTACGCTCGCACACATCAGGGCGCGCGCGTTGTCGATGCGTACATCCGTGCGGAAAACCCCCTGCTGATCGACAACAGCAACACTTCCTCGCAGCAACTGTACGCCGCGTTTCCGGCAGACAGCGACGAGGCAACGATTGCCAAAGTGCGCGAGGCAGGCCACGACGCGGTGTGGGCGGTCAATAGCGTAAAGACAAAATGGGGCGCGACCACGCGAGAGATCGCAGTTTACGACCCGACCCAAATCAAGTCCGCCACCGGCAACGACGGCACGTTCGACGAGGACGACCCCAGCATCCTGAGCCAGCAGGCGCGGGGGTCTTTCAGCCCGCGGGAGCTGACCATTCGCCTGCTCAAGGCGCAGGATCTTTCCACGTTCCTGCATGAGTCCGGGCATTTCTACCTGCACTTGCTCACCGTGCTGGCGTCCCGGCCAGACGCCCCGGTCGAGGTGCGTCAGGACGTCGACACGCTGCTGACGTGGATGGGCGTCGAGGGCAGCCCGGAGTTGAGCCGGCTCGACACCTGGATGCGCATGAGCGTGGATCAGCAGCGCGCCGGCCACGAAAAGATGGCGCGCGGGTTCGAGGTCTACCTGGCCGATGGCAAGGCGCCGTCGGTCGAGTTGCAGCAGGCGTTCGACCGGTTACGCTCTTGGCTGCTCGCCGTGTATCGCTCGCTGGTCGAGCGTGTCCGCGCGAAGCGTGGCAACACCTTCGGCAAGGAGATGCAGGCCGAGCTGAATGACGAGGTCCGTGCGGTGTTCGACCGGATGCTCGCGAGCGAGGACGAGGCGCGCAACCTCGAAGCGGCGCAGTCGATGGGCATGATGTTCCGCACCGAGGAGGAAGCGGCCAGGCTTGGCGTCGACTGGACGAGCTACCAGCGCCAGGGCGAGGCGGCCACGCAGGCGGCGCAGACGGAGCTGACCAAGCGCACGATCGCCGACATGCGCTGGCTGGACAACGCGCGCAGCCGGCTGCTGCGGCGGCTCCAGAGTGAGGCGCGGGATACGCGGCGGGAGGTCCGCTCGCAGGTGCGCGTCGAGGTGATGTCGGAGCCGATCTATCGCGTGTACCAGTTCCTGCGCGCGAAGGTCGGCGAGGAGGATGACGTCCCGAACCCGGTTCCCAAGTCGGACCCGGACAAGGTCGACCCCGGAATCGACGACCTGCTGACGGCCATCGCCAAGCTGGGCGGGGTGAACCGCGACGAGGCGGTGAGCAGCTGGGCGGTGGATCTTGGCGGGCAGCGCAGCCCGACCCCGGTATTCGGCAAGCCGGTGTTTCGCGCCACGGGCGGCGAGACGCTTGACGGCATGGGCGAGAAGCTGGCCGAGCTGGGCTACCTGCGGCTCGACCGGAACGGCAAGTACGATCTGGCCGAGTTCGAGGAGAAGCTGACGCAGGCGATGGCCGGCGAGACGGTCTACTCGAACCAGGTGCGGGACGACGTGCTTGTGCCGCCGCTGCCCGGCGAGGGACTAAACCTCGAAGGCATGGGCGGCGGGCGACTGGACTACTTTGAGCTGCGCGCCATGGAAGGCGTCGATGACGCCACTCGCAACCTGCTGCGCGAGCGGCGCATGGTCGCAAAGTCGAACGGGCTGCACCCGGACGTGGTGGCGGCGCAGTTCGGGTTCACCTCTGGCGACGAGCTGGTGCGCAAGCTGGCCGAGGTGCGCCCGCCCAACGAGGAGATCGAGGCGCGCACGGACGAGCGGATGCTGCGCGAGCACGCCGACCTTGCCACGCCCGAGGGCCGCGACGCGGCGGTCAACGCGGCGCTGGCGACCGAGGCGCGCGCCCGCATGGTCGAGACGGAGCTGCTGGCCGTCGAGCGGGCCGTGCGTGCGGACGTCAGGACGGCGAAGGGCACGACGCAGAACACGCTCCCGGCGGCGGCCCGGCGGTTCGCGCGCGACGTGGTGGCGCGCATCAAGGTGCGGGAGCTGCGCGTCGGGCAGTTCACCCGCAGCGCGTCGAGGGCGGCCAAGGCTGCGATGAAGGCGCAGACGCAAGGCAACCTCGCCGAGACGGCGCTAGAGAAGCGCAACGAGCTGGTCAACGTCTACGCCGGTCGCGAGGCGGCAGAGGCGCACGACGACGTGCGGTCGGGCGTCGAGTACCTGCGCAAATTCCAAAACGAAGGCACCCGCAAGAACGTCGATCCTGACTACCTCGACCAGATCGACGCGATCCTCGAACGGTACGAGCTGAAGCGCATCACCAATCGCGGACTCGACAAGCGCAAAGCGCTGAACGACTGGATCGCCGAGCAGGAGGCGATGGGCATCACGCCGGACCTGCCGCCCCATGTGGCGGACGCGGCGAAGCGCACCAACTACCGGGAGCTGACGGTCGAGGAGTTCCGCGGGCTGGTCGACAGCGTGCGGCAGATCGAGCACTTCGGGCGGCTGAAGAAGAAGCTGCTGCTGGCGAAGGATCGACGCGAGTTCCTGGCCGTCGTCGCCGAGATCAACCGCAGCGTGCAGGAGGCGGCGGGCACTCGCCGCGCGGACAACCGCACCCGCACGCATGTCGGGGCGATGCTGGCCCAGGGGTTCAAGGCGTTCACGGCGGCGCATCGCAAGATGGCGTCCATCGCCTACGAACTGGACGGGTTCAAGGACGGCGGGCCGGTGTGGGAGTCGCTGGTGCGCACGGCGAACGAGCGCGGCAACTGGGAGGCGAGCCGCCAGGCAGAGCTGACCGGCAAGCTGGCGGTGCTGCTGAAGATGCTGCCTCGCGAGCGGCGCTGGACGAAAGGCCGATTCTTCCCGCGCCTGGGTATCAGCCTCACCCAAGAGGAGCGCATCAGCGTCGCGCTCAACTGGGGCAACGAGGGCAACCGGCAGCGCCTGCTCGACGGGCGAACCTGGTCGCCCATGCAGGTGCAGTCGGTGCTCGACACGCTCACTGCCGAGGAGTGGCAGTTCGTGCAGGGCGTCTGGGACATGTTCGAGTCGCTGCGGCCTGAAGTCGGCGCGAAGGAAAAGCGCGTCATGGGCAAGGAACCCAACTGGGTCGAGCCGACCCCGGTGGTGACCAAGTTCGGCACGCTGCGGGGTGGGTACTACCCCATCTCCTACGACACGGGAGAGAGCCTGCGCGCGGAGCAGGACGCCGACGCCGAGATGGCGAAGCGGCAGCTGCAGGGCGCCCGCACGGCAGCCACGACGCGGCGCAACTTCGTGAAGGCCCGCGCCGAGGAGGTCAAAGGCAGGCCGGTGCTGCTGACGATGGACGGCCTGTTCCGTGGCCTGACGGACGTGGTGCATGACCTCGCCTGGCACGAATGGCTGATCGACGCCAACCGCCTGGTGCGCGCCGTCGACCCGGTGGTGCGCGAGCGCTACGGCGCCGAGACGATGCAGCAGCTGCGCACGGCCATCGAGGCAATCGCGGCGGGTGAGGCCACGAAGCCGTGGGCGCTCGACAAGCCGCTGCGCCATATCCGTATCGGCTCGATGGTCGCGGGGCTGGGGTTCAACCTGGTCAACGCGATGATGCAGCCGCTCGGCCTCACGAACAGCGTGGTGCGAATCGGCCCGCGGTGGGTAGCGCAAGGGGCCGCGGCATTTGCGGCGAACCCGGTCAAGCTCGCGCGCGAGGTGATGGGCAAGTCCGAGTTCATGCGCAACCGCAAGCGCACCCAGAATCGCGAGCTGAACGAGCTGCGCAACCGGCTGCGCGGGCAGAGCGAGCTGCGCCAGTTCATCGACGGGGCGATGTTCCTGCCGATGACGGCGATCCAGATGACGGTCGACCTGCCGACCTGGTGGGGTGCCTACCAGAAGGCGGTGGCCGACGGGGTGGACGAGGACGGCGCGGTGCAGCGTGCCGACCAGGCGGTGCTGGCAAGCCAGGGCGGCGGGCAGATGAAAGACCTGGCCGCGGTCCAGCGCGGGCCGGAGGTCGCCAAGCTGTTCACGGTGTTCTACGGGTTCTTCAGTGTCGCCTACAACCTGGGCGCGGAGCGGGCGCGGGCGACCAACTTCAAGTCGCCGGCCCAGGTGGCGCGGCTCGCCACGGACTTCCTGCTCCTGTACTCCGTGCCGGCAGTGCTGGGCCTCGCGATCAAGGAGGCGTTTTCCGGTGGCGATGACGACGACGAGGAGCTGGCGAAGAAACTCGGCGCCGAGCAGGTGTCGTACCTGTTCGGGCTGATGGTCGGCGTGCGCGAGGCCACGGGTGCCGCGCAGATCCTGCTGGGGCTGGGGAACAAGAGTGGGCTGGGCTACGGCGGGCCGGCTGGCCTGCGGTTCTTCGGCGAGCTGCAGAAGTTCGCGCAGCAGGCGGAGCAGGGCGAACTCGACCGGGCGTTCGTTCGGGCTGGCGTGAACCTCGGCGGCATCGCGCTGCACCTGCCCTCGGCGCAGATCAACCGGACCATCGACGGCATCGTGGCACTCGAGGAAGGGCGCACGACGAACCCGGCGGCGGTGATCGGCGGGGCGCCGCCGCAGTGATGCCATAGTCGCAACGGGAGCTTGCGGGTTGGGGGGATAAGATCGCCCGAGACTGCGGAGGGCGATGCATGACAGTTTCGACGACGACCAGCCGCGTCTCGTATGCCGGCAACGGCGTGACGCTGACGTTCGCGGTCCCGTTTTATTTTTTGCAGTCAGCAGACCTGGTGGCGCTGCGGTCGACGGGCGGCATCGTGACGACGCTGGTGCTGGGCACCGACTACACGGTGTCGGGCGCCGGCGTCTCGTTCGGCGGTTCGGTCACGCTTGCCACGGCCCCCGCGACGGGCAGCACGCTGGTGATCTACCGCGACCCTGCCGCGACGCAGCTGGTCGACTACCAGGCCAACGACCCGTTCCCAGCCGAGACGCACGAACGGGCGCTCGACAAGCTGACCATGCTGGTGCAGCGCGCCAAGGATCTGGTAGGCCGGGCGTTCACCCTCTCTGACGCGGACACCTCCGGCGCCAGCACGACCCTGCCGACCCCAAGCGCCAACGCGCTGATCGGCTGGAATGCCAGTGGCAACGGGCTGCAGAACGTCGATGGATCGGTGCTCGCGACCGTCGTGGCGTTCGGCACGGCGCGGGCCGACACGTTCACCGGCAACGGCGTGCAGACTCAGTTCACGCTGTCCGACAGCCCGGCGGCGCTCGCCAACCTCGACGTGTCTGTGGGCGGCATCACCCAGCTGCCGACGCTGGGCTACACCTGGACGTCGGGGACGACCCTGACGTTCACCTCGGCCCCGCCCAACGGCGTGCCGATCCTGGTGCGGTACATGCAGGCGCTGCCGCAGGGCGCCACGGATTCATCGGCCAGCACGTTCCTGCAGGCGGGTGCCAGCGCGGTGTCGCGCTCGGTGCAGGACAAGCTGCGCGAGTGGGTCAGCGTGACCGACTTCGGCGCGGACAGGACCGGCGCGGTCAGCGCGAGCGGAGCCATCCAGGCCGCGATCAACACGGGCCTCGACGTGGTGTTCCCAAGCGGCACCTACCGCTGCGCGAACCTCACGCAGTCGGCCAACGGCCAGCGTTTCATCGCGCTCGGCAACGTCACGATCCAGAAGAACGCGAACGGCCCCATCCTGACCGGCTCGGGCAGCGACATCGAGCTGAACGGGCTGGGGTTCCGCGGCGACGCCAGCACGCCGACCTTCACGGGCGACGGGGTGGTGCTAACGGGCAACAACCCGCGGCTGAACAACTGCGGCGTGCGCTGGATCAGCGGCATCCCGCTGCTGGCGACTGGCAACGCGGTGCAGATCAACGGCACCTGCGACATCTACCAGACGACGGATGCCACGGCCACGGGCTACGACATCGTGCTCGGCGTGTCCGGCACCGCGACCGTGTATCACCGGATCAAGGGCATCCGCACGACCCAGGCCACGGGTGGCATCCGGCTCATCGACACCGGCTCTGCGGTGGTCGAGGGTTCGCAGTTCGGAAAGTACTTCATCGACGCCGGCACCTCGCCGGCAGGCGTGAACGGCGGCAACACCTACGGTAACCGCATCCTCGGCGCGATGACGGTCGAGATCAGCAACGCCGCGTTCGCGTGCAACACCTTCGGCGCCGTCGCGATCACCTTCGCCACCGGCACCAGCGGTCACGCCTTCGACGAGTCAAACATCCTGTCGGTGGGCGCGACCATCACCGACAACAGCAACGGTTCCTACATCAACGACTCGCGCGAGTTCGCGCTGCAGACCTACGCGGTCACCTGGACGGGCGCCACGACCAACCCCGCGATCGGCAACGGCACGCTGTCCGGTCACTACAGCAAGCAGGGGCGGCGGGTCACGGTGAACTTGCGGCTGGTGTGCGGCAGCACGACGACCTTCGGGTCCGGCGGCTGGTTCTTCTCGCTGCCCTACGTCCCGAGCACGGCGACCCCGCAGACGGGCGCGGCCAGCATTCTCGACTCCGGCACGCTGTTCTATGTCGGCGCGGTGCAGACCCTGACGGACGCCACGGCGCGGTGCATCGTGATCCCAGAGAGCAGCGCAGCGCAGGCGGATGCGACCCGCCCGATGACCTGGGCGTCGGGCGACGAGCTGCGCGCGACCATCACCTACATGATCTGAGGGCGCCATGCCGATCCAGACAGTCCCCACGGCGATGATCGCGCAAGACGCTGGCCTCGTCGCGGCGCACGTTGCGCCCGCCGCGCTCTCGCGCTCGAACATGAACGCCGACGCGGCGATCCCGGCGGGCGTGATCCTGCCGTTTGCCGGCGGCATCGCGGCGCCCCCCGGCTGGCTGCTGTGCGACGGCTCGAACGTCCTGCGCGCGACCTACGCCACGCTGTTCGCAGCGCTCTGCCCGACGCTGGGCACGTTCACGGTGACGATCGCCTCGCCCGCGGTGTTCACCCTGACCAATCACGGGCTGCGCCTGGGCGACCGGGTGCGCTTCTCGACGACCGGCGCTCTGCCGACCGGGTTGTCGCTGACCACTGACTACTTCGTGAGCAACGTCGTCAACGCCAACAGCTTCCGCGTCTCGACGACGGCGGGCGGGGCGGACGTGAACACCTCCGGCAGCCAGTCCGGCACGCACACTGCGCAGCGCTTTCCCTACGGCGCTGGTGACGGCAGCACGACGTTCGGCCTGCCGGACCTGCGTGGCCGGGTGCCGGCGGGCCTCGACGCTATGGGCGGCACGGCGGCGAGCCGGCTCACCAGCGCGGGAAGCGGCGTCTACGCGGAGGCGCTCGGCCAGGCGGGCGGCGCCGAGACGCATACCCTGACGGCGGCGCAGCTGCCGGCGCACGCGCACCCGATCAACGGGGGTAACACCTACTCGCTGCTGCGCTCGACGGGCGGCAGCGCGGGCTACGGCGCCGGCTCTGGCCTGGCCGAGTCGGTGACCAACACCTCGAACAACACGGGCGGCGGCAGTGCGCACCTGAACACCCAGCCGACGCTGGTGGTGGCCTACATCATCAAGAGCTGACCAATGCAAAACGAAGTCCACCGCGACATTGGCCGCCACGATGCGCAAATCGACCAGTTGCAGAGGCAGGTCGAGACGCTGCACGCCGACATGCGCAACGTGCTGGGACAGCTCCAGAAGATCAGCAGCACGCTCGCCGAGGCGCGAGGCGGCTGGCGAGTGTTGCTGGCGGTGGGCGGGCTGGCGAGCGTACTGGGAGCCGGCCTGGTGAAGGTGGTGTCGTTCCTGTTCGGGCGATGAGCAGCTCCCGCCGTCTCGAGGATCTGCATCCCGCGGTGCGCCCGCTGGTCGATGCGTTCCTGCAGTCGGCCCGCCTCGACGGCATCGACCTCCTGGTCACCTGCACCTGGCGATCGCCCGAGGAGCAGGCCCGGCTCTACGCGATCGGACGAACGGTCCCTGGCCGGCGCGTCACCAACGCCAGGCCCGGCCAGTCCCTGCACAACGTCATGGCAGGCGGGCGCCCGGCGAGCCTCGCGGTCGACGTCGTCCCGCTGCGCGCCGGCAAGCCGGTCTGGTCGGATCGCGACCCGATATGGCAGGAGGTCGGCGGCCACGGCGAGGCGGCGGGCCTGGAGTGGGCGGGCCGGTGGACCCGGTTCCGCGAGTACCCGCATTTTCAGCACCCGCGCGCGAAGCAACTGAGGTCGGCATGAGCATCAAGAAAGCCCTGAGCAACCGCCTGAACTACGACTGGATCGGGCTGGCGACGGCCATCATCGGCTTTTTGATGGTCGCCGATCTGTCGTGGCTCCCGCCCCGGTGGGCTGGCGCGGCGCTGCTGGCGCTCGGCGTCGCCAACGTCGTGCTGGCCTGGTATCGCGCGCAGGTCGGCGTGGGCGGGCAGCGCTCGGCGGAGTGATGCCGCTCTGGCTGGTCCGCTACGCCCCGCATCTGCTCGGCGTCCTCCTGGTCGCCGGGCTGGCCGCGGCGGGCTACAGGGCCGCCTGGGAGCGCGGCAGGGACGCGGAGCGGTCGAGGTGGGAGCAAGCGACGGCTGAGGCCGCAGAGCGCTTCTCCGAGGCTCTGGCGGCCCAGCAGGCGACGCTGGAAGCCGCCGATGCTGAGGTGGCCCGGCTCAGGAAGTCCGCCAATCGGCGGCGGGAGGCGGTTTCGGATGCGATCCAGAGTGACCCGGTCAGCCGTGATTGGGCTGACGCTCCTGTGCCTGAGCGGATGCGCTGGGCGCTCGGTGATCGTGGAGTGTCCGCCGATCCCGCGGAGCCTGACGGTTCCGTGCGTCCCTGAGCCGCGCTCGCTGGCGACGAACGGCGACCTGGCGCGGGCCTACCTCGATGCGCAGGAGTGCGTGGCGGTCAGCGCGGTGCAGCTCGCGGCGATCGCCGAACTGGCGGACTGCCGGCGCACGGAAAAGCGTGTCATATCGAAATCGGGTTTCCTGCCTGGTCAATGACTTGCGAGCGCGGTTGGCTCGCGGATATGACACGTTTCGCGTGGAAAGTTGCCTTGCGCAACAGTGCGTTACGCACACTCGGCGTGCTATCTTTTAACCAGTTGGTCGACAGTTCGAATCTGTCAGGGCCCACCATTCAATCAACGACTTAGGCGCGGCTCGGAATGCGCGCCTGTGTCATATCTGCCAGGTTGTGTCATATCTGGCCGGCAGACCTGCTCACCGCAGCGGCTTGATGCGTGCCGCTTTCCGCATGTACCTGGCGCTGGTGATGGCCGTGGTGCTGTGCTGCAGCCGCTCGCTGGCCTCGGCCAGTGACGCCGAATCCGACGCCGTCTTGGCGCGGATGTCCTTGAACTGGAACACCTCGCCGCCTGCGGCCTTGTGGCGCCGCATGAGAGCCTGCCAGAGACTCGCGAACCCGCTCGCGCTGTACCGCTGGCCTTCCCTGTTGCGCACCAGATACGGACTGCCGAGCTGCGGCGCCAGCGCCTTCGCCCGCGCGACCGCGGCCTGCAGTTCCGGCGTCCAAGTGATGACGGCAGCCTTGCCGGTTTTCGACGCCGTCACCTCGATGCCCTCGGTGGTCAGGTTCGCCCGCGTCAGCGCGAGGATGTCGCCCTGGCGCAAGCCGGTGAGCAGCGCGAGATCCATCGCGACCTGCAGCCGGTCCGAGGCCAGCTCGCGCGCGGCGGCGAACTCGGCGTCGGAGACGTAGCGCGTCCTGCGCGGCACCGCCGGCAGCTCGATCTGCGTCAGCGGATTGCGGTCGATCGCGCCCCAGCGCACGGCCTTGTTCAGCGCGGCGCGGAGCAGGCCGACTTCATGCCTGGCCGCGATCGGCACCGGCTTGCCGGCGGCGTCGCGGCGCAGATCCAGGTATCGGTAGGCGTGCTGCACCGTCAGGTCGCCCGGCCGCATCGCGCCGAACACCTTGGCGAGCCGCTCAATCGAGCGTTTCTCGTCCGCCTTCGTCGTGGCCGAGCGCTTCAGCGGCGTGATCTCCCGCAGGTATCGCGTAAGGATGTCGCCAACCGTGGTGCCGACCCAGTGCGCGTGCATGAGCCTGCCGTACTGCGCCATGGCGGCGGAAAAGTCGCGGCCGAGCGGCGTGCGCGTTGTCGAGGTGCGCAGGTAGTAAGCGCCGCGCTCGCAGCTCATGCCGCGCGGCAGGTGCAGGTTGTGCTTACGGCGTCGTCCCATTGAGCGCTTCCCAGTTAGGTTGAGCCGGCGCGCGGCTGCTGCCGCCGACCAGGTGCCGCTGCGCCTCCGAGATGGCGACGAGCGGGTGCCCGATAGCATTGACCGCGAAACGCCACCCATTGTTCCGCAGCCATTCGATCTGCCGCGATTTCTGCGGCCGGCCAGTTAAGGCAACCAGCTCATCAGGGCTCAGAAACATGCCCGCCCTCCCGAAT
>JBDKFA010000065.1:0-10607 GCA_039798945.1 Pseudomonadota bacterium
TCGCCCGCGGTAGACGTTGTGCGTGAGGTGGTCCACCACCTTCAGGCCCACGCCCTTCGGATGGCGGTCCACGCCCTCAAGGAACTCGAAGTCGATGTCGTAGATGCTCTTGCCATCCTCGAAGCGGTCGATCAGGTACAGCGGCGCCCCGCCGATGCCCCGGATCGCGGGCAGGCGCAGCTCCATCGGGCCGGTGGGAATCTCGACCGGCTGCGCGCCGAGGTCGAGCGCGCGGGCGTAGGCCCGGTGCGCGTCGCGCACCCGGAAGGCCAGGCCGCAGGCGCTCGGGCCGTGCTCGGCGGCGAAATAGGCGGCGAGGCTGCGCGGCTCGCGGTTGACGATGAAGTTGATGTCGCCCTGGCGGTACAGCACCACGTCCTTCGAGCGGTGCCGGGCCACGAGCGTGAAGCCCATCTTCTCGAACACGGGCTCGATCACGTTCGCCGTGGGGGAGGCGAACTCGACGAACTCGAATCCGCACAGGCCCATCGGGTTGTCGTAGAGGTCGGGCATCGCAGGGCTCCGCATCAAGCAGTGATGCGGCGAACTTTATTCCGCCACCGATGAAATTTGGTTGCTTCTTGCGTGGCCATACTGGCCACTTGTGCGATATCGTCTCTCATTCCGAGCCCAATGTGAGAGATGATGTTGCATGAAGACGACCTCGACGCCACCGACCGCCGCATCCTCGCGCACCTGCAGGAGCATGGGCGCGTGTCCAACCTCGAACTCGCGCAGGCGGTGCACCTCTCGCCCGCCCAGTGCCACCGCCGTCACCGGCGGCTCGAGGAGCGCGGCTTCGTGCGCCGTTACGAGACGCGGCTGGACGCCGAGCGCCTGGGCCTGGGCGTGACCGCCTACGTGCACGTAACGATGGAGCGCGGCCACATCCGCGAGGTGCGCAAGTTCCGCGATGTCGTCGCCAGCCTCGCGCAGGTGCAGGAGTGCCACGCCGTGACGGGCGACTTCGACTACGTGCTCAAGGTCGTGGCGCGCGACCTGAAGATGCTGTCGGACTTCCTGCTGTGCACGCTCGCGCTGCTGCCCGGCGTGAACGCGGTGCGCTCCAGCGTGTGCCTGGAGGAGGTGAAGTGCACGAGTGCGTTGCCGCTCGAACTGGAGCAAGCCCCATGACCACGCCCCCGACCCCCGACTACAAGCAGCTCACCGCCCACCTCCCCGAGCCACGCTTCGTGCCGCTGCCGCATTACCAGCGGCTGCCCGAGGCCGAGATGCTCGCGCGCGCCGAGGCTTTCTACGCCGAGATGGAGCGCCGGCGCACCACGCGCCACTTCGCCACCGACCCCGTGCCGAGGCGGCTGATCGAGCTGGCCATGCTCACCGCCGGCACCGCGCCTTCGGGGGCGCACCGGCAGCCCTGGCGCTTCGTGGCCATCGACGACCCGGTGCTGAAGGCGAAGTTGCGCACCGCCGCCGAGGCCGAAGAGCTGGAGACCTACACCCACCGCATGACCGACGAGTGGCGCGAGGCGCTGCACCCGCTGGGCACCGACCACGTCAAGGCCCACATGACGGACGCGCCGTGGATCGTCGTGCTCTTTGCCGAGAAGTACGGGCTCAACCCCGACGGCTCGCACCGCAAGAACTACTACGTCGAGGAAAGCGTGGGCATCGCTGCCGGCCTCTTCATCGCCGCGGTGCACCGCATGGGCCTGGTCACCCTCACCCACACGCCGAATCCGATGGGCTTCATCCGCGACCTGCTCGGCCGCGGCCCGAACGAGAAGGCGGCGATCGTGTTCCCGGTGGGCTACCCGGCGCGCGACGCGCAGGTGCCCGACATCGCGCGCATGAAGGGCGAGCAGTTCATCCAGTGGATTGGGCCGGTGGGCCGGATGGGCCAGGGGGACCAGGCAGGCTAGTCTCGATCCGACACCACTGCAATGCCCCGCAGGTGCCCGGCCTGCGCCAGCGGGCGGCCAGTCGGCCCGGCGAACGTCGGATGCGTCTGCTCCCCAGCCCGCTGCGGCCGCAAGTAGCGCTGCGCATCGAACCGGTGCAGCCACTCGGCCTCGCGCGCACGCGCCACGGCGAGCTGTGCGAGCTTCACGTGGCCGAAGCCGCGGATCGATTGCGGCAGCCGGGCCACCTCCGTGGCGGCTGCCAGCCGCTCGCGGGTGAGCCCGGCGCACAGCTCCTCCACCCGCGCCTCGAAGGCCGTGATCAGTTCGCGTTCCAGGCGACGTTCGTCGGTGCAGCCGAAGGGGTCCCAGCGCGTGCCGCGCAGCACCTTGCCGCGGGCGAGCACGCGCATCACCGGCAGCAGCCACGCGCCGAACACCCACTTGCGCGGAGGTTGGCCGTTGCGCGGGCGGGAGAGCACCGGCGGAGCCATGTGGAAGGCGAGCTCGAGCTTGCCGTTGCCGTCGACCTCGAACTGCGCACGCAGCTCCTCGAGGAAGCGCCCGTCGGTGTAGAGGCGCGCCACCTCGTATTCGTCCTTGTAGCTCATGAGCTTGGCGAGCGACTGCGCCACCGCGCGCGTGAACGCGAGCTCGCCACCCGCAGGCACGAGCGCGGATTCGGCCTGCCGCGCGCGCGCCACGGTGCGCGCGAAGCGCTGCGCCCAGGCGGCGTCCTGCCAGGCCGTGAGATGGGCATCGAGCCGCTCGAGGCAGGCCTCGAGGGACTCGGCGCGCACGGGTGCGTCCACATGGCCGCGGGCCAGGCGCTCGCACGCCTGCGGGTCGCCCGCAGCGAGCCGGCCGAGCGAGAAGGCGAGCCGGTTGGCGGGCACCGCCACGCCGTTGAGCTCGATCGCGCGTTCCAGGGCCGCCAGGCTCACGGGCACGAGGCCGCGCTGCCACGCGAAGCCGAGCGCGAGCACGTTGGCGGTGACGGTGTCGCCGAGGAAGTCCTGCGCGAGCGCCTGCGCATCGAAGGTCTGCACGCGATCGTCACCGGCCGCAAAGCGCAGCTTGGCCAGCAGCGCGGGGGTGTGCAGCTGCGCGTCGGGGTCGCGCACCGCATCGGCCACCGGCACCTCGTGCAGGTTGGCGAGGATGCGGGTGCGGCCGCGCCGCAAGGTGGAGAGGGCCTCGGGCGAGGCGCCCACGACGAGGTCGCAGGCGAGCACCGCGTCGGCCTGCTGCGCGTCGATGCGCACCTGGTTCAGCCGCTCGGCCCGGTCGGCCAGCCGCACGAAGGAGAGCACCGAGCCGCCCTTTTGCGCAAAGCCCATGAAGTCGAGCACGCTCGCGCTGTTGCCATCCAGGTGCGCGGCCATCGCCACCAGCGCGCCCACCGTCACCACACCGGTGCCGCCCACGCCCGTGACCAGCAGGTCGTAGGGGCCGCTCCAGGCCCAGGGCGCGGGCTCGGGCAGAGCGGCCACGGCGGCGTCGAAAGCGGCACGGCTCGCGCCAAGGATGCCGCTGTGGCGGCGCAGCCGCGCACCCTTCACGCTCACGAAGCTCGGGCAGAAGCCCTTGGCGCAGGAGTCGTCCTGGTTGCAGGCGGTCTGGTCGATGCGGCGCTTGCGCCCGAAAGCAGTCTCGTGCGGCAGCACGGCCACGCAGTTGCTCTGCACGCCGCAGTCGCCGCAGCCCTCGCAGACGTGGCTGTTGATGTGCAGCCGCCGCGGCGCCTCGGGCAGCTTGCCCTGCTTGCGCCGGCGGCGCTTCTCGGCCGCACAGGCCTGCTCGTAGATCAGCACCGTCACGCCCGGCACCTCGCGCAGCGTGCGCTGCACCGCGTCGAGCTCGGCACGGTCGTGAAAGGTCGTCCCGGCGGGGAAGCGCCCACGCTGCCCGTCGTACTTGCCAATGTCGTCGGAGACCACGGCCACGCGCCGCACGCCTTCGCTTTCCACCTGGCGCGCGATCGCATCGACCGTGAGCGGGCCGTCCACCGGCTGCCCGCCGGTCATCGCCACCGCGTCGTTGAAGAGGATCTTGTAGGTGAGCGTCGCGCGCGCGGCCACCGCCTGGCGGATCGCGAGGTAGCCCGAGTGGTAATAGGTGCCGTCGCCCAGGTTCTGGAACAGGTGCGGCGTGCGCGTGAACATCGCGTGCGAGACCCAGTCCACCCCCTCGCCGCCCATCTGGATGAGGCCGGCCGTGGAGCGCTCCATCCAGCTCGCCATGAAGTGGCAGCCGATGCCCGCCCCGGCCTGCGAGCCTTCAGGCACCTTCGTGGAGGTGTTGTGCGGGCAGCCCGCACAGAAGTACGGCAGCCGCTTGACGGCATCCCCCACGTTGCTCAGCAGCTCGGGCAGCGTGAAGTCGCGCACCAGCGCGCGCCGGTCGAGCGCGGCCGCGTGCGCGGCCAGCCACTCGGCCACACGCTCGATCAGGCGAGAGGGGCGCAGCTCGCCGAGAGCGGACAGGCACGGCGCGCCTTCAGGCGTCGTCTTGCCCCACACCGCCGGGCGCTCTCCGGCCGGCGCGTGAAAGAGCAGCGCCTTCACCTGCTGCTCGACCACAGGCGCCTTCTCCTCGATCACGAGCAACCGCTCGAGGCCCTCGCAGAACGCACGCATGCGCGTGGCTTCGATCGGCCAGCTCAGGCCCACCTTGTAGACGCGCACGCCCGCAGCGGCAAGCGCCTCGAGCGGGATGTCCAGGCGCCGCAGCACTTCGAGAAAGTCAAGGTGCGCCTTGCCCACCGTGACGATGCCCGCGCGCGCCTGCGGCGCCTCCACCACGAGCCTGTCCACCGCGTTCACACGCGCGAAGGCCGCCACCGCCGCGAGCTTGTCGTGCAGCCGCGACTCGATGCGCAGCGAAGGCAGGTCGGGCCAGCGCATGTGCAGGCCGTCCGGCGGCGGCACGTGCCCGGTGGCGGCGCGCACCGCGTCGGCGTCGAGCCATGCCTCGGTACGCGCCTGCAGCGCATCGAGGTCCACGGTACCCGCGCTTTCCACCACCTCCGACAGCGCCGTCAGCCCCACCCAGTTGCCGCTGTAGCGCGACAGCGCATAGCCGTACAGGCCGAACTCCACGAGCTCGGCCACGTTCGCGGGTGCGAGCACCGGCATGTGCCAGGCCTGGAAGGCGCGGTCGCTCTGGTGCGGCATCGAGGAGGACACGCAGCCGTGGTCGTCGCCGGCCACCACCAGCACGCCGCCGGTGGGCGAGCTGCCGTAGGCGTTGCCGTGCTTGATCGCGTCGCCCGCACGGTCCACGCCCGGGCCCTTGCCGTACCACATCGCGAACACGCCGGCCGCGGTGCGCGCGGGGTCGGCCTCCACGCGCTGCGTGCCGAGCACCGCGGTGGCGGCGAGCTCCTCGTTGACGGCGGGCAGGAAGCGGATGCCGCGTTCGCCGAGCTTCGGCCCGGCCTTCCACACCGCCTGGTCCACGGCGCCCAGCGGCGAGCCGCGGTAGCCACTCAGGAAACCCTGGGTGTCGAGCCCGCGCGCGGCGTCGCGCGCGCGCTGCATGAGCAGCGTGCGCAGCAACGCTTGGGTGCCCGTGAGGTAGATGGTGCCGCGTTCGGCCCACAGCGCGTCGGCGAGCTGCACGCCGGGGCGGACGAGCAGTAAGCGGGTAGCCGGGAGGGACATCGGGTGCTCCTGAGCACCGCACGTGCCAGCGCGCAAGGGCGCGCGCCTGGCCGGCGTTGGAGCGAAGCGTATGTTGCCGGAGCGAGAAAATGCTGCCGATTTGGCTGCTGCCCTCGCTACACTGAAGCAAACTTTGCTTCTTTCCTCACATGAGTGAGCAGTTCCTTCTCGACCACACGAGCCGCGCGATCCTCGCCGAGCTGCTGCGCGACGCGAGCCAGACGCTGCAGCAGATCGCCGCGCGCGTGGGCCTGTCGCCAAGCCCCTGCTGGAAGCGCATGAAGGCGATGGAGGCGGCCGGCGTGATCCGCGGCTACACGGTGGTGGTGGACCCCGCCGCGGTGGGGCTCGGCCTGCGCGTGCTCGTGGCCTGCAACCTCGCGCAGCACAGCCAGGACACGGTGCGCCGCTTCGAGGCCGCGGTGGCCGCAAGCCCGGCCATCGTCGAGTGCCGCAGCACCACGGGCGAGGCCGACTACATGATGACCGTGCTCGTGCCCGACATCCAGGCCTACGAGCGCTTCCTGCACGACACGCTGTTCCGCCTGCCTGGCATCACGCAGGTGCGCTCGGCGATCGTGCTCAAGGAGGTGAAGGCCGAGGTGCGGCTGCCGCTGGAGGCTCCTGCTGCCAAGCCGCCGCGGGCGCGGCGAGCTTGAGCCTGCATCGAGGCACGCGCCGAGGCTCTACTCTATCCATCCAAACCAGCATGATCCGCCACCGCCCGCTGCAGGGCTTCCGTGGCCCACTGGTTCAGGCTCTTGCCCTTGGCCTGGGCCGCGACGAGGGCCCGGCTGTGGACTTCCGGGGGCACGCGCAGCAGCAGCCGGCCCGACGCAGGCTTCTCGGGCATCACGCCCTGTTCCTCACAGTCGCGCAGGTAGTCTTTGACGGCCGCGGCGAACTCCCTGCGCAGTTGAGCCACGGTTTCGCCGTGAAAGCTGATGATGCTGCGCAGGCCGAGGACGCGGCCTACGAAAATGCCGTCCCGCTCATCGAACTCGATGCGAGCCGTGTAACCACCGTGGGTCATCGTGTTCATGGACTCACTCCCGCGCGCTCGAGAAGCTCTCGCGCCTCTTCCACCTGATACCGCTTGGCCTCCTTGCCCGGGTGGGGCCGATGGCAGCGCCACTGGTGCCCCGCCAACTCGATCCTGACACGCGAACCCTCGCGTTCAGCCACCGTGCCGCCGAGGGCCTTGACCAGCGCCTCGATGTCCGCAAAGACGATCGAGGCGGGCGTGGGCCTCGCAAAGATCGCAGCGAGTGTTCTGCGGTGCCGAGCATTCACGAAGAAATGCTATCACGAACTGATATCACCAGCACCGGCCGCCCTCAGACCACCAGCACTGTGCTCTCCTTGATCTCCTCCATCACCACGTAGCTGTGGGACTGGCACGGCACGGGCATCTGCTTGAGGATGTCGGCGAGCAGCCCACGGTAGTCGGCCATGCCGGCCAGGCGCGCCTTCACGAGGTAGTCGAAGCTGCCCGAGACGAGGTGGCACTCGAGCACCTCGGGCATGTGGGTGAGCGCGCGGCGCACCTGCTCGAAGATCTCGCCGGACTTGGCCGACAGCGTGATCTCCACGAAGACGAGCATGCCGCGGTCCACCGCGCGCGGGTCGATGCGGGCGTGCCAGCCGGTGATCACGCCCGCGCGCTCGAGCCGGCGCACGCGCTCGGCCACCGGCGAGGTGGACAGCCCGATGCGCTCGCCGAGTTCGGTCATCGAGAGGCGCCCCTCGCGCTGCAGGATGTCGAGGATGCGGCGGTCCAGGCGGTCGAGCGGGGGCATGGTGGTGGGGGGGAGGCGAAGGCCCTGGGGCGGGGGCGAAGGGCCCGCGGAGGCGGCGCGGCAACTCCTGCTGGCCGGGTGGAGCCGGAACAGCACCCCACAGCCAATCTTACGGCTGATCGAGACCATTTCAGCGAAAGTTGCCGCGTTCTGATTCCTAGACTTCGCATTCACATCCTCTATCAGGAGTTCCACCGTGAAAGTCGTCGTCCTCGGCAGCGGAGTCATCGGCATCGCCAGCGCCTGGTACCTGGCGCGCGCGGGCGCCGAGGTCACGGTGGTGGACCGGCAAGACGGCCCGGCCCAGGAGACGAGCTTCGCGAACGCGGGCCAGGTCTCGCCCGGCTACTCCACGCCATGGGCGGCACCGGGCATTCCGCTGAAGGCGCTGCGCTGGATGCTCGAGACGCACGCGCCGCTGCGCATCCGGCCCGACGGCACGCTGTTCCAGCTCGGCTGGCTCGCGCGGATGCTGCGCGAGTGCACCGCGGCGCGCTATGCCGTGAACAAGGAGCGGCTGATGCGCGTGGCCGGCTACAGCCTGGAGTGCCTGCAGGCGCTTCGCGCGCAGACCGGGCTTGCCTACGAGCAGCGCACGGCCGGCACGCTGCAACTCTTTCGCAGCCAGGGCCAGCTCGACGCCGTCGGGCGCGACACGGCGGTGCTGCGAGAACTCGGCGTGCCGCACGAGGTGCTCAACCGTGCCGGCGTGCTGCGCGCAGAGCCCGGCCTCGCGCACGCGAGCGCCAACTTCTGCGGCGGCCTGCGCCTGCCCGGTGACGAGACTGGAGACTGCCACCTCTTCACCACGGGCCTGGCACGGCTCGCGCAGGCCCACGGCGTGAAGATGCGCTTCGGCCGCACGGTGACGCGGCTGCGCACCGCAGGCGGGGCCGTGACGGGCGTGGAACTCGCACCCACTGCGGGCGAGAGCGCCGAGGTGCTCACCGCCGACCGGGTCGTACTCGCACTGGGCAGCTACACGCGCGCCATGCTCGAGCCGCTCGGGCTCGTGCTGCCGGTGTACCCGGTCAAGGGCTACTCGCTGACGATGCCCATTGCCGATGCGGCAGCCGTGCCGCAATCCACCGTGCTGGACGAGACCTACAAGATCGCCCTCACCCGCTTCGATGCCCGGCTGCGCGTGGGCGGCATGGCCGAGCTCGGCGGCTTCGACCTGCGGCTGGAACCTGCGCGGCGCGCCACGCTCGAGAAGGTGGTGCGCGAGCTCTTCCCCGGCGGCGATCTCGCGCGCGCGCAGTTCTGGACCGGCCTGCGGCCGATGACGCCCGACAGCACCCCGGTGATCGGCGCCACCCCGGTTCGGGGCCTCTTCCTGAACACCGGCCACGGCACCCTCGGCTGGACCATGGCCTGCGGCTCGGGCCAGCTGCTCGCCGACCTGATCACCGGCCGGCCCACCGCGATCCGCAGCGACGACCTCGGGCTGGCCCGCTATGGCCACGGGCCGGCGGGGTCTGCCAGCGCCGCGGGCTCAGGGCCGCGCCCAGCCTACCCCTCGAACCCGTCCCCCAGCCCCGCCCAGCACGCGGCGTAGCCCGCGTCCAGCGCCCCGCAGCCCCGCGCAAACGCGGTGGGCTTGAAGCGCCAGCGGCTCTCGAACATGAAGGCGAGCGTCTGGTCGAGCTTGTGCGGGGCGAGCACGGCGGTGCTGGCGCGCGCGTAGGCCTCGGTGTCGGGGCCGTGGGGCACCATGCCGTTGTGCAGGCTCATGCCGCCAGGCTTGAAACCCTCCGGCTTGGCGTCGTACTGGCCGTAGACGAGCCCCATGAACTCGCTCATCACGTTGCGGTGGTACCAGGGCGGGCGGAAGGTGTCCTCGGCCACCATCCAGCGCGGCGGGAAGATCACGAAGTCGCAGTTGGCGGTGCCCGGCGTGTCGCTCGGGCTCGTGAGCACGGTGAAGATGCTCGGGTCCGGGTGGTCGAAGCTGATCGAGCCGATGACCATGAAGTGCGCGGTGTCGTACTTCAGCGGCGCAAGGTTGCCGTGCCAGGCGACGACGTCGAACGGCGTGCGCGGCTGCGTGGTGTGCCACAGCCGGCCGCCGAACTTGCGCACGATCTCGTAGGCGCGCGCCTGCGGCGCCTCGAAGGCGGCTGCTGGGGCCAGGAAGTCGCGCGGGTTCGCGAGGCCGTTGCTGCCGATCGGGCCGAGCTCGGGCAGACGGAAGGGGGCGCCGTAGTTCTCGCACACGTAGGCGCGCGAGGGGCCTTGCACCTCCACGCGGAAGGCCAGCCCGCGTGGCAGCAGCACGATCTCGCCCGGGCGTGCGTCGAGCACGCCGAGCTCGGTGACGAAGGTGAGCGTGCCTTGCTGCGGCACGACGAGCATCTCGCCATCGGCGTTGACCAGCGCACGTCCATCCATAGAACGGTTCATCAGCACGAGGTGCGCGGCCACGCCCGACTGCGCGTCGGGGTCGCCGTTGGCGACGATGGTGCGCACGCCGTCGACGAAATCGAGCGGCTGCTCGGCGGCATCGGGGATGGGCAGCGGGTGCCAGCGCAGCGGGTCGGGCGGGGCCTCCTCGCCGCCGGCTGCCCCGCTCTTCCAGTGCGGTTGGGCATAGGGCGCGTAGGCGCCTGTCACCACCGAGGGCTGGCGCCGGTAGACCCAGGTGCGCTGGTTCAGGTGGCGCGGCGCGGTGAAGGCGCTGCCGGAGATGAGCTCCGCATACAAGCCCTTGGGCGCACGCTGCGGGCTGTTGCGGCCCTGCGGCAGCGCGCCGGGCACGGCCTCGGTGACGAACTGGTTGCCGAAGCCGGGAAGGTAGCTGCGCGGTGTCACGGGGGTCTCCTCCAGCAGGGGCGGCTCAGCGCGCGCTCGCGCGCGCGGCCTGCAGCGCTTCGAGCAGCACCGCGTGATCGCCGATGTGGTTGGCCAGCAGCAGCACGAGCCGGGCGTTGAGGGCGTGGCTCTGCGCCTCGGTGAGGTCGCGGTGGGTCTCGATCAGCGCCTCGTAGAAGGGGTCGGGGGCCTGCAGGTTCGGTTCGGTGATGAGGGGCATCAGGGGTCTCCTCGGGGCGTGTGCGAGCGGTGGCGTCGACTCAGCCTTTCGGCTGGGATGTGTGGCTGCGCGAGGTGGCTCGGCGTACCGGATCGGGTTCAGCTTCAGGCCCGGGCCAGCGCGCGTGTCAGCGCCGCGGTGATGTCGGCGGCGGCTGGAGCGCGCCAGCGCGCGCACACGTGCTGGTCGGGCCGCAGCAGGTAGACGGTGCCGGGCTGGGCGTCGTAGCGCTGCGCGAGCAGGCCTTCCA
>JBDKFA010000066.1:0-5774 GCA_039798945.1 Pseudomonadota bacterium
GAGCTGGGCTTGTTTGTGTCGCTCAGTTCGGGCGTAAGACCCGCCGACTTTGTCGTCATTGATCGTCTGGCTGCCGAAGGACTGGGGGCCGACTACATCACCATCGACATCGCCCACGGCCATGCCGACAGCGTGCGCAAGACCATCGAGCACATCAAGAAGCGGCTGCCCGGCGCCTTCGTCATCGCCGGCAACGTGGCCACGCCCGAGGCGGTGATCGACCTGGAGAACTGGGGCGCGGATGCCACCAAGGTCGGCGTCGGCCCGGGCAAGGTGTGCATCACCAAGCTGAAGACGGGCTTCGGCACCGGCGGCTGGCAGCTCTCGGCGCTGAAGTGGTGCGCGCGCGTGGCCACCAAGCCCATCATCGCCGACGGCGGCATCCGCCACCACGGCGACATCGCCAAGAGCGTGCGCTTCGGCGCCGCGATGGTGATGATCGGCTCGCTGTTCGCCGGCCACGAGGAGTCGCCCGGGCAGACGGTGGAGGTCGACGGGCGCCTGTACAAGGAGTACTACGGCTCGGCCAGCGACTTCAACAAGGGCGAATACAAGCACGTCGAAGGCAAGCGTATCCTCGAGCCGATCAAGGGCCGGCTGGCGGACACGCTGCGCGAGATGCGCGAAGACCTCCAGAGCTCCATCAGCTACGCGGGCGGACGCGTGCTGGGCGACCTCAAGAAGGTCAACTACGTGATCCTCGGCGGCGAGAACGCGGGCGAGCACCTGCTGATGTGAGGCGCGTCCGGCCCGTGCGTGCCTCGCACTGCCGGCCCGCGCGGCCGGTGCCCCCTCAGGGGAACATCTCCCTGCGCTCGCCCGGCTCCGGGGCATCGGCGCTGCTGCGCCGGTAAAGCGGCAACGCGCGCGCGCTCGGCTGGGCACAGCTGCCGGTGTCGGCGTACGTCAACGCGGCCGCGAGCAGCGGGTCGGTGGCCGCCCCGACGGGCTGCGTGAAGTCTTCGGCCACCGGGCAGGTGGCCGCGATGCCGTCGAAGTAGCGGCCCTCGCCACGCGCGTTCAGGCTCTCGAAGTTGACGATGCTCCAGGTGGTGCCGCAGTAACTGCCCGGCTGGAAACCCACCGGCTTTCCACAGCTCGTCTCGCCGATGCCCACCACCTGGAGCCCCACGCCACGCAGCCCGTTGATGACGAGCTCACTGGCCGAGCACGTGCGCCGGCCCATCAGCACGACCACGCGCGGGGCGTTCACGGCAGCGGCCGGCGACGGGCTGGCAAAGCGGTAGCTCGTGTTCTTCGCGGCCTGCGAAGGGGCATGCACGAGCGAGGCGAACAACTGCCCGGCCGAGCGCGTGCCGCCCAGGTAGCTGCCCACGGTGGCGGCGAACGACACCAGGCCGCCGCCGTTGTAGCGCAGGTCGAGCACCACTTCCTGCACCCCCTGTGCGCGGAACTGCGCGAACGCCGACTCCCACGGGGCCTGCGCCTGGCTGATGAAGTTCTGCAGCTGCACGTAGCCGATGCGCCGCCCCGCGGGCGTGGTCACCACGCGTGCGGCAGGCACCGGTTCCAGCCCGTACACGGCCGAGGCGAGCGTCACGTCGCGCTCGGCCGCACCGCGCGCCAGGCGCAGGGTGAGCAGCTGGCCGGTCGTCGTGGCGCTCAGCGCGCTGAAGTCGTCGGCCGCGATCACATCCGCCGCGCTGCGCCCGTTGATGGCGAGCACGCGGTCGCCGCGGCGCACGTCGTTGAGGGCAGCCGACGAATTCGGGTCCACGTAGCGCACGTACAGGGGCCGGCCGGGCTGGCCCTTCACCTCCAACCCGGCCACCGCCACGCCGTAGCCCATGGTCTGCGCCTCGCCGTAGAACTGGTTGAAGCGCTCCGTGGACTGGTAGCCGCTCCAGCGGTCGCGTGGCCACGTGGCGCCGTTGGCCGCGCCCGGGATGGGGTCGCCGCCGCGGTAGAGCAGGTCGCTGAAGTAGGTGGTAGCCGCGGCATAGCCGGCCGGGTCAGGACGCGTGGCCTGCTGGTTCCAGAAGTAGGTGTCGGCGAACAGCGTGCGCAGCCAGGCCTTTTCGTCCTCGGCCGGGCAGCTCGCCGCCGGGCCGCTGCCGCCACCGGAGTCGGCACCACCTCCTCCGCCGCCCCCGCAGGCGGCGAGCAGCACCGCGGCGCCCAGCACGGTCCAGGTCCGGACGGTGCGCCGCCCACCGGGCTGGACCGGCCGCACGCCGGGACGATGGGCAGCTGGTGACGGTGGCAGGCACGAACGAGCGGTCATGCTCCAAAAAGTACCACGACCTACAATCCCTCATCCTCTTGTCCGGCTCGCCGGTCGGGTGACGCACGCGCGGCAAGGCCGCACGCGCGGCGCCCGACGCGGGTGTCGGGCCCTGCCCGTTTCCTTGACATGACCGACCTCGCCAAGTCTTTCGAGCCCGCCGCCATCGAGGCCAAGTGGGCCCCGCTGTGGGAGGAAGGCGGCGCCTGCCAGCCCACGCTGGACCCCTCGCGCCCCTCCTTCAGCATCCAGTTGCCGCCGCCCAACGTCACGGGCGTGCTGCACATGGGACACGCGTTCAACCAGACGATCATGGACGCGCTCACGCGCTACCACCGCATGCGCGGGGCGAACACGCTGTGGGTACCTGGCACCGACCACGCGGGCATCGCCACGCAGATCGTGGTGGAGCGCCAGCTCGAGCAGCAGGGCCTGAGCCGGCACGACCTCGGGCGCGAGAACTTCGTCGCGCGGGTCTGGACCTGGAAGGAGCAATCGGGCTCGACCATCACGCAGCAGATGCGCCGCCTGGGCGCGAGCGTGGACTGGCAGCACGAGTACTTCACGATGGACGAGAAGCTCTCGTCGGTGGTGGTGGAGACCTTCGTGCAGCTCTACGAGCAGGGGCTGATCTACCGCGGCAAGCGCCTGGTGAGCTGGGACCCGGTGCTCAAGTCCGCCGTCTCCGACCTCGAGGTGGAAAGCGAGGAGGAAGACGGGTTCCTGTGGCACATCCGCTACCCGCTCGTGGACGAGGACGGCAGCCTCGCCGCCGCCGGACTGCCCACCTCGATCGTCGTGGCCACCACGCGCCCGGAGACGATGCTCGGCGACACCGCCGTGATGGTGCACCCCGAGGACGAGCGCTACACCGCGCTCGTCGGGCGGCGCGTGCGGCTGCCGCTGTGCAACCGCGAGATCCCGGTGATCGCCGACGCCTATGTCGACCGCGAGTTCGGCACCGGGGTCGTGAAGGTCACGCCCGCGCACGACGCCAACGACTACGCGGTGGGCCTGCGCCACGGCCTGCCGATGATCGGCGTGCTGGCGCTCGATGCGACCGTCAACGACGAGGCGCCCGAGGCCTACCGGGGCCTCGACCGCTTCGAGGCGCGCAAGCGCGTGGTGGCCGACCTCGAGGCGATCGGCCTGCTCGTGGAGACGAAGAAGCACCGGCTGATGGTGCCGCGCTGCGCACGCACGGGCCAGATCGTCGAGCCCATGCTCACCGACCAGTGGTTCGTCGCCGTGAGCAAGCCCGGCCCGGACGGGCGCAGCATCGCCGCCAAGGCCATCGAGGCGGTGGACTCGGGGCAGGTGCGCTTCGTGCCGGAGAACTGGGTCAACACCTATAACCAGTGGATGCACAACATCCAGGACTGGTGCATCTCGCGCCAGCTGTGGTGGGGCCACCAGATCCCGGCCTGGTACGGCAGCGCAGGCGAGGTCTTCGTCGCCCGCAGCGAGGAGGAGGCACGGGCGAAGGCGCAGGCTGCCGGCTACACGGGCGAGCTCACGCGTGACCCGGACGTGCTCGACACCTGGTACTCCTCGGCCCTCGTGCCCTTCTCCTCGCTCGGCTGGCCGGGCAAGACGCCCGAGCTCTCGCTCTTCCTGCCCTCCACCGTGCTGGTCACGGGCTACGAGATCATCTTCTTCTGGGTCGCGCGGATGATCATGATGACGACCCACTTCACCGGGCAGGTGCCCTTCCGCGACGTCTACATCCACGGCATGGTGCGCGACGCCGAGGGTCGCAAGATGAGCAAGTCCGAGGGCAACGTGCTCGACCCGGTGGACCTGATCGAGGGCCGCGACCTCGACACGCTCGTGCAGAAGTCGGTGGTAGGCCTGCGCAAGCCCGAGACGGCCCCCAAGGTCGCCGCACGCGTGAAGAAGGAATTCCCGCAGGGCATGCCCGACTACGGCGCCGACGCGCTGCGCTTCACGATGGCCAGCTACGCGAGCCTCGGGCGCAACATCAACTTCGACACGCAGCGCTGCCAGGGCTACCGCAACTTCTGCAACAAGCTGTGGAACGCCACGCGCTTCGTGCTGATGAACTGCGAGGGCCAGGACTGCGGCCTGGCCGAGCACACGAAGGCCGAGTGCGCGGCGCCGGTGCGCGACGCCTCGGGTGCGGTGGTGCAGCCGGCGGGCCCCTTCCATGGCTACCTGCGGTTCTCGTCCGCCGACCGCTGGATCACGAGCGAGCTGCAGCGCGTGGAGGCGGCGGTGGAGGAAGGCTTTGCCGCCTACCGGCTCGACCTCGTCGCGCAGGCACTGTATGCCTTCGTCTGGGACGAGTATTGCGACTGGTACCTCGAGATCGCCAAGGTGCAGCTGCAGACGGGCGAGCCCGCGCAGCAGCGCGCCACGCGCCGCACGCTGATCCGGGCGCTGGAGGCCACGCTGCGGCTGCTGCACCCGCTCACGCCCTTCATCACGGCCGAGCTCTGGGAGCGCGTGGCCCCGGTGGCCGGGCGCAAGCCCGAGGGCGACCGCCACGGCCTGATCTCGGCCCCCTACCCGCGCCCGCAGCTCGAGCGCGTGGACCCCGCCGCGGACGCGTGGGTGGCGCAGCTCAAGGCACTCGTCGGCGCCTGCCGGGCACTGCGCGCGGAGATGAACCTCTCGCCGGCGCAGCGCGCGCCCCTGCTGGTGCATGGCGAGGCTGTTTTCGTGGCCGAGGCCGAAGGTGTGCTGGCCGCGCTGGCCAAGCTGCAGGCGGTGCGCATCGTCGAGGACGAAGCGGCCTTCGCGGCGGCCACGGCAGCCGCACCGGTGTCGGTGGTGGGCGGCGCGCGCATCGCGCTGCACGTGGAGATCGACATCGCCGCCGAGCGTGAGCGCCTGGCACGCGAGATCACCCGGCTGCAAGGCGAGGTGCAGAAGTGCGAGGCGCGGCTGGCGAGCCCAAACTTCGTCGAGCGCGCACCGGCGGCTGTCGTGGCCCAGGAGCGCGAGCGCCTGGCCGGATTCACGCAGGCGCTGGACCGGCTGCGCGAGCAGGCGCAACGCCTGACATCGTCGACCTGAAGGCGGTGGCCTCAGCCGACCCGTCGAGCAACTCGTCGATGCGGCGCGCAACAGCCCAGGCTGCCCGCGCCCGCGACTGGCGCGTGGTGCCTGCCACCCGCGGGGTGATCATCAGCGTCTCGATGCCATGCAGCGGCCGCCCGACGGCCGCGATGCCCGGCTCGGCCGCGTCCAGCCACGCCGCGGCCATGCGCCCGCCCACGAGTGCACGGGCCAGCGCGGCTTCGTTCAGCAGGGCCGAGTGGCTCAGGCACACGAGCACCTGGTCTTCCCGGATGTTGGCCAGCAGCTCTTGCCCGATCAGGCCCGCGTAGCGCGCGTAGAACGGCAACATCACGCACACCGCATCGCTCACCGCCATCAGCTCCGGCAAGGGGCTCGGCAACACGCGGTGGCGGGTCCACTGGGGGTCGGAGGGGTGCGTCCCCGGGTCGTAGCCGATCACGCGTGCGCCGAACACCGCCAGCATCTCGGCCAGGGGCTTGGCGGC
>JBDKFA010000067.1:0-21195 GCA_039798945.1 Pseudomonadota bacterium
TGGCAAAGGGCAGAGATCCCTCTCGGCCCTCGAACCGGATCAGGACCACGCGCTCGCTGCCCTGCAGCAGCCGTTGGGCGCCGTCGGCAGCGTCGGCCAGCAGCCACCGCGGCGGTGCATACCGCAACGAGAAGGCGAAGTCCCTCAGCCAGGGGTCGCCCACGAAGCCCAGAAATTGGGGCCGGACGTTGACATCGATGAAGCCGAAATCCGCTGCCATGATGCCCTCGCCGCTGGCGAGCGCTTCAGAGCGCACCTCGCGTGCGGCGTCCGGGCCCAGGCTCAGCGAGGTCACGCCGAAACCCCGACGCACGACCACCAATTGCCCCGAGCCCGCCCGGCCGCGACCCACCTCGGGGCCGACCGTCACGGGCGCGTACTGGCTGTTGAGGAAGAAGCGAAACGGCGAGCCGTTGTCGATCATGAAGTAGCCGTGCCGGCCGTTGACCTCCCCCGGCGTAAACGGGTAGCCATGCTGGATGACCAGCGGCACCTCGACCACGCCCTCGGCCGCCACGCGCTCGGCCAAGCTGCGGTGCGCAGGCATGGCGGCAGGCTGTGGCGCATGGACGCAGCCTTGCAGCCACGGCAACACAGCCGCCATCACCAGCATGGCCCACGTGCGCCACGCGCCAGCCCGATGCGCCCGCTTCATGGGCGCGGGTGACCGGGCATGACGAAACGCCGCAAGTCGTGCATCAGGGCGCGGCAGGCGTCGGGGTCGGTGTACATCATGTGCCCGGCGGCATACCAGCGGTGCTCGCAGCGCTCCAGCGGCAGGTCGTAGTGGCACAGCAGGTGTTCGGCCGCGCCCACGGTGGTCAGCGCGTCGAACAGACCGGTGCCGATGAACAGCCGCGCCTGCGGTGCCTGGCGCATGAACTGCGTCAGGCGGCCAACGTAGGGGTAGGTCTCGAACGGGGACGGCTGCCCGAAGCGCATGAAACCCCGGGGCGAGGACTCCCGCCAGTTCCACGCCGCGCCCGCCTGATCGTCCCGGAAGCGGTAGCCGCCCGGGGAGGCCACGCCGCCAGTGCCCTCGCCAGCATCGGGCACGGGGACGGGCGACGACTCCAGGTAGGCCGCGGCGGCGGCCACGAAGCCAGGCCGGGTGCGGTCCATGCTGGGATCGGTGGCGGTCTCGCCGGCTGCCGGGTCGGCATCGGCGCCCACGTAGCGGGCGTCGCAGCGGCCCAGCGCCAGCCCCTCGCAGCGCAGCAACTCGTTCAGGAAGGCCTCCTTGGTCAGCCACAGACGGTTGCGCACGTACACCTCGGCGTCCACCCCGGTCCAGCCTTGCAACGTCCGCGCCATGGCCTGCAGATCACCCGCGGCCAGGCGCTGCCCCTGGACCAGCGCCTGGGCGTAGGGCCCCTTGGCAAAGGCCAGCGCGGCCTCGGTCGCCGCGTGGGCCGACGCAAAGGCGTGCGCGCTGCGCCCGTGGAACCAGGCGGTGGCAGCCTGGAACGCAAAGCCGGCCAGGGCACCGTCCAGGTTGCCGTGGCGGTCCAGCGTCTCCTGGACGTTCACGGCCTGCCCCAACAGGGCCAAGCCTTCCAGCGCGATGCCTTCGGTGTGCAGCAGCCGATCGGCCAGGAAGACCGCACGATGCGTGCCGTAGCTTTCTCCCAGGACGTACTTGGGGCTGCCGTGGCGCTGCGCACTCACCAACCACTGGCGCACGATCTGCGCGAAGCAGGCCGCGTCCGCCTCCACGCCGTAAAGCGCAGCCGCCGGAGCCTGCGACGCTGCGCGCCCGAAGCCGGTACCGACCGGATCGATGAACACCAGATCGGCAACGCCCAGCAACGTGTCCGGGTGCGGGAGCAGCGGCGGTGGCGGGCTTGCCAGGCCTTGCCGCAAATCGGTGGGAAAGTCCACCCGCCACGGACCCAGTCCGCCCAGGTGCAGGTAGACCGAGGCCGAGCCCGGGCCGCCATTGAAGGCGAAAATCACCGGCCGGCGCTCGCGCACTTGGGCAGGCGCGTCGGCCACGTAGCTGAACACGGAGGCCGTGCCCAGCACCTGACCGGAGCCGTCGTGCAGCGGCACGAGCTGCAGCGAGAAGTCATAGCGCAACGTCTGGCCGCGGCAGTCCACCTCGCCAGGGCGACTCCAGCAGGTCTTCATGGGCGCCGGCCCTGCTTGCGCCCGGTGACGGCGGCGCGTGCGTCGTCACCCTTTGCCGGAAGCGCCGACGCGCTGCCGTGACGGGTGCGCAAGGCGTCCAGGTAGTTGTAGACGGTGAAGCGCGTCACATGAAGCGCCGCCGCGGCCCGCTCGACGCCGCCGCGCACCATAAACAGGCCACGCTCGAGCATGGCCTCCACGGCGTGGATCTTCTCCTCCTTGCTCATCACCTGCACCGGCTTGCCGAAGCGACTCACCGCGTCGCCGATGATGTCCTCGATCAGCGCGTCCACCTGTGGCGCGTCGTCAGGTGGACGCGGTGGCTGCGCGTCGCGCGTGGCTTCGAGCATGCGACCCAGCCACGCGTGGGCCATTTGCACCACCGTGAGGTCGGCATTGATGCACAGCGCCGCGAAGGGTTCCCCACGGCTGTCTCGATACAGCGCCGTCGTCGAGCGCAAGGGCTGCCCGGCGGAGGTGACGGTGTTGTAGCCATCGATGATCGAATGTGTTGGTTGGCCGCGGACGCTCAGTGCCTGGTGCGCCGATGCGAAGCCCTTGTCGCCCTTGGGACCCGAGAGGATCGAACTGCCGATACAGCGCCCTGAGATGTGGCCGTTGGTGATCGCCACGATGGAGCGCTCCGGGCGGGTCAAGTCATGCAGCACGACCTCGACGTTGGAGCCGACGACAGTGGCCAGCAGCTCCGTGACCGGACGCAGGGCATTCAGGATGGTCTCCCGTTCGCGCTGAACCGCAGCGTCCAGCACCTCGGAGGGGCGGGCGGCGCGCGATGCTGTCGGCGCGCGGCGAGGCGCGGGTGCCGGCGACTTCACCGTCCTGCCGGGTCTTGCGGCACCGTCCGACCGGGCCTCGGGTGAAGCCGCCGGACGGCGGCCATTGGGACCTGCGGTGGGCATGTCGGGAATCCTAGGTTTTCAATCAGGATAGCACCCTTCAACAGCTTGTTGATCGCCGTGCCTGACCTGCGGCGGGCTCGGGGGCCGCCGCAGGCTCCGAGCCGGGCGCGACTCCGGGCGAACACTGAGCAAACGGCGGCGCGCTTTGCTATGATGGCTTCAACAAAGCGTTGTATACATCAACAGCTTGAACAAATTCGAGGGTCCCACCCGGGACCGCTCCAGGGATCAACCAGAAAGGGCGGGCAGGGTGCAACCGATGCCGGATGCCGGATCTGCAGCACGGAAGGGCGAGGCGCCACCCGCGAGGGTGGCCGACGGCTTCTGCTTCGCCGCGGTGGGCGACTTCATCGGGCCGTTCCGCCCTGAAGTGCCGCTGAACAACGCCGGTTTCGAGCGCGTGTGCGAACGGTTGCGCAGCGCCGACGTCGCGCTGGGTAACCAGGAGGGGTCCATCTTCGACCTGGAAGGCTTCGAAGGTCACCGCGCGGCCGAGCACGGCGGCGGCTACCCGCTCAGCGACGCGGTCACGGCGCAAGACATCCGCGCCATGGGCGTCACGGTGATGTCCAAGGCCAACAACCACGCCACCGACTGGGGCCTGGAGGGCCTGCGCGCCACCACGCGCGCACTGAACGCTGCCGGCATCGCCTGTGCGGGCAGCGGCCCGAGCCGTGCCGCGGCGCGCGCCGGCACCTATCTGGAAACGGCGCGGGGCCGGGTTGCCGTGGTGTCGGCGGCATCCACGTTCACGCCCATGTCCGAGGCGGGCAACACTGAGGACCACATCCGGGCGCGACCCGGGATCAGCGTCCTGAAGGTCCGGCCGGTCGTACAGGTCGGCCAGGCCGAGATGACGGCGCTGGACGGGCTGGCCCAGGCGCTCGGCAGCTCCAATACGCCAGACAGCTGGCTGCGCCGCGGCGAGGGATGGCTGCAGTTCGGCGAGCAGCAATTCCGCCTGGGACCGACCACGGGCCTGGTCTACGAGGTCGATGCCACGGATCGCCAGGAAGTGCTGCGCGCGATCCGCAGCGCCAGCCAACTCGCAGACTTCGTGGCCTTCACGCTGCATGCTCACGAATCGCTGTCGGGCAGCGGGTGTGACAGCCGGCCGGCGCACTTTGTGCAGGCGATGCTGCGCGACGCCGTCGACGCCGGTGCCGACCTGGTCACCGTCACCGGGCCACACGGGCTGCGCGGCGTGGAGATCTACCGAGGCAAGCCCCTGTTCCACGGCCTGGGCAGCTTCTTCCTACAGCTCGCAGACGACCGTGGCCCCACTCGCGAAAGTGCGCGCGCGCTGGGCGTCGAGCCGCAGGCGCTGACCAAGCCTGAGGCCATCGCACGGCAGTTCCAGCTGCCGGCGGAGTGGTACGACAGCGTCGTCGCGCGCAGCCACTTCGACGGCGGCCGCCTGCGGGAGGTGCGGCTGCATCCGCTGGTGCTGGAGCGCCAGCCGTCGCCCCGCCTGGAGGGCGCGCCGCGTCCGGCGCCACCCGCGGATGCGCTCCGCATCCTCGAGCGGCTGCGCGAGGAATGCCTGCGCTGGGGCACGCAACTGTCCATCGAAGGCGACGAGGGCGTGATCCGCATCACGCCGCTGCCCCCTTCACCCCCGGCCTCAACTCCGGCCTCACCCCCGGGTTCGCCCCCCGCACGGGCAGACCACGCGGACCCCTGAGCGCAGCCTGCGCCCACCGCACCGGCTTTTCCCCGGCAACGACACCCCCACACCCACCAGGAGTTCCCATGAATCGATTCAAACGCCAGGCGCTCGCGGCAGCGGCAGCCACCGCCTTGACGCAGCGGTGCACCCCACGCGGCGCCAGCCTGCTGGGCGCCGGTTTGCTGGCGCTGGCCATGGGGCCGGCCTGGGGCCAGCAGCAGCCGACGCCGGCCGCCGCGCCCGCAGCTGCCGGAGCACCCGAGTCGACGAAGGATGGTGACGCACCCGCGCAGTCGATCATGGTCACGGCGCGCAAGAAGCTGGAGCGCGCACAGGATGTGCCGGTGTCCATCAGCTCGGTGTCGGCCGATAGCCTGGTAGCGAAGAACCGGCTCAGCATGACCGAGTTCTTCGCCGAGGTGCCGGGCATCAACCTGCTCGGTGGCGACCGGGGCACGAGCGAGGTCGCGCTGCGTGGCCTGAACTCGGGCACGGCCTCGCGCCCGACCACTGCATTCACCATCGACGACACGCCCTTCGGCGGCGGCCAGAACATCCCCGACCTCGACCCCGGTGAACTGCAGCGCATCGAGGTGCTGCGCGGGCCGCAGGGCACGCTGTATGGCGCCAACAGCCTGGGCGGCCTGATCAAGTACGTGACCATCGCACCCGACACCGACCGCTTCTCGGCGCGCGTGCAGGTCGATGGCGCCAAGGTCGACGGCGGCACGACCGGCTACGGCCTGCGCACAGCGGTCAATCTGCCCGTGAAGGCAGGAGTCATGGGCCTGCGCGTCAGCGCCTTCTCGCGGCGCGATCCGGGCTTCATCAACGATGTGCGCTCAGGCGACACCGGCATCGACATCGCCGACGTCACCGGAGCCCGTGTGGCAGCGCTGCTCACGCCCTCGAGCACGCTCTCGGTTCGCGCCTCGCTGATGCACCAGGAGACCAATTCCCAGGCCTCGCCGACCATCAACACCGACCGCAACGGCAACCCGCTGTTCGGCCGCTTCGAGCAGAACCGCATCCCGGGGACGGATGGCTTCGTGCGCAGCATCACGTTCTCCGACCTGAACGTCGGCAAGGACTTCGACTGGGGTCGCCTGACCTCGATCACGAGCTTCAGCCGCCTGGGCTACGTGGCGGCGCAGGACGCCTCGGCCACGCTGGCCGGGGCGCTCAACGCCATCTTCCCGGGGCGCGGCTTGGGCGGTCGCAACGACCAGGACAACCTCAGTGAGCAGATCACGCAGGAACTTCGCATCGAGTCGCCGGAAGGCCGTGGCAGCCGGCTCGACTGGCGGCTGGGGCTGTTCTACTCGCACCAGACCAACGACGCGCTGCAGCGGCTGTACGCGGTGGTGCCCGCCACCGGTGCCGCCGCCGCCGGACCTACGCTGGCCAACGTTCGGGGCCGAACCAAGGCCACGGAGAGCGCGCTCTTCGGCACCGCCACCTTCCGCGTCAGCCGCGGGTTCGACGTGCAGGCCGGCGTCCGCAGCAACCGCAACACCAGTGACACGACCACGGTGAGCAGCGGCATCATCGTCAGCAATGCCACCACCGTGGTGGATTCCTCCACCACGGCCACCACCTACCTGCTCACGGCCCGCTACAGCCTGTCTGCCGACCTGATGACCTACGGCACCCTGGCCACCGGCTACCGCCCGGGTGGCCCGACCAACGCTGCCACGCCCGGCGCGCCAACCTCCTACGGCCCCGACAAGTCGCGCAACCTGGAACTGGGTGTCAAGGGCGACTTCTTCAACCGGAGCCTGTCCGTGGCCGCGGCGCTGTACCAGATTGACTGGAGCGACATCCAGCTCAACGCGCGCGCCACCAACGGCGTGAGCTTCATCGCCAACGGGGGCCAGGCCCGCAGCGACGGCGCCGAGCTCTCCTTCACCTGGGTGCCGACCGCAGGCTGGAGGGTCACCGGCAACACCGTCTACAGCAAGGCGGAGCTGACCGAGGACTTCCTCGCGGCCGTGACCACCGTGGGCGTGAAGGGAGACCGCCTGCCGTTCTCGGCCAAGACCACGGCCAACCTGGGCTTCACGCGCGACTTCACGCTGCGGGGCGTGAACGCCTACGCCGGCGCCAGCGTGTCGGTCGTGGGGCAGCGACTGGGTGACTTCGAGCCACGCAACGTCAGGCGCGTCACGCTCGACAGCTACCGCACCGTGGACCTCCAGGCCGGGCTGCGCCTGCAAAGAGCCACCGTCGGCCTGTTCGTGAAGAACCTGGGCAACGAGTACGGCGCGATCGGCTCGCGCGTCACCGGTGCGTCACAGCGCCTGGTGCTGATCGCGCCGCGCACAGTGGGGGCAACGGTGAGCGCAACGTTCTGAACCGCCCGAGCCCCATGCCGCGTGCGCCCCGGTCCCCTGCTGCTGCTTCTCCCGCAGCAGCCCCAAATGCGAGACGGACCGCGCGCGCCGCCGATGCAGGCGGCGCGCCGGCCAATCGACCTGCGCAAGAGCACGGCGCCGGCAGTGCGCAGGCCCTCGCGGCGCCGATGGTCACGCAGCACCGCCTGACGCTGCCCGGTGGCATCCTCGCCTACACCGCCACCGTAGGCGCCACGTTGATGTGCAACGACGCCGGGACGCCGCGCGCGTCGGTCTGGTCCTTCTCCTACACGCGGCGCAGCGGGTCCGGAAAGACTGCACGGTCAGCCGAATGTCGGCCGGTGGTCTTCTGCTTCAACGGCGGGCCGGGCAGTTCCTCCCTGTACCTGCACTTTGGCGGCTTCGGCCCGGTTCGCGCCCTCGTGCCAGGCCCGGACGCCACCCCGCGTACACGCGGCCGGCCCGGTGGCGTGCCCAACGCCGACAGTCTGCTGAACGTGGCCGACCTGGTGTTCGTCGATCCGCCCGGCACCGGCCTTGCACGCGTGCTCGGCAACGACAGTGCCGACAGCGTGCTGGGCGTGCAGGCCGACGCCGAGCTGATGGCCGCCTTCGTCCGCCGCTGGCTGTCAGCCCAGGGGCGCTGGGCCTCCCCGGTGTACCTGATGGGCCAGAGCTATGGCGCACTGCGCGTGGCAGCAGTCGCCCGCGAACTGATGGGGTCGGTCGGCGCAGGGCAGCTGCGTGCCGCGGCGGTGGACGGGCTGATCCTGATCGGGCAGGCGGTCAACCTGGGCCTGATGAAAAGCGAGCTACGTCATGTCTGGCTTCTGCCCACGATGGCCGCGCTGGCCTGGCAGCACGGCCGGACGTCGTCTGCCAAGCGCTCGCTGGCGATGGTGCTGCAGGAGGCGCAGGAATTCGCCCTGCAGCGGCTGGCCCCCGCGCTGCTGCAAGGCAGCAGGCTGGACCCAGCCGAAAACCTCGCACTGGCCGAGCAGCTGGCGGGCTTGACGGGCATTCCGGCACAGCGGTGGGCCGACGCCTCGCTGCGCCTGGAGCCCGCGGCCTTTGCCGAAGCGCTGCCACTGGCGGCTGGCGGCCGAATCAGCCTCTACGACGGCCGCTACGCCCGCCCGCTGCCGGCACAGGAGCCGGACCCGGTGGCGGACGACGCCATGCTGACCGAGGCCGCCGTCGCCTGCCACGCGGCGCTGCAGGCGCAGTTGCAGGGCCCCCTGCGCTGCCCAGTCAGCGACGACTACCTGGCCATCAACTTCAAGGTCAATGGGACATGGGACTGGCGCCACCGCGAGCCTGGCAGCCCCACGCTGACCGACTTCACACCGACATTGACGACCAGCCTGAACCGCCACCCGGGGCTGCGTCTGTTCGTCGCGTCGGGGGCCTTCGACCTCGTCACCCCCTGGGGCGCGGCAGAGTATCTGGTCAGCCGACCCGGCATGCCCGCCGACCGTGTCCAGCACCGTGTCTACGCCGCGGGCCACAGCCCCTACATGGGAGACGCACCACGCGCCGCGCTGGCGGCCGACCTGCGCGCCTTCATCACGGACGAGCCTGCACCTCATGGGCCTGCAGCGGCCCGCTCGGCCCGCCGTGATGCGCAGACGTCTCGCCGAGGGCTCCAACCATGAGCGCTCACAGCGCGACGGCCACGCCTGATTCGTCCGGACAGGCCCGTCTGCCGGCCCCCATCGTCAATGCACTGGGATTCCTGCGCGACCCGCACCTCAAGGCCACGGATGAACAGGGACGTGACAGGCAGCCGCGGGTAACGGACCGCGCGCTGGCCGATGCTCGAACCTCCGGCGTGACGGCTGTAAACATCACCATCGGGCACGTCTATGGCCCGGCCGACGCCTACGCCTACTCGGTGCAAGAGGTGAGCGCCTGGCAAGAGGCCGTCTCGCAGCATCCCGCAGACCTGATGCTGGTGCGTACGGCGGACGATGTGCTGCAGGCGCAGCGCGAGCGGCGCATCGGGCTGATCCTGGGTTTCCAGAACGCCGACATGCTGGGCGACGAGGTACAGCGCGTCGACGAGTTCGCGCGTGCCGGCGTGCGCGTCATCCAACTCACCTACAACAGCGTCAACCGGCTTGGTGGCGGCGCCACCTCGCCTGGCGACTCGGGGCTGACGGATTTCGGCCGCGAGGTCCTGCATCGAATGGCCGCGCAGCGCGTCATTGCCGACCTGTCGCACAGCAGCGAGCGCCTGTGCCTGGAGGCAGTCGCCGCGTCGCCGCGGCCCGTGGCCATCACGCACACCGGCTGCAGGGCGCTGGCCGACCTGCGCCGCAACAAGACCGACGGGGAGCTGCGTCGCGTGGCCGACCGCGGTGGCTTCATCGGCATCTACTTCATGCCCTTCCTGGCCATCGGCCGCAATGCGACAGCGGACGACGTGGTGGCCCACCTGGAGCACGCCATCGACGTAGCCGGTGAAGACCACGTCGGCCTGGGCACTGACACCACCTTCTCGGCCTACGACGACATGGTGCACTTCCGGCGCGAATTCGCGCAGCTCATCGCGTACCGACGCGCCACCGGCATTTCCGCAGCGGGCGAATCGCCCGATATCTACCCCTTCGTCGAGGAACTGCTGGGCCCAGAGCAGTTCCGTCGCCTGGCTGCCCGCCTGGCTGCGCGCGGTCATCCGCAGACGCGCATCGACAAGATCCTGGGCCTGAACTTCCTGCGCTTCGCGCGTGAGGTCTGGGGTGCGTGATGGCACTGATCGAGCGCCGACTGCACGACATGGGCCTGGTGCTCCCGGCGCCTATCCAGACCCCACCCGGCGTGACCTTGCCCTTCCCGTTCGCACGCGTGTTGGGCAGCCGGGTGCTGATCTCCGGGCACGGGCCGCTGAACGACGATGGCAGTCTGGCTCAGCCGCTGGGTAAGCTCGGGCGCGAGCTGACCGTGGCACAGGGCCAGCTGGCCGCCCGCCGCACGGCCCTCGGCATCCTGGCCAGCCTGCAGCGCGTGCTGGGCGACCTGGACCGCATCCAGGCATGGACGCGGGTCTTCGGAATGGTCAACTCCGCGCCCGGCTTCAACCAGCAGCCGGCGGTGATCAACGGGTTCTCCGAGCTGATCCTGGCCCTGTATGGCCCGGAGCGTGGTCAGCACGTGCGCAGCGCAGTAGGCATGGCCGAGCTGCCGTTCGACATACCGCTGGAAATCGAAGGCGAGGTGCTGATTGCCGACTGAGAAGGGCCCCGGGGCCCGCGCCAGTCGGTGGGCAGCCCTGCTCTGCCTGTTCGCGGCGCTGATGCCGCATGCCGCTGCGGCGCAGGTCAGCGAAAGGCTGCGGGTCCTGCGCTACGCGATCCCGGTTGCTGAGTCAGGATTCGACCCGGCGCAGATTTCCGACGCCTCCTCGCGGATGATCACCGCCAACATCTTCGAGGCGCCGCTGACCTACGACTATCTGGCCCGGCCGGCGCGGCTGGTTCCGCAGACGGCGGCCGCGCTGCCGGCGATCAGCGACGACTTCACGCGCTTCACCTTCCGCATACGGCCAGGCATCCACTTCGCCGACGACCCTGCGTTCGGTGGCGTGCCGCGCGAGCTGGTCGCCGCCGACTACGTGTACGCGTTCAAGCGCCACTACGATCCGGCCAACAAGAGCGCGAGCCTGTTCCAGTTCGAGAACGCCCGGGTGTTGGGCCTGTCCGAGTTACGGCGCCGTGCCATGGAAGGCCGCAAACCCTTCGACTACGACACCGAGGTCGACGGCATCCGCACGCTGGACCGGTATACCTTCGAGGTGCGCCTGGCCGCACCCTCGCCGCGCTTTCACTACGTGTTCGCCGACGGCTCGGTGCTCGGTGCCGTCGCGCGGGAGGTGGTGCAGGCCTATCCCGGCCGCACGATGGAGCACCCGGTGGGCACCGGGCCGTTCCGGCTCACACAGTGGCAGCGCTCGGCCCGCATGGTGCTGGAGCGCAACCCGCGCTACCGGCAGCACACGTATGACGCTCAACCTGCGCCCGAGGACACCGAAGGCCAGGCCTTGCTGACACGCCTGCGCGGACGCCGGCTGCCGATGGTGGACCGGGTGGAAATCAGCGTCATCGAGGAGGCGCAGCCGCGCTGGCTGGCGTTCCTCAATGGGCAGATGGACATGAGCGAGCGCCTGCCCGAGGAATTTGTCGGGGTGGCCATTCCCGGGGGGAAACTGGCCCCGAACCTGCGGCGGCAAGGCGTGCAGATGGATCGCATGGTGGCCGTCGACGCCCACTTCACCTACTTCGCGATGGAGAACCCGGTCGTGGGCGGCTACACGCCGGAGAAGGTGGCCTTGCGCCGAGCCATCTCACTTGCGTACGACGGAGCCCGCGAACTGGCTCTGGTGCGTCGAGGCCAGGCCGTCGCGGCACAAGGCATGTTCCCGCCGCTGCTGCCGGGGTACGACCCGAAGTTCCGATCCGAGATGAGCGAGTACAGCCCGGCCCGGGCCCGGGCTTTGCTGGACCTGTACGGCTACATCGACCGCGACGGCGACGGCAGGCGCGAAATGCCCGACGGCAGCCCCCTCGTGCTGCGCTACACCACCGAACCCGACCAGCGCAGCCGGCAGCTGCAGGAGCTCTGGCAGCGAACGATGGACGCCGTGGGCCTGCGCATCGAGTTCAAGGTGGCCCCGTGGCCCGAGAACCTGAAGGCCAGCCGCGCGGGCAAGGTCATGATGTGGGGCGTGAGCTGGAGCGCCACCCACCCGGCCAGCAGCTTCTTCGACATGATGTACGGCCCGAACAAGGGCCAGGCCAACCACGCGCGCTTCGACCTGCCGGCCTTCAACGAGATCTACGCGCGACAACTGGTGCTGCCGGACGGACCGCAGCGCCTGGCGCTGCTCCACCAGGGGCAGCTGCTGGGCGTGGCCTACATGCCCTACAAGATCACGGCGCACAGCGTGCTCACCGCGCTGATGCACCGGCACGTGATCGGCTACCGCAGGCACCCCTTCATGCGCGACTTCTGGCGCTATGTCGACATCGAGTCGGGGCAACCGTGAATCCACCGGATTCACAGAGTACGGGAACGGGCTCGCGATAGGATTCGACCAAGAGCCTCCAGCACAGCGAAAGTGGCCTCGATGCGATCGGGCTCGGGCCGCACGGCTGGTGCACCCGTGGCCGCCCACACGGGCTCGCCTACCATGTCGACCGACATGACCACGCCGACCCCCACGGCCGAACCGCTGAAAGGCGACCTTTCGGCCCACACCCCCATGATGGCGCAGTACCTGCGCATCAAGGCCGAGCATCCGGACACGCTCGTGTTCTACCGGATGGGCGACTTCTACGAGCTCTTCTACGAGGACGCGCGGCGCGCGCACCGGCTGCTGGACATCACGCTGACCACGCGCGGCCAGAGCGGCGGCGAGCCGGTGGTGATGGCCGGTGTGCCCGTGCATGCGGTGGAGAACTACCTGGCGCGGCTGCTCAAGCTTGGGGAGTCGGTGGCGGTGGCCGAGCAGGTCGGCGACGTGGCCACCTCCAAGGGGCCGGTGGAGCGCAAGGTGGTGCGCGTCGTCACGCCCGGCACGGTGACGGATGCCGAGCTGCTGGCCGAGCGGGCCGACACGCTGCTGCTGGCCGTGCACCGCGCGCCGGGAACGCGGCGCCAAGGGCCGGTGTGGGGCCTCGCCTGGCTGAACGTCGCCGGTGGCCAGCTCGGCCTGACCGAGTGCGCCGACCGGGAGCTCCCCGCCTGGCTCGCGCGGCTGGAGCCGGCCGAGGTGCTGCATGGTGAGGGCGCTGCGCCCGCCGCCATGGGCGCCTCCCGTGCGGCGGCGACGACTCGCCCGGCCTGGCAGTTCGACGCCGCGCTCGGCGTGCGCAAGCTGTGCGCGCAATTGCACGTGGCCTCGCTCGCGGCCTTCGGCGCCGAAGAGCTGCCGGCTGCCCAGGCCGCTGCAGCCGCGCTGCTGAGCTACGCCGAGCACACACAAGGCCGGGCGCTGGCTCACGTGCAGAGCCTGTCGGTGGCGCGCGCGGACGAACTGCTGGCACTGCCTCCTGCCACGGTACGCAACCTCGAGCTCGTGCGCACCCTGCGCGGCGAGGACTCGCCCACCCTGCTCTCCCTGCTGGACACCTGCCGCACCGGCATGGGCAGCCGGCTGCTGCGCCACTGGCTGACGCATGTGCCACGCGCTCGGCAACCGGCCGCCGAGCGCCATGAGGCACTCGCCTGCCTGGCCGACTTCGGCTTCGAGGCGTTGCGCGAAGCGCTGCGGCACGTCAGCGACGTCGAGCGCATCACGGCACGCATCGCGCTGAGGCAGGTCCGCCCGCGCGAGCTCGCCGGCCTGCGGGCCACGCTTGCACACCTGCCCGCGCTGAGCGCGACGACGCCCACCGGTGGCGCGCTGCTCGACCGGCTGCGAGGGGCCTGGCAGCCCCTGCCCGAGGTCGAGGCCGCGCTGCGCGCTGTCGCCGAGGAACCCTCGGCGCTGCTGCGCGACGGCGGCGTGATCGCCGCCGGCTTCGATGCCGAGCTCGACGAGCTGCGGGGCATCGCCACGAACTGCGACGCCTTCCTGCTCGAGCTCGAACAGCGCGAACGCGCGCGCACGGGCATCGCCAACCTGCGCGTGCAGTTCAACCGCGTGCACGGCTTCTACATCGAGGTCACCGCCTCGGGCCTGGACCGCGTGCCCGGCGACTACCAGCGCCGGCAGACGCTGAAGAACGCCGAGCGCTTCATCACGCCCGAGCTCAAGGCCTTCGAGGACCGCGCGCTGTCGGCGCAGGAGCGGGCGCTGGCGCGCGAGAAGTGGCTCTACGAGCAGATGCTCGATGCGCTGCAGCCGCACCTGGCCGCACTCGTCGAGGTCGGCCGCGCGCTGGCCACGGTGGACGTGCTGGCGGCCCTCGCCGAGCGCGCCACCACGCTCGGCTGGTGCCGGCCGGAATTCGTCAACTACCCCTGCATCGACATCCAGCAGGGCCGACACCCCGTGGTGGAGCAGCGGCTGCGCGAGACCTCCGGGCAGGCCTTCATCGCCAACGACTGCCGGCTCGACGCGAAGACGCGCATGTTCGTGGTCACGGGCCCGAACATGGGCGGCAAGAGCACCTTCATGCGCCAGGTGGCGCTCGCGGTGCTGCTGGCGTCGATGGGCTCCTTTGTGCCGGCCTCGCGCTGCCGGCTCGGCCCGGTGGACGCGATCCACACCCGCATCGGTGCCGCCGACGACCTCGCCAACGCGCAGTCCACCTTCATGCTCGAGATGACAGAGGCCGCGGCCATCCTGCACGGCGCCACCGAGCACAGCCTGGTGCTGATGGACGAGATCGGCCGCGGCACCAGCACCTTCGACGGGCTGGCCTTGGCCGGCGCCATCGCGAGCCACCTGCACGACCGCACGCGCGCGTTCACGCTCTTTGCGACGCACTACTTCGAGCTCACCGCCTTCCCCGAGCGGCACCCGCAGGCCGTGAACGTGCACGTCGGCGCGGTGGAAAGCGGGCACGACATCGTCTTCCTGCACCAGATCGAGCCGGGCCCGGCCAGCCGGAGCTACGGCGTGCAGGTGGCGCGGCTGGCGGGCATGCCGGCCTCGCTCGTGCGCCAGGCCGCGGCCACGCTTGAGGCGCTGGAGGCGCAGTCGCGCGCCGGCTCGGCGCAGGTGGACCTGTTCGCGGCCCCGCCGCCCTCCCCCGCCCCCACCGCCGCACCCAGCGCGGTCGAGGCTGCGCTCGATGCACTCGACCCTGATAGGCTCTCGCCCCGCGAGGCGCTGGACGCGCTGTACCGCCTGAAGAACCTTCGAGAAGACTCCCCGCCATGACCTACTGCGTGGGCATCCGCCTGGATGCCGGCCTCGTGTTCCTTTCCGATTCGCGCACCAATGCGGGGCTCGACCAGATCAGCACCTTTCGCAAGATGATGGTCTACGAGCGGCCGGGCGACCGCTTCATGGTGATGCTGTCGGCGGGCAACCTCAGCATCAGCCAGAGCGTGCGCGAGATCCTCCAAGTGGAAAAGGTGGACCGAGGCGCGCACGAGGAGCCCCTGACGATCTGGAACGCGCCGAGCATGTTCGATGCCGCACGCGTGCTCGGCAGCGCGGTGAGGCGCGTCTACGACCAGGACGGCCCCTCGCTGCGCGCCTCGGGCGTGGATTTCAACGCCAGCATGATCTTCGGCGGGCAGATCCGCGGCGAGGCGATGCGCATGTTCCTCGTCTACTCGGCGGGTAACTTCATCGAGGCCACGCGCGAGACGTGCTTCTTCCAGATCGGCGAGAGCAAGTACGGCAAGCCGATCCTCGACCGGGTGCTCACGCCGGCCACGCCGCTGGACGAGGCGGCCAAGTGCGCGCTGGTGTCGATGGACTCCACGCTCAAGTCCAACCTCACGGTCGGGCTGCCGCTGGACCTGCTCGTCTACGAGGCCGGCACCTTCCAGAGCAGCCGCCTCGTGTGCATCGACGAGCACAACCCGTATTTCCGGATGATCCGCAGCACCTGGGGCGAGCGGCTGCGCGAGGTCTTCGAGGGCATCGACGACCCGCGCTGGGACGGTGGCGACACCGCCCACCCGCTCCTGTCGGGAAGCCCGCGCTTCGAGCCGATGCGCAAGATCACGAACCCTTCGGAGCGCATCGTCTGAGCGCCGCCCCGGGCGGACCCGGATAGCCGGCAGGGAAACTGCGGCTAGCATGGCGTCCGTCTTGCTGGGGGGCCCAGCCCGTTTCGCTCCATCCTCGGAAGGAATGTCCCATGAATGAACGCCAGATCCGCAATCTGATCGAGAACGTCCGCGAAGGCAAGCTCGCGCGGCGCAGCTTCATCCAGAAGATGGTGGGCGCCGGGCTGACCGCGCCCATGGCCTCGATGCTGCTGATGCACCACGGCATCGCCCAGGCCCAGACGACGCTGCCCTACAAGCCCACCAAGCGCGGCGGCGGCGGCACGCTCAAGCTGCTGTGGTGGCAAGGCCCGGTGCACCTGAACCCCCACTGGGCCACGGGCACGAAGGAACAGGAAGGCAGCCGGATTTTCTACGAGCCGCTGGCCGGCTGGGATGCCGAGGGCAACCTGTACCCGGTTCTCGCCTCGGAGATCCCCTCTCGCGAGAATGGCGGCGTGTCGGCCGACGGCCGCACGATCACCTGGAAGCTCAAGCGCGGCGTGACCTGGCACGACGGCCAGCCCTTCACGGCCGACGACGTCGTCTTCAACTGGGAGTTCTGCAAGGACCCGGCCTCGGCCACGTCCAACGTGTCCGTATACCGCGACATCACGGTGCAGAAGGTGGATTCGCACACGGTGCGGGTGGTGTTCCCGAAGGCCTCGCCTTTCTGGGCCGAGCCCTTCGTGGGCTCCACGGGCCTGATCCTCCCGAAGCACCTGTTCGCGCCGTTCATCGGCGCGAAGTCGCGCGAGGCCCCGATGAACATGAAGCCGGTGGGCACCGGCCCCTTCAAGTTCGTGGACTTCAAGCCGGGCGACATGCTGCGTGGCGAGGCCTACGCGAACTACCACATCCCGAACCGTCCGCACTTCGATGCGATCGAGATGAAGGGCGGCGGCGACGCGATCTCGGCAGCGCGCGCGGTGCTGCAGACGGGCGAGTACGACTACGCGTGGAACCTGCAGGTCGAAGACGAGATCCTCAAGCGCCTCGAGACTTCCGGCAAGGGCAAGGTCACGATTGTCGCCGGCGGCAACATCGAGTTCATCCAGCTCAACCCGACCGATCCCTGGAACGAGGTGGACGGCGAGCGCGGCAGCGCGAAGTCCAAGCACTTCGCCTTCAACGACAAGGCCGTGCGCACCGCGATGGGTCTGCTGGTGGACCGCAAGGCGGTGCAGGACTTCATCTACGGCCGCACCGGCGTGGCCACCGCCAACTTCCTGAACAACCCCAAGCGATTTGCGAGCACGAACACCCGGTTCGAGTTCAACATCGACAAGGCCAACCAGGCGCTGGAGGCCGGTGGCTGGAAGCGCGGCCCGGACGGCATCCGCGCCAAGGGCAACACGAAGCTGAAGTTCGTCTTCCAGACCTCGGTGAACCAGCCGCGCCAGAAGACGCAGGCGATCATCAAGGACGCCTGCGCGAAGGCGGGTATCGAGCTCGAGCTCAAGAGCGTGACGGCGGCGGTGTTCTTCGGCGGCGACTTCGCCAACCCGGACACCTACCAGAAGTTCTGGTGCGACATGCAGATGTTCACCACGACGATGACCCAGCCCGACCCGCAGACCTTCATGGAGCAGTACTGCTCGTGGGAGCTCGCGCAAAAGGCCAACAAGTGGGCCAGCCGCAACATCAGCCGCTGGACGAACGCCGAGTACGACGCGGCGCACAAGGCGGCGCAGGTCGAGCTCGACCCGGTCAAGCGCGCGGCGATGTTCATCAAGATGAACGACCTCGTCATCAACGACGGCTACATCATCCCGGTGGTGTTCCGTCCGCGTGCCTCGGCCGCCGGCACCAAGCTGGTGGCGCACCTGTCGGGCTGGGACAACGACATGTGGGCCGTCGGACACTGGTTCAAGGAAGCCTGACGAGACGAACGGTTCACCGTGGGTGCCTACGTCCTGCGCCGTCTGCTGATCGCGATCCCGAGCCTGCTCGGGATCAGCATCGTGCTGTTCACGGTGCTGGCGCTGGCACCCGGCGACCCCTTCGAGGAGCTCGCTACCAATCCGAACGTACCGCCCGAGGTGCGCATGGCGCTGCGCGCCTCGCTCGGGCTGGACGACCCGGTGTGGCAGCGCTACCTGCACTGGCTGACGTCGATGCTCAAGGGCGACTGGGGCTTCTCGTTCGTCAGCCGCATCGACGTGGACACGCTGATCTGGCAGCGCCTTCCGGTCACCATCGCCGTCATCGGCGCCTCGCAGGTCCTGGCCCTGCTGGTGGCGCTTCCCGTGGGTGTGCTGGCGGCCGTGAAGCCCTACTCGTGGTTCGACCGCATCGCGAGCACGGTGGCATTCGTCGGCTTCTCCCTGCCCACCTTTTTCACCGGGGTGCTCTTCATCCTCCTGTTCTCGATCCACCTCGGCTGGCTGCCCTTCGTGTTTCGCACCGACATCTCGGCCACCGGGCTGCAGTGGTGGTGGGAGCACATCAAGCAGTCGATCATGCCGGTGACGGTGCTGGGGCTGTTCCAGGCTGCGAGCTACATGCGCTACGTGCGCAGCGCCGTGCTCGACGTGATCCGGCTCGACTACGTCACCACCGCCCGCAGCAAGGGCCTGGCCGAGCGCGTCGTGGTGCTCAAGCACGTGGTGCGCAACGCGCTGATCCCGGTGGTGACGCTGGTGGCCCTGCAGATGCCCACGGTGTTCGGCGGGGCGATCGTCACGGAGCAGATCTTCCGCATCCCGGGCATCGGCTCGCTGCTGATCGATGCCATCCTGCGCAACGACACGCCCGTGATCATGGCCGTGACCTTCGTGTTCGCGTGCCTGGTCATCCTGTTCAACCTGATTGCCGACATCCTGTATGGCTGGCTCGACCCCCGGATCAGCTACCGCTGAGGCGCCCGAGCTCGGCAAGGCGGCGAGCAGCGTCTCGCCGTGGACCGAGGCCTGGCGCCGGTTCAAGCGTCACCGCCTGGCCTACTGGAGCCTGTGGCTGCTGGGCCTGATGGTGCTCGCGGTGCTGCTGGGCCCGCTCTTCTACAAGGTGGGCATCAACGACGTGGATTTCCAGGCGCGGCTCGCCCCGCCGAGCTGGAAGCACCCGCTGGGCACCGACGACCTGGGCCGCGACATCCTCGCGCGCATGCTCTACGGCGGGCGCATCTCGCTGGCGGTGGGCCTGTCGGCGATGCTGGTGGCCATCTCGGTGGGGGTGATCATCGGGGCCATCGCCGGCATCTCGCGTGGCTGGGTGGATGCGGCGCTCATGTGGCTGACGGACCTCTTCCTGAGCCTGCCGCAGCTGCCGCTGCTGCTGCTGCTGATCTTTCTCTTCCGCGAACCGCTCAAGCAGGCCTTCGGTCTGGAGATGGGGATCTTCATCCTGATCGTGGCGGTCATCGGCGGGTTTCGCTGGATGCCGGTGGCGCGCCTCGTGCGCGCGCAGTTCTTCTCGCTGCGCGAGAAGGAGTTCGTGGAGGCTGCGCGCGCGCTCGGGGCCTCGGTGCCGCGCCAGGTCGTGCGCCACATCCTGCCCAACAGCCTCGGGCCCGTGATCGTGGCGGCCACCATCGACGTGGCCGCGGCGATCATCGCCGAGTCCACGCTTTCCTTCCTCGGCCTCGGCTTCCCGCCGGACATCCCGACCTGGGGCCGCATCCTCTACGACGGGCGCGACTACATGGACATCGCGATGCACTGGGCACTGTTCCCGGGCCTGGCGATCTTCCTGACGGTGCTGACGATCAACTTCATCGGCGACGGCCTGCGCGATGCGCTCGACCCGCGCCGCGTGCTCTGAGGCGCCGGGGGCTCACGCAGTGGCGATGCTCGAGATCCAGGGTCTGAAGACCCACTTCAAGACCGATGACGGCTGGCTGCACGCGGTAGACGGCGTGGACATGTCGATCGACGCCGGCGAGACGCTGTGCGTCGTGGGCGAGTCCGGCTGCGGCAAGAGCGTGACGGCCAAGACGGTGATGAAGCTCATCGACATGCCGCCGGGAAAGATCGTCGCCGGCCGCGTGATGTGGCAGGGACGCGACCTGGTGCCGCTCGGGCCCGAGGAGATGTCGAAGATCCGCGCCAAGGAGATCGCGATCATCTTCCAGGAGCCGATGACGAGCCTGAACCCGGTGTTCACGGTGGGCGAGCAGATCGCCGAGTCGCTGCGCCTGCACGAAGGCCTGTCGCGCAAGGACGCCATGGATCGCGCGGTGGAGATGTTGCGACTGGTCCGCATCCCGACGCCCGAGCGGCGCGTGAAGGACTACCCGCACCAGTTCTCGGGCGGCATGCGCCAGCGCGTGATGATCGCCATCGCGCTGGCCTGCAAGCCCAAGCTGCTGATCGCCGACGAACCCACCACGGCGCTGGACGTGACGATCCAGGCACAGATCCTGGACCTGATGGCGGAGCTGAAGTCCTCGATGGGGATGGCGGTGATGCTGATCACGCATGCGATGGGCGTGGTGGCGGAGGTCGCACAGCGCGTGGTCGTGATGTACGCCGGCAAGGTGGTGGAAGAAGCGCCGGTGGAGGCGCTCTTCGCGAACCCCCGGCACCCGTACACGCAGGGCCTGATCCGGTCGATCCCGCGCATCGACCTCGCGGCCACGCACAAGGTGCGGCTCGAGGCCATCCCGGGTACCGTGCCCAAGTTGATCGAGCCGGCCGAGGGCTGCCGCTTCGCCAGCCGCTGCCGGTATGTGAGTGTGGCCTGCCTGGGCACCACCCCGCCGCTGCGCGAGGTGGCGCCAGGGCACAAGGTGGCGTGCGTGCTCGAGGGGGGTGCGGCATGAGCGAGATGCCCGTCAGCGCGAGCGGGGCAGCGTCGGCCGCTGGGGGCGAGCCGTTGCTGAAAGTCCGCGACCTCGTCAAGCATTTCCCCATCCACGGAGGACTGCTGCGGCGCGAGGTGGCCCGCGTGCACGCGGTGGACGGCGTGAGCTTCGACCTGCAGCATGTCGCGCGCCAGCGCGACATGCAGATCATCTTCCAGGACCCGTATGCGTCGCTGAACCCGCGCATGACGGTGGGGTCCATCATCGGCGAGGCGCTCACCATCCACAAGCTTGCCCCGACGAAGGAGGCGTACACGGCGCGCATCGTCGAGCTGCTCGAGACGGTGGGCTTGAACGCCGACCACATGCGGCGCTATCCGCACGAGTTCTCCGGCGGCCAGCGCCAGCGCATCGGCATCGCCCGCGCGCTGGCGGTGAGCCCGAAGCTTGTGGTCTGCGACGAGGCGGTGAGTGCGCTGGATGTGTCGATCCAGGCCCAGGTGATCAACCTGCTGGCCGACCTGCAGGAGCGCCTAAGCCTGACGCTGATCTTCATCGCGCACGACCTCAGCGTGGTGCGGCAGGTGAGCACGCGCGCGGCGGTGATGTACCTGGGCCGCATCGTGGAGATCGCTACGCGCGACGAGCTGTACAGGCGGCCCCTGCATCCGTACACGCAGGCCCTGCTGGCCGCCGTGCCGGTGG
>JBDKFA010000068.1:0-8822 GCA_039798945.1 Pseudomonadota bacterium
GCAGCGGTTCGCTGCTGGACTTCATCGATGATTTCTGCCGCCGCTTCCCGGCCTGCGTGGATGACTACGAGACCCTGCTGACCGACAACCGGATCTGGAAGCAGCGCACCGTGGGCATCGGCGTGGTCTCACCCGAGCGCGCGCTGAACCTGGGCTTCACCGGCGCGATGCTGCGCGGCTCGGGCATCGCCTGGGACCTGCGCAAGCAGCAGCCCTACGACGTCTACGCGCGCATGGACTTCGACGTCCCCGTGGGCGTGAACGGCGACACCTACGACCGCTACCTGGTGCGCATCGAGGAGATGCGCCAGGCCAATCGCATCGTCCAGCAGTGCGTGGACTGGTTGCGGCGCAACCCGGGCCCCGTGATCACCGACAACCACAAGGTGGCGCCGCCCTCGCGCGTGCAGATGAAATCGAGCATGGAGGAGCTGATCCACCACTTCAAGCTCTTCACCGAGGGCTTCCACGTGCCCGAGGGCGAGGCCTATGCGGCGGTGGAGCACCCGAAGGGCGAGTTCGGCATCTACCTCGTGAGCGACGGCGCGAACAAGCCCTACCGGCTGAAGATTCGCGCCCCCGGCTTTGCCCACCTCTCCGCGCTCGACGAGATGTCGCGCGGACACATGATCGCCGACGCGGTGGCCATCATCGGCACGATGGACATCGTCTTCGGCGAGGTCGACCGATGATGGACACGAACACCCCCGCCGCCGCCGGGCCCGCGACGCTCCCGGAGGCCACGCTAGCGCGCTTCGCCCAGGAAGTCGCGAAGTACCCGCCCGAGCAGCGCCAGTCGGCCGTGATGGCTTGCCTGTCCATCGTGCAGCAGGAGCAAGGCTGGGTCTCGCCCGAAGCCGAGGAGGCAGTGGCCGCCTTCCTGGGCATGGCGCCCATCGCCGTGCACGAGGTGACCACCTTCTACAACATGTACAACGCGCAGCCGGTGGGGCGCTTCAAGCTCAACGTCTGCACCAACCTGCCGTGCCAGCTGCGCGGCGGCGACCATGCGCTGAACCACGTGTGCCAGCGCCTGGGCGTGGAGCCCTACGGCAGCACCGACGACGGCCGCTTCACCGTGCAGCCCAGCGAGTGCCTGGGGGCCTGTGCCGACGCGCCCGTGATGCTCGTCAACGACCGCCAGATGCTGAGCTTCATGAGCCCGGAGCGGCTGGACGAATTGCTCGCGCTGCTCGAGGCGCAAGGCTGACCATGCTCGACCTGTCCAAGTTCCAGGCCCGCGGTCACGAGACCTGCTTCCACGGCCGCCACCTCGGTCCCCAGATCTACGCCGGCCTGGACGGCACCAACTGGCGCCTGGCCGACTACGTGGCGCGTGGCGGCTACGCGGCGCTGCGCAAGGTGCTGGGCGCCGACGGCGGCCCTGGCATGACCCCGGAGCAGGTGATCGCCGAGGTCAAGCTCTCGGCGCTGCGCGGCCGTGGCGGTGCGGGCTTCCCGACGGGCCTGAAGTGGAGCTTCATGCCGCGCCAGTACCCGGGTGCGAAGTACCTCGTGTGCAACTCCGACGAGGGCGAGCCGGGGACCTGCAAGGACCGCGACATCCTCGCCTACAACCCGCACATCGTGATCGAGGGCATGGCGATCGCCGCCTATGCGATGGGCATCGGCACCGGCTACAACTACATCCACGGCGAGATCTTCGAGGTCTACGAGCGCTTCGAGGAGGCGCTGCGCGAGGCGCGCGCGGCGGGCTTGCTGGGCTCGCGCATCCTGGGCTCGGGCTTCAGCTTCGAGCTGCACGCGCACCACGGCTTCGGCGCTTACATCTGCGGCGAGGAAACGGCGCTGCTGGAGTCGATCGAGGGCAAGAAGGGGCAGCCGCGCTTCAAGCCACCTTTCCCGGCGAGCTTCGGCCTGTACGGCAAGCCCACGACGATCAACAACACCGAGACCTTCGCCGCCGTGCCGTGGATCATCCGCGAGGGCGGCCAGGCCTACCTCGAGTGCGGCAAGCCCAACAACGGCGGCACGAAGATCTTCTCGGTGGTGGGCGACGTGAACCAGCCCGGCAACTTCGAGGTGCCGCTGGGCACGCCCTTTGCCAAGCTGCTCGAGCTCGCCGGCGGTGTGCGCAGCGGGCGCACGCTGAAGGCCGTGATCCCGGGCGGCTCATCCGCCCCGGTGCTGCCGGCCAAGGTCATGATGGACCTGACGATGGACTACGACGCGATCGCCAAGGCCGGCTCGATGCTCGGCTCGGGCGCGGTGATCGTGATGGACGACTCGCGCTGCATGGTCCGCAGCCTGCTGCGCCTGAGCTACTTCTACCAGCACGAGAGCTGCGGCCAGTGCACGCCGTGCCGCGAGGGCACGGGCTGGCTGTGGCGCGTGGTGGACCGCATCGAGCACGGCCGCGGCCGCCCGGAGGACCTGTCCCTGCTCGACTCGGTGGCCGACAACATCAAGGGCCGCACGATCTGTGCGCTGGGCGACGCCGCAGCCATGCCCGTGCAGGGCATGCTCAAGCACTTCCGCGACGAGTTCGCCTGGCACGTCGAGCACCGGCGCTGCCTGGTCGCGCAGCCCGCCTGAGACGCCCGAGGACACCCGGCATGATCGAACTCGAACTCGACGGCAAGAAGGTCAGCGTGCCCCCGGGCAGCATGGTGATGCATGCGGCCGACGCGGCGGGCGTGTACGTGCCGCACTTCTGCTACCACAAGAAGCTCAGCATCGCGGCCAACTGCCGCATGTGCCTGGTCGACGTGGAGAAGGCCCCCAAGCCGATGCCCGCCTGCGCAACGCCGGTCACCGCCGGCATGGTCGTGCACACGAAGAGCGACAAGGCGGTGAAGGCCCAGAAGTCGGTGATGGAGTTCCTGCTCATCAACCACCCGCTGGACTGCCCGATCTGCGACCAGGGCGGCGAGTGCCAGCTGCAGGACCTCGCGGTGGGCTACGGCGGGTCGGCCTCGCGCTACCAGGAAGAAAAGCGCGTCGTCTTCCACAAGAACGTGGGGCCGCTGATCTCGATGGAGGAGATGAGCCGCTGCATCCACTGCACGCGCTGCGTGCGCTTCGGCCAGGAGATCGCCGGGGTGATGGAGCTCGGCATGGCCCACCGCGGTGAGCATTCCGAGATCACCACCTTCGTCGGTCGCTCGGTGGATTCCGAGCTGTCGGGCAACATGATCGACATCTGCCCGGTGGGCGCGCTCACGAGCAAGCCTTTCCGCTACAGCGCGCGTACCTGGGAGCTTGCGCGCCGGCGCAGTGTCAGCCCGCACGACTCCACGGGTGCGAACCTGGTGGTGCAGGTCAAGGGCGACAAGGTGATGCGCGTCGTGCCGCTCGAGAACGAGGCCGTCAACGAGTGCTGGATCGCCGACCGGGACCGTTTCAGCTACGAGGCGTTGTCCAGCCCGCAGCGGCTGACGCAGCCGATGCTGCGCCAGGGCGGGCAGTGGGTGGCGGTGGACTGGAGCACCGCGCTCGAGTACGTGGCCAACGGCCTGAAGCAGATCGTGGCCGAGTATGGCGCCTCGGCCGTCGGGGCACTGGGCTCGCCGCACGCGACCGTCGAGGAACTGCACCTGCTCGGGCAGGTCGTGCGCGGCCTGGGCAGCGAGAACATCGACCACCGCCTGCGCCATGCCGACTTCCGGCGCACGGGGCTCGCCCCAGGCCAGGCGCGCTGGCTCGGCCTGCCCATCGCGCAGCTCTCCGAGCTCGATCGCGCGCTGGTGGTCGGCTCCTTCCTGCGCAAGGATCATCCCCTCTTCGCGCAGCGCCTGCGTCAGGCCGTGCGTCGCGGCGCGCAGGTGAGCAGCCTGCAGGCGGTCCACGATGACTGGCTGATGCCGCTGCATGCCCGCCTGACGGCGGCACCGGCAGGCTGGGTCCAGGCGCTCGCCGAGGTGGCTGCCGCGCTGGCCGAGGCTGACGGCGTGGCGGCACCGCTGACGGTCGAGCCCTCGGCTGCGGCGCGCACCGTCGCGCAGTCGTTGCTGTCAGGCACGCGCAAGGCGGTGCTGCTCGGTAACGCGGCGGTGCAACATCCGCAGGCCACCGAGTTGCTGGCGCTCGCGCAGTGGATCGGTGTGCGCACGGGCGCCTCGGTGGGTGTCTTCGGCGAGGCTGCCAACAGCGTGGGTGCCCAACTGGCCGGTGCGCTGCCCGGGCCCGGCGGACTCGATGCGGCCGCGATGCTCGCGCAGCCGCGGCGTGCGTGGCTGCTGTTCGGGGTCGAGCCGGTGCTGGACATGGCCGACCCTCAAGCCGCACACGCGGCGTTGCAGCAAGCCGATATGGTGGTGGCGCTCACGTCCTTCCGCGATGCGGCCGTGGACGGCGCCGACGTGCTGTTGCCGATCGCACCCTTCACCGAAACCTCGGGCACCTTCGTCAACGCCGAGGGCCGGATCCAGAGTTTCCAGGGGGTGGTGCGCCCGCTGGGCGAGACGCGCCCGGGCTGGAAGGTGCTGCGTGTGCTGGGCAACCTGCTCGGGCTCCCGGGCTTTGATGTCGAAACCTCCGAGCAGGTCCGCCAGGCGGCACTCGGCGACGAGGCGACGTTGTCCGCTCGGCTGAGCAACGACGCCGGCAGCGTGCCGGCCGCACTGCCGCAGGCTGTCGTCGCAGGCGTGCAGCGCCTGGCCGACGTGCCGATTTACGCCGCCGATAGCCTGGTGCGCCGTGCGGAGTCGCTGCAGCGCACGGCCGATGCCCGTGCGCCCCAAGCCAGCGTCGGCCCGGCCTTGTGGGCCGCGCACGGCTTGCAGCCGGGTGACCGCCTGCGCGTGCGCCAGGGGGCGGGCAGCGTCGTCCTGCCGGTGCGGCTGGATGCGACGATGGCCGACGGCACCGTGCGGGTGCCTGCGGGGCATGCCGACACCTGCACGCTCGGCGCATCGTTTGGCGGTGTCGAAATCGAGGCGGTGCGCCAGGCCGAGGGGGTGGCGGCATGATCGAGCAACTGAACGCGGCCGGCACGGCGTTGCTCGGGCCCACGCTCTGGCTCGTCGTCTGGAGCCTGATCAAGATCGTCGCCGTCGTGCTGCCCCTGATGGGCTGCGTGGCCTACCTCACCTTCTGGGAACGCAAGGCGATCGCCTGGTCGCAGATCCGCCCCGGCCCGAACCGGGTCGGCCCCGCCGGCCTGCTCACGCCGATCGCCGACGCGATCAAGCTCGTTTTCAAGGAAATCATCCGCCCCACCGCCGCGCACAAGGGCCTGTTCTTCCTCGGCCCGATCATGACCATCATGCCGGCGCTCGCGGCCTGGGCGGTCATTCCCTTCGGGCCGGATGTCGCGCTGGCCAACGTCAATGCCGGCCTGCTCTTCCTGATGGCGATCACGTCGCTGGAGGTGTACGGCGTCATCATCGCCGGCTGGGCCTCGAACTCGAAGTACGCGTTCCTGGGCGCGCTGCGCGCCTCGGCGCAGATGGTGTCCTACGAGATCGCCATGGGCTTCGCGCTCGTCGTCGTGCTGATGGTGTCGGCGAGCATGAACTTGAGCGACATCGTGATGTCCCAGGGCCGCGGCTTCTTCGCCGAGCAAGGCTTCGGCTTCCTGTCCTGGAACTGGCTGCCGCTGCTGCCGATCTTCGTCGTCTACTTCATCGCCGGCCTGGCCGAGACGAATCGTCACCCCTTCGACGTGGTGGAGGGTGAATCCGAGATCGTGGCCGGCCACATGATCGAGTACTCGGGGATGTCGTTCGCGATGTTCTTCCTCGCCGAGTACGCGAACATGATCCTCGTGTCCACGCTGTGCGTGCTGCTGTTCCTCGGCGGCTGGCTGCCGCCGGTGGAGGCGCTGGACTTCATCCCGGGCTGGATCTGGCTCGGCCTGAAGGTCTTCGCCGTGGTCACGATGTTCCTGTGGGTGCGAGCCACCTTCCCACGCTTCCGGTACGACCAGATCATGCGCCTGGGCTGGAAGGTCTTCATCCCGGTCACGCTGGTGTGGCTGGTGGTCGTGGGCCTGTGGATCCAGTCGCCCTTCAACATCTGGAAATAAGTCGCGGAGCCCGAGCCACCATGGCGGTCAAAGACGTCCTGCACAGCTTCATGCTCACCGAGCTCTTCAAGGGGCTCGCGCTGACGGGTCGGCACTTCCTGTCGCGCACGATCACCGTGCAGTTCCCGGAAGAGAAGACGCCGCTGTCGCCGCGCTTCCGCGGGCTGCACGCGCTGCGCCGCTACGACAACGGCGAAGAGCGATGCATCGCCTGCAAACTGTGCGAGGCGGTGTGCCCGGCGATGGCGATCACCATCGAGTCGGACGTGCGCGAGGACGGCACGCGCCGTACGAAGCGCTACGACATCGACCTCACGAAGTGCATCTTCTGCGGCTTCTGCGAAGAGAGCTGCCCGGTCGACTCGATCGTCGAGACGCACGTCTTCGAGTACCACGGCGAGAAGCGGGGCGACCTGTACTTCACGAAGGACATGCTGCTGGCGGTCGGCGACCGCTACGAGCGCGAGATCGCCGCCAACCGGGAGGCCGACGCGCGCTACCGCTGAGGCGGCTGCGCCCGTCCCCGCCGCGCCCGCCCACGCCCCGTACGCCTGCCGCTCCCCACGCGACCATCCATGACGACCGCCACCGCCCTGTTCTACGTGTTCTCGGCCGTGCTGCTGTTCGCGGCGTTTCGCGTCATCACCGCGCGCAGCACCGTGCACGCGGCCCTGTATCTCGTGCTCGCCTTCTTCAGCGCCTCCTGCGTGTGGATGCTGCTGACGGCCGAGTTCCTGGCCATCGCGCTGGTGCTCGTCTACGTCGGGGCGGTGATGGTGCTGTTCCTGTTCGTCGTGATGATGCTCGACATCAACAGCGACAGCTTTCGCGAAGGCTTCTGGAAGCACTTTCCGCTGGCCGGGCTGGTGGGCGCGGTGATCGCCCTGGAGATGGCCCTCGTGCTCACCGGTGGCTTCCGGCTCAGCGACGCGCCGGCGCTCGACCCGGCCGCGGCCCGGATGGGCAACACGCGGCTGCTGGGCGTGGAGATCTACACCCGCTACCTGTACCCGCTGCAGATCGCTGCGGTGCTGCTGCTGGTGGCGATCATCGCCGCCATCGCGCTGACGCTGCGCCGCCGCAAGGACAGCCGCAGCCTGGACCCATCCGTGCAGGTACGTGCGCGCAAGGAAGACCGCGTGCGCCTCGTCAAGATGGACCCGGTGGTCGAGGCTGCCGTGGCGTCCGGTGACGCGCCCGGTGCGGCGGCCGCACCGTCGGCGCCCGCCGGCCAGGAGAACAAGCGATGAGCCTCGGCCCCGTCACGCTCGGGCATTTCCTGTCGCTGGGCGCGATCCTGTTCGCGTTATCGGTGATCGGCATCTTCCTGAACCGCCGCAACCTGATCGTGCTGCTGATGGCCATCGAGCTGATGCTGCTCGCGGTGAACCTGAACTTCATCGCCTTCTCGCACTACCTCGGCGACATGGCCGGTCAGGTCTTCGTCTTCTTCATCCTCACGGTGGCCGCGGCGGAATCCGCCATCGGCCTGGCGATCCTCGTCGTGCTGTTCCGCAACCGCTCGACGATCGCCGTCGAGGAACTCGACTCGCTCAAGGGCTAGCCCAGATGGCCGCCACCCTCTCCCAGAACCTGCTGCTGACGGTGCCGCTCGCGCCGCTGGCCGGCGCGCTGATCGCGGGCCTGGCTGGCCGCTGGGTCGGCCGCCGCGGCGCTCATTTCTTCACCATTCTCGGCGTGCTGGTCGCCTTCATCTGCTCGGCCGTCGTGCTCAAGCAGGTGGCACTGGACGGCGCACGCTTCAACGCCACGCTCTACGAGTGGATGGTGATCGGTGGCCTGAAGATGGAGGTCGGTTTCCTCGTCGACGGGCTGACGGCGATGATGATGTGCGTCGTCACCTTCGTCTCGCTGATGGTGCACGTCTACACCATCGGCTACATGGCCGACGACCCGGGCTACCAGCGCTTCTTCGCCTACATCTCGCTCTTCACGTTCTCGATGCTCATGCTCGTCATGAGCAACAACTTCCTGCAGCTGTTCTTCGGCTGGGAAGCCGTGGGTCTGGTGAGCTACCTGCTGATCGGCTTCTGGTTCAAGAAGCCGAGCGCGACCTTTGCGAACATGAAAGCCTTCCTGGTGAACCGGGTCGGCGACTTCGGCTTCATTCTCGGCATCGGCCTGATCGTCGCCTATGCGGGCACGTTGAACTACGGGGAGGCCTTCGCCAAGGCGGGTGAACTGGCCAAGCTGAGCTTCCCGGGCAGCGACTGGATGCTGGTCACGGTGATCTGCATCTGCCTGTTCATCGGCGCGATGGGCAAGAGCGCGCAGTTCCCGCTGCACGTGTGGCTGCCCGACTCGATGGAAGGCCCGACGCCGATCTCCGCGCTGATCCACGCCGCGACGATGGTGACGGCCGGCATCTTCATGGTGGCGCGGATGTCGCCCCTCTTCGAGCTCTCGGACACAGCCCTGAACTTCGTGCTGGTGATCGGCGCCATCACGGCGCTCTTCATGGGGTTCCTCGGCATCATCCAGAACGACATCAAGCGCGTGGTGGCGTACTCCACGCTGAGCCAGCTCGGCTACATGACGGTGGCGCTCGGCGCCTCGGCGTACTCGGTGGCGGTGTTCCACCTGATGACGCACGCCTTCTTCAAGGCGCTGCTGTTCCTGGCTGCGGGCAGCGTGATCATCGGCATGCACCATGACCAGGACATCCGCAACATGGGGGGCCTGCGCCGCTACATGCCGCTGACCTGGCTCACAGCGTTGCTGGGCTCGCTGGCGCTGATCGGCACGCCGTTCTTCGCCGGCTTCTACTCCAAGGATTCGATCATCCTCGCGGTCGAGGCGTCGGCGAAGGCCG
>JBDKFA010000069.1:0-2565 GCA_039798945.1 Pseudomonadota bacterium
GATGGGGCGTGCGCTGATGGTGGCCGAGGATCGCCTGGCGGCCGGGGAGGACGTGGCCTTCATGCAGGCCAAGGCCACTACCGCAGCGTTCTACGCGGACCACATTCTCAACAAGGTGCCAGGCTGGCGCGACAGCATCGTCGACGGTGCGGAGTCCGTCACTGCCCTCGCCCTGGAGGCTTTCTGATGGCACTTCCACCGGTACTTCAGCGGGTGCCGTTCCCGGTCATCGGCTCGCCGCTCTTCATCGTGAGCAATCCGAAGCTCGTCATCGCACAGTGCCAGGCCGGGATCGTGGGCTCGATGCCGGCCCTGAACGCGCGGCCCGCGTCGCAGCTCGATGAGTGGCTCGCCGAGATCACCGAAGCGCTGGCCGCATGGGACCGTGCGCATCCGGACGCGCCGTCCGCGCCGTACGCGATCAACCAGATCGTCCACAAGACCAACGACCGGCTCGAGCAGGACATGGAGGTCTGTGCGCGTTACCGCGTGCCGATCGTCATCACTTCGCTCGGCGCGCGTGCGGACATCAACGATGCCGTGCACCGATGGGGCGGCATCGTCCTGCACGACATCATCAACAACACCTTCGCGCGCAAGGCCATGGAGAAGGGCGCCGATGGTCTGATCGCGGTGGCGGCGGGTGCCGGCGGGCACGCGGGCACGAAGAGCCCGTTTGCGCTCGTGCAGGAAATCCGCAGCTGGTTCGACGGGCCACTCGCGTTGAGCGGCTCGATCGCCACTGGCGGCGCGGTCTTGGCTGCACAGGCCATGGGGGCTGACTTCGCCTACATCGGCTCGGCCTTCATCGCCACCGATGAGGCACGTGCCTCCGCTGAATACAAGCAGTGCATCGTGGACAGCACGAGCGACGACATCGTCTACTCCAGCCTGTTCACGGGCGTGCACGGCAATTACCTGAAACCCTCGGTCCGCAACGCCGGGCTCGACCCTGACAATCTGCCCGACAGCGACCCGTCGAAGATGAACTTCGGAGGCGGCGAGGGCGCGAAGAAGGCCTGGAAGGACATCTGGGGCTGCGGACAGGGCATCGGCGCGGTGGATGCGGTGGTGCCCGCAGCCGAGCTCGTGGCCCGGCTGCGCCGGGAGTACGAGGCGGCGCGGTCGCGGTTGACCGGGGTCTGAGCGCGTGGCCCGGCTGGTGCTGCGTGGGGCCACGCTGTTCGACAGCGCAGCGGGCGTGCTGCGGCCGAGCACGACCGTCGTGATCGACGGCGGTCGTGTGCGCACGGTCACGCAAGAGCCCCTGACGGTCGACGAGGCCAGGTGCATCGATCTGGCCGGGCGCGTGGTCTTGCCAGGCCTCGTGGATGCCCACGTGCATGTCACCGCGGCCACTCATGACCTGTCGGCACAGGCCACGCAGCCGGTGTCCTTCGTGGCGGCACAGAGCAGCCGGATCCTGCGGGAGATGCTGCTGCGTGGCTTCACGACCGTGCGCGATGCCGCCGGAGCCGATGCCGGCCTGCAGGAGGCGGTGGAGCGCGGCTTGTTCGAGGGGCCGCGCCTGTTCATCGCGGGCTTTCCGATTTCGCAGACAGGTGGCCATGCCGACATGCGTCCCCGGGCCTGGCGTGGCGCACCCCTCGCGTGCAGCTGTGCCGGCCTGGGTCTCTTCGGCGCGATCGCCGATGGGGTGGGCGAGGTCAGGCGGGCGGTGCGCGAGCAGGTTCGCACCGGTGCGAACCACATCAAGATCATGGCGGGTGGCGGCGTCGCGAGTCCCTCCGATCCGATCGACGGTACGCAGTTCTCGGTCGAGGAACTGCGCGCGGCGGTGGAGGAAGCCGAGGCGGCCAATCTCTACGCGCTTGCACATGCGTACTCGCCGCGTGCCGTGTCGAGGGCTGTCGAGGCTGGCGTACGCTCGATCGAGCACGGTAACCTGATCGACGAACAGACCGTGCGCCTGATGAAGCAGCGCGGCACCTATCTGGTCCCTACGCTGGCGACCTATGCCGCGCTGGCCGATGAAGGCGCGAGGCTAGGCTGGTCGGCATCCATGCTCGACAAGCTCGAGCGCGTGCGGGAGCAGGGTGTTCAGGCCATCCGCCTGGCGCGGGAGGAAGGCGTTCCGGTGGCCTTCGGGACCGACCTGCTCGGACACATGCACCCACGCCAGAGCACCGAATTCGCCTTGCGCCGGGCAGTACAGTCCCCGGTCGAGATCCTGCAGGGCGCGACGATCGTTGCGGCTCGGCTGATGCGCCAGGAGGGCGCGATCGGGCAGGTGGTTCCGGGCGCGTGGGCCGATCTGCTGGTCGTCGAAGGCGACCCGACGCGGGAACTCGACATGCTCGAGCAGCCTGATCGGGGCGTGACGCTCATCATGCAGGCGGGCCGTATCGTCAAGAACGATCTCGGCCGGGCATGAGAAAGGGGGCCCTCGGCCCCCTTCGCATGCATGCATGCACGCGGTGACAGCAGCCCATCGCGCGACGGGCTGCTCCCGGCTGTCAGTTGACGCGCGTGAAGCGCACCTCGGGCCGGTCATCCGACCGGTGGATCGTCGTCACGTTGGCCTTCATGGCCCACGGGCGCATC
>JBDKFA010000070.1:0-15374 GCA_039798945.1 Pseudomonadota bacterium
TGGGCACGCGCAGCGGCGCGCCGCCAGGCTCGCCGATGAGGCTCATCAGGCCACCATAGGCCTGCATCACGGAGTCGCTGGCCGGGCGCTCGATGTTCGGGCCGGTCTGCCCGTAGCCCGAGACGGCGCAGTACACCAGGCGGGGCGCCTGCGGGCACAGCGTGTCGGCCCCGAGCCCGAGGCGCTGCATGACTCCCGGCCGGAAAGCCTCCACCAGGATGTCCGCCCCGAGCACGAGGCGGCGCGCGAGGTCGACCGCCGCGGGCTGCGTGAGGTCCAGGCACACGCCGCGCTTGTTGCGGTTGAACGCCGCGAAGGTGGCGCTCATGCCGAGCGCCTCGTCGCGCACTCCCATCTCGCGCGCCCAGTCGCCGCGCGGCGGCTCGATCTTGATGACGCGGGCGCCAAAGTCGGCCAGCAGCTGGGCGCAGTACGGGCCGGCGCCGCCCTGGCTGAAATCGATGACCTTCAGGCCGGCCAGCGGTGCAGGTGTGGAGTCGGGCATGGCGATTCGGGGCTCAGTCCAGCCAGCGCGCCGTATCGGCGCCCAGCCCGGGCGGGTTGCGCCGCACCCGTGCCACGGGCCGGCCGTTCCACACCACCGGGCAGGTCATGTGGCGCTGCGCGTCGTGCGTCTGCACGAGGCCGCGCGCGGCGGCGTGCGGGGTGCTCATGGCGTCGGGCAGCGCGAGCACCTGCTGCACGGGCACGTCGAAGCCGGAAAGCCGTTCGACCCAGGCCTGGGCGGTGTCGTGCAGGAACAGTTCCGCCAGCAGCAAGCTCAGCTCGTCGCCATGGGCGCGGCGGCCGGCCTCGTCGGCAAAACGCGGCTCGAGCACGCGCGGCTCCTGGGCGCCGACCGCGCGGCACAGGTTGTGCCAGAAGTGCTCCTCCACCACGCCGAGCGCGATGCGCCTGCCGTCCGCGCAGCGGAACAGGTCGTTGGTGGGAAACAGGTGCAGGCGGTCCTCGTCGCGGATGCGCTGGTTGCGCCCGCCGCGCGCCGTGGCCCAGGCAGTCGCGCAGTCGGCCAGCGCGATGTCCAGGTGCGCGCCCTGGCCGGTGGCATCGCGCTGCCGCAACGCGGCAAGGATCGACACGGCCGCGTACAGCGATGCGCTGAGGTCGGCCACGGGCAGTCCCGAGCGCTGCGGACCCTGGCGGCGCCAGCTGCCCGAGAACGCGAGCGCCCCGCTTCCCGCCAGGTAGTTCAGGTCGTGCCCGGGCGCGCGGGCCATCGGCCCTTCCTGGCCGTAGCCGGAAATCGAGCAGTAGACGACGTCGGGACGCACCTGGGCGACCTGCGCGTAGCCCACGCCCAGGCGCTGCATCACACCCGGCCGGAAGCCCTCCACGAACACGTCGCAGCGCGCCGCCAGGCGCAGGCAGGCCGCGACCCCCTCGGGCCGCTTGAGGTCGATGACGAGGCTGTCCTTGTTGCGGTTGGCGGTGTCGAAGATGCCGGTGGGCGAGTGGCGCGTCATGTCGCCCGCGGGCGGCTCCACCTTCAGGACCTCGGCCCCGAGGTCGGCCAGCACCTGCGTGCAAAAGGGCCCGGGCAGCGTCTGCGACAGGTCCAGCACACGGATGCCGGCCAGCGGAGACGCCCCAGCGGTCGGGTCCTCGGGCGCCATGTCCTTCACTCCTTGTCCGGGATGCGTGGGGCACCCTGCCTGCGGCCCGCCCGCCGCATCGACCACAGCTGCACCGCACGCTCGGCCTGCAGTGCGCGGGCCCACTCGCGCTCCTTGGCCGAGGCGGTGGCCCGCAGCGTGCGCACGGTGGCGCGCGCGAGCTCGGGGTCGCGTGCCGCGCGCCGCGCCAGGGCCTGCGCATGGGGCTCCACCTCCGCGTCCGGCAAGGCCGCCCAGGCCAGGCCCAGCGCCTGCGCGGTGGCGCCGTCGATCTCCTCGCCGAAGAGGGCCATCGCGGCGGCCGCCTGCGGCCCCGCCGCCTCGGCCAGCAGCATCATGTGGCCGCCGCCCGGGTGCACCCCCAGGCGCAGGAAGCCCGACAGCAGCCTGGCCTCGCGCGCGACGACGCGCAGGTCGGCCGCCAGCAGCAGGTTCATGCCGGCCCCGACGGCCGCGCCCCGCACGGCGGCCACCACCGGCACCGCGAGCCGTCCGGCGCGCACGAAGGCCTCGTAGATGCGACTCGTGCCGTCGTAGACCTGCGCATCGAGCGGGTCGGCGAACATGCGCGCGGCTTCGCCGAGGTCGGCCCCGGCGCAGAAGTGCCCGCCGGCACCCTGGATCACCGCGGCGCCGACGGCGGGGTCGGCGTCGATCTCGGCAAAGGCCTGGACCATCGCGTCGGCCATCTCCGGCGTGAGCGCGTTGCGCTGCGCCGGCCGGTTCAGGGTCACGGTCGCCACGCCTTCGGCCTTGGCGAGCACCACCGTCGTGCCGGCCATCTCAGGCCCCCTTGAGCAGGCCCTTGGCGATGACCTCGCGCTGGATGTCGCTGGTTCCCTCGCCGATGGACATGAGCATCCCGTCGCGCCAGTAGCGGTTGGCGTCGCTGGCCATCGCGTAGCCGTTGCCCCCGTGCAGCAGCATCGCCGTACGCGTCACGCGTGCAGCCATCTCCGAGCACATGAGCTTGACCATTCCGGCCTCGGTGTTGCACCGCATGCCCTTGTCCATGGTGCGCGCCACGCGATGCGCGAAGGCGCGTGCCGCCAGGATGTCGGTGGCCATGTCGGCGAGCTTGTGACGCACCGCCTGGAATTCGGCGATGGGGCGTCCGAACTGGACCCGTTCCTGTGCGTAGCGGAACGCGACGTCGTAGGCCGCCTGCGCGACGCCGATGCAGCGAAACCCGATGAGCACGCGCGCGCGCTCGTAGCCGAACATCAGCTGGTAGAAGCCGCGCCCTTCCTCGCCGCCGACCAGGTGCGCCTGCGGCACGCGCAGCCCGTCGAAGAACAGGCTGTAGGAGGGCAACCCGTGAAACCCCACCGTGCGGATCGGCTGGCCCGTCAACGCAGGCGGGCAGAACTGGTCACCCGGCGGCTTTTCCACCACGAGCAGGCTGATGCCGCCGTGCTTGCTCTCGCGGTTCGTGCGGACATAGACGAAGACGAGGTCCGCGCGCCCGGCAAAGGTCGTCCACTGCTTGGCGCCGCTGACCACGTAGGCGTCGCCCTCCAGGCGCGCGGCCGTCTGGATGTTCGCCGCATCGGAACCTGCCTCGGGCTCGGTGCCCGAGGTGCAGGACTGCAACTCGCCACTGGCCATGCCCGGCAGCCAGCGTGCCTTCTGCGCCTCGGTGCCGAAGGTCTCGAGGATGTGCCCGCACAGCCAGTTGCGCTGCACGATGCTGCCCATGGCGAGGTTCGCCCGACAGAACTCCTCCGTGACGAGCCCCATCGAGAGGGTGTCCGAGCCGAGCCCGCCGTGCTCCTGCACGATGCCCATGCCGAAGTAGCCCTGCGCGGCCATCTTGGCCAGCAAAGGCTCCGGGAAGCCCTGCTCCTGCAGATCGACGTCCCGCGCGAGCGGGGCGATCTCCTGTTGCGCAAAACGGTGCGCGGCGTCCTGGACGGCGCGCTGCTCGTCACTCAGTTCCCAATCGATCATGCCCGGCCCCCACGACTGCCGGCGCGTCGAAGGGGGAAGGGTTCAGCGACCTTCCCTGCCCCGCCGAGCACAGCGTGATGTAACGATGTTACGCACTGCGCCGCAGCGGACAACCGGGTTTACACGATGGACAGGAGATTCGACGGATGCCAGGGACACCCGGTCAGGGACGCTCAGAGGAGATGATGTGTAACGTGTGTGTGCGGTGCGCCGCAGGGCGGCGCGGCGCGGGCACCCGGCGTACCGGGCACCCCCGCGAGGCGGGCTCAGCGCGGTGTGGCCGACACCAGCATCGACTCGGCCGTGCGCCCCTCGGCCAGCGCCTGCTTGAACCAGCCCGGGCGCTTGCCCCGGCCGGTCCAGGTGTGGCCCTGCTCGTCGCGGTACTTGATCGGCGAGGCGGGCCTGGCCGGCTTCGCGCGCGACCCCCCGTTGGACTTGCGTGCCGCCTTCTTGCCGGCGGCCCGCTTGCGCGGGACACCGAACAGATCGGCAGGGGTCAAGCCGTAATGGCGAATGGCTTCCTGAATGCGCCCAATCACTTCGCCCACTTCCTTTTCGCGAATGGAGCGAGCCTGTTCCTGCAATCGGTCGATTTCTTTTTGAATTTGTGCCAGCGTCTTGGCCATCGATGACTCCGTCATGGGAAACACCTGCGTGCTGCGCAGGCGTGTGACGCGCCGGGATGCATGGCCCCGGCATGGATGTCGAATGATCCCCGAATTGCGAATGTAACGCGACACCTGCCATTCGCATATCGGCGAATTGCGCTCGCACACCGATTTCACGCGAATGGGCGCGTGCATTCGTGCGGCCCACCCCCGGGCCGCGTGCGGGTATCGTTCGCACCATGACGCTCTCATTGACTTTCCAGCGCGCACGCCTGAGTCGAGCGGCGGGCCGTTGCCTGCTGATCGGGGCCACCATGCTCGCGCCGGCGCATGCGGCGGGAACTGCAGAGGCGGGGCAGGCAGAGCGGGCAGAGCGGGCAGCCCAGGCTGCACGCGTGCGCGACGTCGCGCGGCCGGCGACGGGCGCGGGCACCGCGCCATGGGCCACCAGCCCGAGCGGCACGCCCGTGTCAGCCCGTGGCGTGGCCACGCTGCCCGACGCCTGGCTGCTCGGCAGCGGGCAGCCCTGGCACGAACGCGTGCCCGCGCGCGCCAGTGCGCCTGCCCTTCGCAGCCGCGCACCCACGGCGGCGGAGGCCGAGCTGATCCAGCGCCTGGAGGCGCTGCTTCCACGCATCGACGGCCGGGTGATGGTGCTCGTGGCCGAAGGGCGGATCGTGGATGCCATCGGCACCGGGGGCATCGACTTTTCCACGCGGCTGCTCAGCGCCAGCATGGCCAAGACGGTGACGGCGCTGGCCGTGGGGCAAGCCTTGTGCGCCGGGAAGCTCACGCTGGAGACGCGCGCCGACACCCTCGTGCCGGCCCTGGCCGGCACGGCCCTGGGTGAAGCCACGCTGCGCGACCTGCTGCGCATGGCCTCGGGCACGCTCGAGCCGCCGCCGGGAGACGTGATGGGGACGACGGCGCAGGAGTCGCGGCTGCACCTGGAGGGCGCGGGCAACCTCGAACAGCTGGTCGCCTCGCCCAGCCAATCCACGGCCGAGTCGATGGGCGGCGTGCGCGTGCGCCCCGGCGAGCGCTTCAGCTACAAGGCGCGCGACCCCTACACCGTGGCGCTGATGCTCGAGCGCGCCACCGGGATGCCCGCCACGCGGTGGATCGACGAGCAGCTGCTGGCAGCTCTGCCCAATTCGCAACTCGCCATCCTCGGCACCGACCGCACCGGCCGCTTCGCAGGCGCCAACGGCAGCGTGCGGCTGGCACTGATCGACTGGGTGCGGCTCGCGCAGCATGTCCAGGCGCGCCGCGGCGAGGACAGCTGCTACGGCCGCTACCTGCGCGAGCTGTCGAGCACGCAGATCGCCGCGCCGATGCTGCCGGGCGTGAACGGCTATTTCCGCGGCTACGGCTACTTCACCTGGACCGAGAACCGCCTCGCGCCCGACACCTTCTGGGCGGTGGGCTACGGCGGGCAGCGCATCGGCTGGAGCACCGACCCCGCCAACACGCGCATCTTCCTGATGTTCGGCAATGCGGCGGACCGGCACATGCAGGAGGTCTATCCGCTGGCCCGGGAATGGATCAGCATGGGCTCGGGCAGGCTCACCCCCTGAGCCACCCTCGGTCCATCATCCGTTCACGATGCTGATCCTGCACGAGTCCAACCGCACCGAGGCCCTGGCCGGCGCCCTCATCGGCGAGCTGCGTGCCGGGCACGCCTCGGTCTTCGAGCCGGCCTGGGTCGTCGTGCCCGGCAGCGCGATGCGCCACGGGCTGACGCTGCGCATCGCCGATGCGCTGGGCATCTGCGCGAACGTGCGCATGCCCCTGCTCGGGCCCTTCCTGGCCGAGCTGACGCACCGGGCGGCCCCTGCTGCCGCAGCGGTGCAGGCGCGCTTCGAGCCGGCGCTGCTCGCCTGGCGCATCCTCGATGCACTGTCCGACGCACCGAGCTGGGCCCCTCACCCGCGGCTGGCCCTGCACCTGCGCGCGGCCGACGAGCGCGCGCGCCTGACGCTCGCCAGCGAGCTCGCCGAACTGTTCGCGCACTACCTGGCCTATCGCCCAGACTGGCTCGATGCATGGGCCCTCGGGCAGCCCGTGCCGCGGCTGCAAGCCGGCCCCGCGGCCCGCGACGGCACGGCCGGGCACGCCCTCGCGCAGGATGCCGCGTGGCAGGCGGCCCTGTGGCGCCGCCTCGTCGCGCCCGGCCCCACCCCCACCGAGGTGGCACAGGCCTTCTGCGCCGCGGTGTCCGACGCCGGCTCGCCGGCCTGCGCCGCGCTGGGCCTGCCGAGCTGCGTGCACGTGTTCACTCCCACGGCCCTCGCCCCGGTGCAGCTGCAGATGCTGTGGGCGCTTTCCCGCTCGGCCAGCGTGCACGTGTACGCCCTCAACCCCTGTCGCGCCCACTGGTTCGACCTCGTCGACCCACGCCGCCTGGCGCAACTCGAGGCGCGCGGCCAGGCCGGCCACCACGAAGTAGGCCACCCACTGCTCGCGCGCTGGGGGCGCCAGGCACAGGGCACGCTCGGCTTGCTGCACGAGCTGGCCAACGACGAAGGCGCGCTCACGCAGGAACACTTCGTCGATCCGGGCTGCGCCACCCTGCTCGAGCGGCTGCAGCGTTCCGTGCTCGAGCTCGAGCCGCTGGCCACGCCCCCACGGCCGCCGCAGCGCGCCGACCGCAGCGTCGAGGTGCACGTGTGCCACTCGCTCACGCGCGAGCTCGAGGTGCTGCACGACAGGCTGCTCGGGCTCTTCGCCGAGCCGCCGCCAGGCGGTGCGCTGCAACCCTGGGAAGTGCTGGTGGCCACGCCCGACATCGAGGCGGCCGCCCCGCTGGTGGAGGCCGTCTTCGGCACCGTGCCGGCCGAGCGGCACATCCCCTACACGCTGACCGGCCGCCGAAACAGCCGCAGCCACGCCGCCGCACGCGTGCTGCTCGCCCTGCTCGAGCTCGCCGCCTCGCGCTGGCACGCAAGCGCGGTCTACGGCGTGCTGCAGCAGCCACTCGTGGCTCGTCGCTTCCTGCTCGACGAGGCCGGCCTCGAGCGCGTGCATGGCTGGCTGCGCGACAGCGGCGCGCGCTGGGCTGCGGACGCGGCCCACCGCGCCTCGCTCGGCCTGCCTGCCAGCGAGGCCCACACCTTCGACGACGCGCTCGAGCGGCTGTACCTCGGCCTGGCGATGCCGGCCGGGGCCTGCGCGGTGGTCGACGGGCGCCTGCCCGCCGGCCATGCCGAGGGCAGCGATGCACTTGCGCTCGGGGCGCTGGACGCCTACCTGCGCGCGCTGCAGGCCTTGCGGGCCGAGCTCGCGGTGCCGCACGAGCCGGCACAGTGGGCGCGCCTGCTCGCCCGTACCGTGGACGACTTCCTGGACCCAGGCCCTGCGCACGCCGACGACGTGCTCGCCCTGCGTGCGGCCATTGCCACGCTGGCCGAGCGCTGGCGGCTCAGCGGCCTGGCGCAGCCCCTGCGCGGCGAGACCGTGCGCGCCGCGCTTGCCGCCGTGCTCGACGAGCCGCGCCACGGCAGCCGCCCGGGCGGCGGCATCACCTTCGCACCCATGTCCGCGCTGCGCCACCTGCCCCACCGCGTGGTGGCGGTGATCGGCCTGGCCGACGGCGCCTACCCCGGCGCCGACCGCCCGGCGGAGTTCGACCTCATCGCCCAGGCACCGCGCTTCGGCGACCGCCAGCGCCGCCTGGACGAGCGCAACGTCTTCCTCGACCTCGTCCTCGCCTGCCGCGGCGTGCTGCACCTGAGCTACACCGGGCGCAGCGTGCGCGACAACACCGAGCTGCCGCCATCGCCCCTCGTGAGCGAACTGCTGGACGCCCTGGGGCCCGGGCTCGTCGTCGAGCATCCGCTGCAGCCGTTCTCGCCGCGGCACTTCACGCCCGGCGAGGACCCGCGGCTGCACAGCTTCCACGCCGAGTACGCGCAGGCGCTGCAGGCGCGGCTGGAAGCGCCTGCGTCCGGGTCCGCCGGCCCGGCACAGCCTGCCGAGCCTGCCGAAGCCTCCGACGACGAATCCGCCTCCGACGACACCACCGCCGCGCCGCCCTTCTTCCCGCGCCCGCTGCCCGAACCCGGGGCCGCCTGGCGGGCCGTGCGGCTGTCGCAGCTCGTCGCCTTCTTCCGTCACCCGAGCCGCTACCTGCTCGAGCAGCGCCTGCAACTGCAACTCCCCCGCGAGCGCGACGAACTCGAAGACGCCGAGCCCTTCCGCGAGAGCCATGCCGCGCGCCGTGCGCTGGCAGAGCGGCTGCTGCCCCCCCTGCTGGGCGAGAACCCGCCGGATGCCGCGCAGGCTCGGGCCCTCGCGCGCGCCGGGGTGGAACTGCCGCCCGGCGCAGTGGGCGAGGCGCTGCTCGAGCAGGAGTGGGCCAGCCTGCAGGCCTTCGCCACGCAACTGCGCCGCCACCTGCTCGCCCCCGCACGCCCGCCCCATGCGGTGCAGCTGAACATCGAGCTCGACGGCCAGCCCTGGACGCTGCAAGCCGACTTCGCGCGCCCGCACGCCAGCGGCCTCGTGCGCTGGCGCTACGACACGGCGCACGCGGGCGACCACCTGGAGGCCTGGATCACGCACCTCGCCTGGCTGGCCGGGGGCGTCCCCGCCGGCAGCGCGGCCCGCACCGTCTGGTGCGCGCGCGGCGTCGGGCTGGCTTTCGCGGAAGTTGCCGATCCGCACGCCCGGCTGCAGGCCCTGCTGCGCCTGTATCGCAGCGGCCTGAGCCAGCCCCTGCCGTTCTTTCCGCGCAGCGCCTGGGCCCTGGTGTCGCAGGGCAGCCGCTCGAAGGCGCTCGGGGCGTGGCGCGGCCGGCCCGGCGCCGGCAGCGGCGAGCGTGACGACGCATCCACCCGGCTCGCGTGGCGGGGCCGCCCGGACCCCCTCGACCACGACTTCGCCACCTTCGAGGCGCTCGCGCACCAGGTGCTCGACCCGCTTCGGGCGCACCTGGAGGAGGCCTGATGCCTGCTCCGGCGCCACTGCCCGTCTTCGACTGCCCGCTCGACGGCATCCACCTGGTGGAAGCCTCCGCCGGCACGGGAAAGACCTGGAACCTCTGCGGCCTGTACCTGCGGCTGCTGCTGGAGCGTGGGCTCGGCGTCGAGCAGGTGCTGGTCGTCACCTTCACGCATGCGGCCACGGCCGAGTTGCGCGAGCGCATCCGCCAGCGGCTCGTGGAAGTCCGCGCGCACCTGGCAGGCGTGCCGCCCGCAGCGGGTGCCGACCCCTTCGTCGAGCGGTTGCTGCACGCGCTGCGCGGCCGCCCGGGATGCGAGGAGGCTCGCCTCGCCCAGCGCCTGGAGCTCGCGTTGCAGAGCTTCGACCAGGCGGCCATCTCCACCATCCACGGCTTCTGCCAGCGTGCGCTCGCGGAGTCGGCCTTCACCGCACAGGAGCCGGCCGAGGCCGAGCTGACCTGGGACGGGATGGCCGACGTGCATCAGGTGGTGGCCGACTTCTGGCGCCTGCACGTGTCCGCGCCGGGCACCGACCCCGCGCTGATCGCCCACCTGCTGGCCAGCGGCGATTCGCCCGAGCGCTGGGCGAAGCTCCTGGACAAGCGCCTGGCACGGCCCCGGGCCGGACTGCTCTGGCCGGCGGCGGCCAAGGCCGACGTGCCGGCCCGTCGTGCCGTGCTCGAGACGCTGCATGCGAAGGCGCAAGCCTGCTGGCAGGGCACACGCGGCGAGATCGTCGAGCTGCTGCAGCGCGGGCGCGCCGCCCTGCACAGCAGGGTGTACGGCGAGGCGGCCCTCGCACAGGCGGCCCGCGAGTGGGACGAGCTGCTGCTGGCCAGCGCGGCCTCGCAGGCTCTGCGCTGGAAGCCCGACAAGGCCCGGCTGCTGGGAACGGCCAAGCTGGCCTCGTCCACGCTGAAGCACAAGACCCCGCCGCAGCACACGTTCTTCGCGTTGGCGCAGCAGCTGCTCGACGCGCACGCGGCGCTCGGCACGGCCGTGGCCGACGCACGCCATGCACTGATGCGCAGCCTCCTCGAGCAGGGCCCGGCCGCGGTGCACGCCGAGCGCCGCCGGCGCCGCGTGCTCACCTTCGACGACATGCTCGGCCGCCTGCACCACAAGCTGCACGACCCCGCCTCGGGCCCGGCCCTGGCCGAGGCCCTGCGCCGCCGCTTTCCGGCGGCGCTCGTCGACGAGTTCCAGGACACCGACCCGCTGCAGCTGGGCATCCTGGAGACGCTGTACGGCCACGCCCGCCAGCCGCTCTTCCTGATCGGCGACCCCAAGCAGGCCATCTACGGCTTTCGCAACGCCGACCTGCACACCTACCTGCAGGCGCGCAGCCGCGCCGGTCACCTGCACACGCTGAACGCGAACCAGCGCTCGGTGCCCGGGTTGATCCACGGCGTGAACGACCTCTTCGGCAACCACCCGCGCGCCTTCATGCTCGAGGGGCTCGTCTTCCACCCCTCCGAGCCGGGGACGCGCCAGCGCCCGGCACTTTCCGACCCCGAGGGGCCCGGCGCGGCCTGGGACATCCGGCTGCTGCCCGCCCCGTCCGCCGGTGCGCAGGGGCTGCCCAAGGCGCAGGCCCGGCAACTCGCGCTGTCCACCTGCGTGAACGAGATCGTGCGGCTCCTGCAGCACGCCCAGGAGGGCCGCGTACGGCTGGGCGAGCGTGCGCTGCGCGCGGGCGACATCGCGGTGCTCGTGCGCACGCGCGCCGAGGGCAGCCTGGTGCGCCAGGCCCTGCAGGGCTGCGGCGTGGGCAGCGTCGAGTCGCGCCAGCAGAGCATCTTCACCACCCCCGATGCCCAGGACCTCTCGCGCCTGCTGCAAGCGGTGGCCGAGCCCACGCAGGTGCGCGCGCTGCGCACCGCCTGGGCCACCGAGCTCGTCGGCCTGGACGCCTCGCAGATCGAAGGGCTGTCCGGCGACGAGCAGGCGCTGGCACAGTGGGTCGAGCGCCTGGCCGCGTGCCGCCAGCTGTGGCTGGAGCGCGGCGTGGGCGTGATGCTGCGGCAGTGGATGGCCGACGCGGGCGTGGCCTCGCGGCTGCTCGCACGCGCCGATGGCGAGCGCAGGCTCACGAACCTGCTGCACCTGCTGGAGACGCTGCAGGCCGCCAGCGCCGAGCATGCCTCGCCCGCGGCCCTGCTGCGGTGGTTCGCGCTGCAGCGTCGCGAGGGCGCTGCCGAGGACGCGCTGCAATTGCGCCTGGAGTCCGACGCCAACCTCGTGCAGATCCAGACCATCCACGGCGCCAAGGGGCTCGAGTACCCGGTGGTCGTCTGCCCCTTCCTGTGGGACGGCTCGCTGATCGAGCCGCCGAACGACCTCGGCTGCCGCAGCTACCACGACGCCGCCGGCTCGGCCGTGCTCGACTTCGGCGAGCCCGATGCCGAGGTGAAAGCCCGCATCCTGCTGGAGAAGGCGGCCGAGCGGCTGCGGCTGCTCTACGTGGCCCTCACGCGCGCGGTGCACCGCTGCGTGCTGGTGGCCGGCGGCTACCTCGCGGCCAGCGGCGGCAACCTCAGCCCGAAGGAGAGCGGGCGCAGCCTGCTCAACTGGCTCGTGGCGGGGGGGCCCTGCACGCCCGAGGCGTGGCTCGAATCGGGCGTCGAGCTCGAGCAGGTCGATGCCGCGTGGCTCGCACTCGGCGGCCGGCTGGCCGGGGCGGCGCGCGTGAGCCGGCTCGCCGACGCTGCGCCGCGCCGCCTCGTGCCGGCGGCGCCGCCCGCCCAGGCCCTCGCGGCACGCCGCCCGCCGTCGCCGCTGCCGCGTGCGATGCGGCTGGCCAGCTACAGCCAGATCGTCAAGCTCGCGGGCGCCGACGCCGCCGAGGCCGACCACGACGAGCGCGCCCTGCGCCGGGCGCGTGCCCAGGGCCCGAGCGGGCCCGCCGACCCGCACGACATCCTCGGCTTCCCGGCGAGCGCCGAGGCTGGCCAGTGCATCCACACGCTCTTCGAATCCGTCGAGTTCGGCGAGCCCGCCGGGTGGCATGCCGCCATCGAGCGCACGCTCGCACGCTTCGGGCACATCGCCGCTTCGCCGCCGCCGCCCGCGATGCTGCACCGCATGCTCGAGGAGGTGCTGCACACCCCGCTGCCGGTGGGCACCGCCCGCCCGCTGCTCCTGGCCGACGTGCCGGCTGCCCGCCGGCTGCCGGAGCTCGCCTTCCATTTCCCCACCCCCGCCGTGCCCGTGGCCAGGCTCGGCGAGAGCCTGGCCCGCGCGGGCTACACCGAGCTCGCATCGCTCACCGGCGGCACCCTCGGCCGCTACCTGACCGGTGCCATCGACCTCGTCTTCGAGCACGAGGGGCGCTACTTCATCGCCGACTGGAAGTCCAACCTGCTCGGCCACACGCCGCAGGCCTACGCCGCCGACGCCGTGGCTGCGGAGATGGCGGCCGAGCGCTACCGGCTGCAATACCTGCTCTACCTCGTGGCCCTGCACCGCCACCTGCGCCGCTGCCTGCCCGGCTATTCGCCCGACGAGCACCTGGGCGGTGCGCTCTACCTGTTCGTGCGCGGCGTGCGCCGCAACTGGGTCGATGGCCAGGGCCGGCCAACGGGGGTGCACTTCGACCGCCCCGCCCCCGCCCTGATCGAGGAACTCTCGGCGCTGCTGCAGCGGCCGGACGCCAACGGCGAGGCTCGGGCATGAGTGCCGAAGACCGCCTGCTGCAACCCGCGTGGCTCGCCGACGGGCTGGCGCGCCGCCTCGAGGCAGCCGCCTTGCGCATGGGGGCGTTGCCCGACAGCGCCCGCGCGGCCGGCGCGGCCGCCCGCCAGGTGTGCCAGGCCCTGACGGAGGGCCACGTGTGCCTCGGGCTCGATGAACTCGAGCCTGAGGAGGCGGGCCCGCACGGAAGCGCGGCGTGGCGCAGCCTGCTGCTGGCCAGCGGTGTCGTCGCGCCCGCGCAGCCCGCCTTGCAGCCGGCCACCCACCCGCTCGTGCTCGACGACGATGACCGCCTGTACCTGGCTCGCTACCACGCCTACGAGCAGCGCCTGGCACAGCGCCTGCTGCAAGCCAGCCGCCTTCCGGTGGTCCACGACGAACACGCCCTGCAGCGCCTGCGCGCGCGGCTCTTCGAGTGGTTCCCCCCCGGCACCCAGCAGGCCCCCGCGACGTCCACACCCGACTGGCAGATGCTCGCCGCGGCTCTCGCCTGCCGCAGCCGCCTCACCGTGATCAGCGGCGGGCCCGGCACCGGCAAGACAACCACCGTGGTGGCGCTGCTCGACTGCCTGCTCGCCGAAGACCCCGACTGCCGCATCGCGCTGGCTGCCCCCACCGGCAAGGCCGCCGCGCGCATGCTCGAGGCCCTGCGAGAGCGCAGCGCGCGGCTGCCTGCCGCCTCGCGCGAAGCCCTGCCCCGGCAGGCCAGCACGGTGCACCGCCTGCTCGGCAGCCGCGCCGACGGCCGCTTCACCCACGACGCGCAGCGCCCGCTGGCGCTGGACGTGCTGGTGGTGGACGAGGCCTCGATGCTCGACCTGTCGCTGGCCACCCACCTGCTGGAGGCCGTGCCGCCGCACGCCCGCATCGTGCTGCTGGGCGACCGCCACCAGCTCGCCGCGGTCGAAGCCGGTGCGGTGTTCGCCGAGATCAGTGCCGACCCCGGCCTGAGCGAGCCCTGCCGGCGCGCGCTGTCCGCGCTCACGGGCACCCCCGAGGCGCTGATCGCACCGGCCGCGCCTGTGCGGCCCAGCCCGCTGCGCGACGCCGCCGTGTGGTTCACCCGCAGCCACCGCTTCGCGCAAGGCTCGGGCATCGGCCGCCTGGCGCAACTCGTCAACGCGGGCGACACCTCGGCCGTGCTCGCCGCCCTCGCGACGGCCCCCGCCGGTGCGGTGCCCGGGCGGATCGATGCCGACGAACTCCTCGGCCCCTACCAGCCCTTCCTGCAGGCCGTGGCCGAGACCCCGCACGACGTCGGACGCGCCATCCAGGCCTTCGGCCGCTACCGCGTGCTGTGCGCCACGCGGACGGGCCGGCAGGGGGTCGAGGCCGTGAATGCCGCACTCGAGGCGCGGGCCCGTGCGCAGCTGCCGGCGCACCCGGGCGAGCCCTCCAGCCCCTGGTACCCCGGCCGCCCCGTGATCGTGCGCCGCAACGACTACGTGCTGCAGCTGTACAACGGCGACATCGGCCTCGCCCTGCCCGACGCGGACGGCCGGCTGATGGTGTGGTTCCCCGGCGAAGGCACGGGCCTGCGTGCCGTGGCCCCCGCGCGGCTGCCCGCGCACGACACGTGCCTGGCGATGACCGTGCACCAGGCGCAGGGGTCGGAATTCGACGAGGTGGCCCTCGTGCTGCCCGGGCAAGCCTCCGCGGTGCTCACCCGCGAGCTCGTCTACACCGGCCTCACCCGCGCCCGCGAGCGCGTGCATGTCCACGCCTCGGCGCAGGTGCTGGAGGCCGCCCTCGCACGGCAGGCCAACCGCCGCTCGGGCCTGCTGGCCCGGCTGCAGGAGCTCGGCGCCACCGGCGCCGCCTGATCAGGGCCGCACCACGACGAGCACGCTGCACGGCGCGTGCTCCACCAGGTTCTTCGACAGCGACCCGCGCCACCAGCGCTCCGCCCAGCTGTCGCGATGCTGGTGCCCGAGCACCATCAGGTCCGCCTTGAACTCGCGCGCGGCGCGCACGACCTCGTCGACGGCCGGGCCGAAGGCGAGCTCGCCCGACGCGTCCAGCCCCGCCTCGCGCAGCCGCTGCACGCCCGCGTCGAGCGTGGCCTGGTAGCGCGCACGGTCATCGGCCTCGGCCACCGGCGCATAGGCCCAGGCCTCCACCGCGAGACTGGCAGCGGGCGAGGGCATCACGGCGATCAGGCGCATCTGCGCGCGCGACCACTGGCCAATCTCCTGCGACTCGAGCAGCGCTTGCTGGCCCGCTTCCGAGCCGTCGTAGGCGAGCAGGATCTTTCGGTACACGGCACGGCCCTCCAGCTTGCGAGGGCTCGACTGTGCACGGGCGGGGGGCGGGGGCTACAGAGGGTTTGCAGGGGTAGGTAGCCCAACGCTCGATCCGCCCGGAAACACCGCGAATTCGTGCGGCAGCCTTGCAACAGGTACACCGGTCGGCAGATCGAAAAGGGGTTGTCCGGATTTCTGTGTGTGAGGCGGTTGGGTGAATTGGCTCGGATCGGTTTGTCTTCTGCCTTCAGGCCCCTGCCAGGCCGCCGGAGGCGCCCCGGTTGAGCCATGTATTCATGG
>JBDKFA010000071.1:0-10370 GCA_039798945.1 Pseudomonadota bacterium
ACGAAGGTGGCGAAGGGTCCGGGCGGCATCGCCACGCCCTCCAGGCCGAGCGTGTCGAACTGCTGGCGCACCTCGGGGTCGGCCACCGCGCGCGCGACCGCATCGTGCAGCTTCGTCACGAGTTCGGCGGGCGCACCGGCCGGCAGCCACAGCCCGAACCAGTTGACGACGTTGAAGCCCGCCAGACCCGACTCCTGCAGCGTGGGCACGTCGGGCATGCCCTTCCAGCGCCGCGCGCCGGTGACGGCCAGCGCCCGCAGCTTGCCGCTTTGCACGTGCTGCAGCGCGATCTGGGTGCCGACGAAGAACATGTCGATGCGCCCGGCGAGCAGGTCCGTGGTGGCCTCGGCCACGCCCTTGTACGGAATGGACAGGATGTCCGTGCCCGTGGCGTGCTTGAAGATCTCCGCCGGGATGTGGCTGGCCGTGCCGTTGCCGGCGTTGGCGTAGGTGAGCTTGCCCGGGCTCTTTTTCGCCAGCGCGACGAGTTCGGCCACGTTCTTCGCCGGCAGCGCGGGGTTCACCACCAGCACCTGCCTGAAGTTCTGCGCGGCCAGGGTCACGTGCACGAAGTCCTTCACGGGGTCGTAGTTGACGTTCTCGTTGAAGGGCGGGATGTTGGTGTGCGAGGCCGTCGTGAAGAGCCACGTGTAACCGTCGGCCGGCTGCTTGGCCACGTAGGCGGTGCCGATCAGGCCGCCGGCGCCGCCGCGGTTCTCGATCACGATGGGCTGCCCGAGCACGGCGTTCAGGCGCGGCCCGATGGCGCGCAGGATCAGGTCCGGCGGGCCTCCCGCGGGCGAAGGCACCACCACCTTGATGGGCTTGTTCGGGTAGTCGCGGGGCAGGCCTTGCGCGGCGGCGATGCCCGGCAGGGCGGAGGCGGCGAGCAGGCCCCCGGCGCAGGCCACGGCTTTCGCCGCGTGCCGAAGCAGGGTGCGGCGAGACGGGGTGACGGGCGGCAGGGTGGGGTCGGGCATGGCGGTGTACTCCTTCATGGGCCGGTTGGAGGGGCGCACAGGGTCAGCCGGGCTGGCCCACCGGAGCCGGCAGGCCGCTTGCGATCGAGGCCTGGATCGCTTCGAGCAGGGCCACGTTGTGCACGGCGTGGCCACCCGGTTCTGCCATCGGCCGGCCCGCGGCGGCGCACTGCGCGAAGTGCTCGAGCTCGGCGCGTTCCGTGCTCGTCTTCGGGAAGCTCAGCACCTCGGGGCGCTGCTTGACGGTGATGGCCGCGGGATCGAGGCGGCACAGCTTCAGGTCCCAGGTGTGCAGGTGCTCGACGTCGCCCACCTCGACCCAGGCGCGGCTGCCGAAGACCTGCAGCCGCCAGGTCTCGGCGGAGGCGATCACGGTGCCCAGGTAGCCGGTGGCGCCGCTGCCAAAGCGCAGCAGCATCGAGGTGGTGTCGTCCACGCCGAAATCCTGCGCGAGGCGCACGCTCTGGGCCGTCACCTGCGCGATGGGGCCGGCGAGGTACAGCATCGCGTCGATCACGTGCACACCGCGGCCGGTCATGCCGCCGGCGGGCACTTCCTCGCGGTCGTGGCGCCAATGGCCCTTCGGGAAGCGGTAGGCGCTCGGGCCGCAGAAGTTGCCCTCCAGGTGCATCACGCGCCCGAGAGTGCCGTCGTCGATGAGGGCGCGGATCTTCTGCAGCGCGGGCTGGTAGCGCCAGTTGTAGCCCACGGCCAGGGTCATGCCGCGCTCGGCGCAGGCACGGGCCGCACGCTGTGCCTCGGCGCTGCTCAGGCCCATGGGCTTCTCGGTGAACACATGCTTGCCGGCGGCCGCCGCGGCGACGATCTGGTCGGTGTGCATCGAGTGCGGGGTGGCGAGCACCACGGCGTCCACCTCCGGATCGGCCAGCACCTGCTCGTAGCGCTCGTGCAGGCGCAGCCCCCACGCCTGCGCGAGGCCCCGCACCTTGTCGGGGGTGCCCGTGGCGGCGGCCGTGAAGCGCAGGTACGGGCTGGGCTCGACGCCCGCGCCCTGCACCGCACGCACCAGGTTCTGGCCCCAGGTACCCAGGCCGATGATGGCAGCGCGGATCATGCGTGCTCCTGCGTGTTGCTGCTGGTGAAAGGGGGTCAGACGTTGAAGAGGAAGTTGAGCACGTCTCCGTCCTTGACGACGTACTCCTTGCCCTCGGCGCGCATCTTGCCGGCGTCCTTGGCGCCTTGCTCGCCCTTGAAGGCGACGTAGTCGTCGAAGGCGATGGTCTGGGCACGGATGAAGCCGCGCTCGAAGTCGGTGTGGATGACGCCGGCGGCCTGCGGCGCGGTGTCGCCGATGTGGATCGTCCAGGCGCGCACTTCCTTGACGCCCGCGGTGAAGTAGGTCTGCAGGCCCAGCAGCTTGAAGGCGGCGCGGATCAGCCGGTTCAGGCCCGGCTCGTCCTGGCCCATCTCCTGCAGGAAGAGCAGCCGGTCGGCATCCTCCATGTCGGCGAGCTCGGCCTCGGTCTTGGCGCAGATGGCCACCACGGGCGCGTTCTGGCGAGCCGCGTACTCGCGCAGGCGGTCGAGGAAGGGGTTGTTCTCGAAGCCGTCCTCGGCCACGTTGCCCACGAACATGGCCGGCTTGGCGGTGATCAGGCACAGCGGCTTGAGCACCGCGCGCTCTTCCTTGCTGAAGTCGATGCTGCGCACGGGGCGGCCCTCGTTGAGGGCGGCGTCGCACTTCTTGAGCACGTCCACCAGGCGCTGCGCCTCCTTGTCGCCCCCGGCCTTGGCCACCTTGGTGTGGCGCAGCAGCGCCTTCTCCACCGTGCCGAGGTCGGCCAGGCACAGCTCGGTCTGGATGACCTCGATGTCGGCGATGGGGTCGACCTTGCCGGCCACGTGGATCACGTTCGGGTCCTCGAAGCAGCGCACCACGTTGACGATGGCGTCCGTCTCGCGGATGTGGCTGAGGAACTGGTTGCCCAGGCCCTCACCCTTGCTCGCGCCGGCCACGAGGCCGGCGATGTCCACGAACTCCACGATGGCGGGCACGACGCGCTCGGGCTTCACGATTGCCGCCAGTTGCGCCAGGCGCGGGTCGGGCAGCTCCACCACGCCGACGTTGGGCTCGATCGTGCAGAAGGGGTAGTTCTCGGCGGCGATGCCGGCCTTGGTGAGGGCGTTGAAGAGGGTCGACTTGCCGACGTTGGGCAGGCCGACGATGCCGCATTGGAGGCTCATGGGGGGGCTTTCAGACGGAGAAGGTGGCGCGTACCGGCGCGCCGGTGCGCAGCGTGTGGTCCACGCCGGAGACGATCACGGCGTTCATCCCGAAGGTCAGGCCGCCGCCCATGCGGGGGTCGGCGCGGTAGCCGGCGAGCGTGCGACCCACGCTGGAGCCGCCTTCGGCGGTGGTGGGGTCGATGTCGGGGATCGAGCAGCGCACGCAGGGCTTGACCAGCCGCAGCACGGCCGTGCCCTCCGGGCACTCGATCTCGAGCGTGTCGAGGATGTCCTCGTCGTGCGGGTGGGTGAGCCCGTCGAGCACGAGGTTGGGCCGGAAGCGCGACATCGCCACCGTCGGCTGCCCGTCGGCGGCGAGGCGACGGTTGAGCTCGGCGAGCGAGGCGGTGGAAGTGACCAGCAGCGGGAAGCCGTCGGCGAAGACGGTCGGGCACTCGAGCTCGCCGGTCCATCGGCGCTCGGCCAGGCGCGTGCGTCCTTCCAGGTCGAAACGCACCAGGCGCAGGCTCGGCTGGCCCAGGAAGTCGCTGAACCACTGGGCGGCGAGGTCGCCCATGTCCCAGGCATCGACTTCGTCGTCCCACACGCGCGCGCGCCGATGCGACTCCACGCGGTCCAGCCACACGTGCAGGGCCAGCATGCCCGGCGCCCGCAGCACGATGTCGTGGTCGCGCAGCGTGGGCTGCACGAGGGCCAGGCGCGGCACCTCGCGCTGGGTCAGCATCTCGCCGTGCGCGTCCACGACCATCCATTCGCGGTCCAGGTCCAGGCCCGTCTCGATCAGGAGCCGGTCGCGCACGGGGACCGCGGCACAGCTCTTGATGGGGTGCACGAACAGTTCGGCAACGGTGCAGGCGAGCGTGTTCACGGGCGTAGGCGTCGGGTGTGGGTGGGGACGTGGATGGGCCGCGAATTGTGCCTGCTGCCCGGCGGCGCCTGCACGGCTGCCTACAATCCGCGACCATGGCAGAGCGGTTCGACGTGTGTGTGCGCGGGGGCGGTGCGGTGGGCATGAGCCTGGCGCTTGCGCTGGCGCGCCAGGGCCTGTCGATCGGGTGGCAGGCGCTGCCGCGCACGGCCAACGGGCCCGATGTGCGCACCTACGCGCTGAACGCGCGGGCGGTGGAGCTTCTCGGCACCCTCAAGGTCTGGGATGCGTTACCCGAGGAGGCGCGCACGCCGGTCCACGACATGCGTGTGGCCGGCGACGTGCCGGGGCCGGCGCTGCGCTTTTCGGCCTACGAACAGGCGGTGCCGGCACTGGCCTGGATCGTCGATGCCGCGGAGCTCGAGGCCGTGCTCGAGCGCGCGGTGGGCTTCGCCCCGCACATCACGCGCTGCGCGCCGGGCGAGCGCGTGCCGGCGGCGCTGCTGGCCGTGTGCGACGGGCGCGACTCGGAAAGCCGGCTGGCGCTCGGCGTGCGCGTGGACACCCAGGCCTACGGGCAGCGCGCGGTGGCGGCACGCCTGGTGTCGGACATCCCCCACAACGGTCTGGCGCGGCAGTGGTTCCGTTCGCCGGACATCCTGGCGCTGCTGCCCTTCGACCGGCCGCAGCGGGGCCACGGCTACGGGCTCGTGTGGTCGCTGCCGGAGGCCGAGGCGGCGCGCGTGCTGGCGCTGGACGATGCCGCCTTCGAGCAGGCGCTGGCCGAGACCACCGAGGGTGCGGCGGGGCGGCTGCGGCTCGCGTCCGCGCGCGCCGCCTGGCCGCTCGTGCTCACGCGCTGCGAGCCGGTGTGCGGCCCGGGCTGGGCGCTGCTGGGTGATGCGGCCCATGTGGTGCACCCGCTGGCCGGGCAGGGCCTGAACCTCGGGCTGGCCGACGTACAGGCGCTGGCGCGCGTGATCGCACAGCGCGAGCCGCACCGTGGCCTGGGCGACGAGCAGCTGCTGCGCCGCTACGCCCGCGAGCGCTGGCTGCCCACGCGGGCGATGGGCGGCCTCACCGACGGGCTGCTGCACCTGTTCGCGCACGATTCGCCGTGGCTGCGCACGCTTCGCAACCGCGGCCTGGGCTGGCTCGACGCCGCGGCTCCGCTCAAGCGCGCGCTCACGGCGCGCGCGCTGCACTCGTGATGAACGCGGCGGAGCGCGCGCGGCGCGTGCGCCTGGCGGCCCCCGCGCCCCACACCCTCCACACCTCTGTCCACACCCACCTCCTGGGAGCCCCGATGCGGCAACCGACCCTGGCCTCGATCGCCACCGCGCTGCTGCTGGTCGCGGCCACATCCGCTGCGGCCCAGGAAGCCGCCATCCGGAAGAACCTGCCCGAGCGGCTGCCCAACCTGCCCAGGATCGACGAGGTCACGAAGACGCCGGTCCCGGGCCTGTGGGAGGTGCGCATCGGCAGCGAGGTGCTCTACACCGACGACAGCGGCCAGTACCTGATCCAGGGCGAGTTGATCGACCTGCGCGCGAAGGCCAACCTCACCCAGCAGCGCCTGGACAAGCTCAGCGCCTTCGACTTCTCCAAGTTGCCCCTGAAGGACGCGATCGTCATCAAGCAGGGCAAGGGCACGCGCAAGATGGCGGTCTTCGTCGACCCGAACTGCGGCTACTGCAAGCGCTTCGAGCGCGACGTGGCGAGCCTGAAGGACGTGACGGTCTACACCTTCCTCTACCCGATCCTCGGGCCCGATTCGCAGACCAAGTCGCGCGACATCTGGTGCGCGAAGGATCCCGCCAGGGCGTGGCGCGAGTGGATGCTGGAAAACAAGCTCCCGTCCTCCGCACCGGCGAAGTGTGATGTCGCGGCCGTCGAGCGCAACGTCGAGCTCGGCCGCAAGCACCGTGTCACTGGCACCCCGGCCACCGTGTTCGAGGACGACTCGCGGCTGCCGGGGGCGGTGCCCGCCGAACAGCTGGACAAGCAGCTGACGCAGGCGTCCCGCAAGGGATGAGCGCGGTCGAGGAAGGCAAGCGATGACACGTGACCGCTGGGCCCACCGCCTCGGCTACGCCGGGCTGGTCCCCTTCGTGCTCGGGGCGCTCCTGGTGTGGTTCGTGCACCCGGATGCGCACCCCTACGCGGTGCTCGCGCTGGCGACCTACGCGGGCTCGATCCTCGCGTTCCTGGGGGGCATCCACTGGGGCATCGCCTTTCGCGAGGAGACGCCCGATCCGCGGCTCTTCGCCTGGGGAGTGGTGCCCTCGCTCGTGGCGTGGGTGGCGGTCGTGATGCCGCCGGAGGCCGGGCTCGTCGTGGCCGGGGCGATGCTGGTGGTGTGCTACCTCGTGGACAGGCGTGTCTACCCCGCCCATGGGCTGGCGCGCTGGCTGACGCTGCGGTTCCGGCTGAGCGCGGTGGCGTCCCTGAGCTGCTTCCTCGGCGCAGCCGGGGCCTGAGCCCAAGGGCTGCGCGCGCCGTGTTCGAGGGCCGACGCGTCGCCATCGGCGGCCTGGTGGCTGCCGTCACGCTCGCCCACCTGTGGGTGGGCGGGTACCTGGCGCAGTCGATGCACCTGGCGGGCTCGGCCGCACGCGAAACGATCCAGCGCATCGAGCTGGCCTTCGACCGCGAGTTGCAGCAAAGCACGGCGGTGCCGCCCGCGGCGGCACCACCCGTCGTGCCGGCACCGGTCGCCACGGCCGAGGCCGCAGCCCCGGCCGCCTCCGCGGCCTCGGCACCGGACGCTTCCGAGCGCGACGTGGCCAAGGCGGAACCTGCGACCGAGCCGCCTGCCGCGATGCTCGCCACGGCCCCGGCGGTCCCGGCGAGCGAGAGCGCCGTGGTGCAGGCGGATGCGCGCGAGACGCCACCACCCGTGCCTGCCACCACGCCCGTGGCCACACCGGCATCGGCGCCCATGCCGGCGGTCGCGGCCGCGCCCGAGGCCGGCGCATCTGCGGCGACTTTCGAGTGGCCGCCCTCCACACGGCTGAGCTACACCCTCACGGGTGACTTCCGCGGCCCGGTGGAGGGCAGCGCGCGCGTGGAGTGGCTGCGCCAGGGCGCACGCTACCAGGTGCACCTGGACGTGGCCATCGGGCCGAGCTTCGCGCCGCTCGTGCGCCGGCGCATGAGCAGCGAGGGCGAACTCACGTCACAGGGGCTGAAGCCGCTGCGCTACGAGGAAGAGACGCGCGTGCCGCTGGCTGCCACGCGTCGCAAGGGCGTGTCCTTCGAGGGCGAACGCATCGTGCTGCAGGGCGCGAAGGCGGTGCCCACGCTGCCCGGCGTGCAGGACACGGCCAGCCAGTTCGTACAGCTCACCTGGCTCTTCACCACCCAGCCGCAGCAACTGCGTACGGGGGGGTCGGTGGTGGTGCCGCTGGCGCTGCCGCACCGGGTGGACCGCTGGATCTACGACGTGATGGGCGAGGAGGTGCTCGACACGCCTGCGGGCCGCATCTCGACCTTCTACATCAAGCCGCGGCGCGAGCAGCAGAAGGCGGGCGAGCTCACCATCGAGGCCTGGTTCGCACCGAGCCTGCAGTACCTGCCCGTGCGCATCGTGATCCGCCAGGATGCGCAGACCTTTGCCGACCTGCTGCTGCAGCGGTTGCCGCAGCAGGCGGGGGCCGGCTCCTGAGTGGGCGGCCACGTGCGCCACGACGAGCCGCGACCGACCCAGGCCCGATATAGTGCCCGCGCACCGTTCACGCAGACAGCCGGAGCCCGCCCATGACCCCTGAGAACATCCTCGTCGAGACCCGTGGCGAGGGTCCCCACCGCACGGGCCTGATCACGCTAAACCGCCCGAAGGCCCTCAATGCGCTGAACGATGCGCTGATGGACGAGCTCGGCGCCGCACTGCTCGCCTTCGACGCCGACCCCGCGATCGGCTGCATCGTCGTCACCGGCAGCGAGAAGGCCTTCGCGGCGGGCGCGGACATCTCCGCCATGGCCAAGCTCGAGTACCGCGAGGTGGTGCTCAGCGGCTTCATCACCCGCAACTGGGAGACGATGCTGCGCGTGAGAAAGCCCGTCATCGCCGCGGTGGCAGGCTTCGCGCTCGGCGGCGGCTGCGAGCTCGCGATGATGTGCGACTTCATCGTCGCCGCCGACAGCGCCAAGTTTGGCCAGCCCGAGATCAAGATCGGCATCATTCCTGGTGCCGGCGGCACGCAGCGCCTGCCGCGCGCGGTGGGCAAGAGCAAGGCCATGGACATGGTGCTCACCGGCCGCATGATGGACGCCGCCGAAGCGGAACGCGCCGGGCTCGTCTCGCGCGTGGTGCCGGCCGAGCGGCTGCTCGAGGAAGTGCTCACCATCGCCGACGGCATCTGCGCGCTCGGGCTGCCGAGCGTGCTGGCTGCCAAAGCCTGCGTGAACCGCGCTTTCGAGGGGGCGCTCACCGAGGGCATGGTCTACGAGCGCCAGGCCTTCCACCAGCTCTTCGCCACCGAAGACCAGAAGGAAGGGATGGACGCCTTCCTCACGAAACGCAAGCCGGCGTTCCGGCACCGCTGAGGGCCGGAACGCCTGCCGCATGCTCGCCCGCGCGCGCGGGCGGTGGCGCCGTGCCGATCAACCCTCGCGCCGCAGCGCCGGAAAGAGGATCACGTCGCGGATGCTCGGGCTGTCGGTGATGAGCATCACGAGCCGGTCGATGCCGATGCCGCAGCCGCCCGTGGGCGGCATGCCGACCTCCAGCGCGCGGATGAAGTCGGCGTCGTAGTACATCGCTTCCTCGTCGCCCGCTTCCTTGGCGCGCGCCTGCATCGCGAAGCGGGCGGCCTGGTCTTCGGCGTCGTTGAGCTCGGAGAACCCGTTGGCCATCTCGCGCCCGGTGATGAAGAGCTCGAAGCGTTCGGTGATGGACGGGTTCGTGTCCGATGCCCGGGCCAGCGGCGAGACCTCCACCGGGTAGTCGATGATGAAGGTGGGCTCCCACAGCTGGTGCTCCACCGCGGCCTCGAAGAGGCCGAACTGCAGCTCGGACAGGCTCCAGTGCGCGGGAGGCTCCTCGCCGAGAGACTTGAGCTTGGCGTGCAGCGTGCCCGCGTCGCGCGCCTCCTCCTCGCTCAGGCCCGCGTGCTTGACCAGCGCATCGGTGACGGTCAGGCGCGCAAAGGGCTCCTCCAGGTTCACCTCGCGGCCCGCGTAGCTCAGCTGCGCCGAGCCCGTGGCCTGGCGCGCGGCGTGGCGCAGCACCTGCTCGGTGAAGTCCATCAGGTCGTGGTGGTTCCAGTAGGCCGCATAGAACTCCATCATCGTGAATTCCGGGTTGTGCCGGACCGAGATGCCTTCGTTGCGGAAATTGCGGTTGATCTCGAACACGCGCTCGAAGCCGCCGACCAGCAGGCGCTTCAGATACAGCTCCGGCGCGATGCGCAGGAACATCTCCTGGTCGAGCGCGTTGTGGTGCGTGATGAAGGGCTTGGCGTTGGCGCCGCCCGGAATCGGATGCAGCATCGGCGTCTCGACCTCGAGGAAGCCGTTGTCGATCATGAACTCGCGGATGCTGGAGACCGCCTTGGAGCGGGCGCGGAAGCGCGCGCGCGCGGCGTCGTCGGTGATCAGGTCGACGTAGCGCTGGCGGTACTTCTGTTCCTGGTCGGTCATGCCGTGGAACTTGTCGGGCAGCGGGCGCAGCGCCTTGGTCAGCAGGCGGATCGAGCTGACCTTGATCGACAGCTCGCCGGTCTTGGTGCGGAACAGCGTGCCCTCGGCGCCGAGGATGTCGCCCAGGTCCCAGCGCTTGAAGTCGGCCAGCTTCTCGGCGCCGACATTGTCCTGGGTGATGTAGAGCTGGATGCGGCCGGTGGCGTCCTGCAGCGTGGCGAAGCAGGCCTTGCCCATGACGCGCTTGAGCATCATGCGGCCACCGATGCAGGCGCTGACCGGCGCGGCGTCCAGCGCCTCGTTGTCCTTGCCCTCGGCGGCGGCGTGCAGGTCGGCGGCGTGGTCACGCGGCTTGAAGTCGTTCGGGAAGGCGACGCCCTGGGCGCGGATCTGGCTGAGTTTCTCGCGGCGTTCGGCGATCAGCTGGTTGTCGTCGGCGGGAACGGGGGTGGGGGCGGCGTGGCTCATCGTCGGCTCGGCTCGGCCCGGCCGCGGCGGGCGCGGCAGGCGGGTGTCGTGTGGAGGGAAGGATTTCGCGGCGATTCTAGGCCCGCCCGGGCCGCCGCCTAAAATCGATCGACCGCCTCGCGCGCCTGCACAGCCTCTTTTCCACCATGACCGTCGCCTTCCCCATCACCGACCGCAAGATCCGCTTCGCCCTGGTGGGCTGC
>JBDKFA010000072.1:0-11212 GCA_039798945.1 Pseudomonadota bacterium
AACATCATTCGGCTCATTCGGCGGCCACGAAGCCGGTCACTTCCAGGGCATAGCCGGCCATGCTGGGCATGCGGCGCGGGCTGCCCAGCAGCTTCATGCGCGCCACGCCGAGCTCGCGCAGGATCTGCGCGCCCACCCCGTAGGTGCGCAGGTCCATCTGCGTGCGGGGGGAAGGGCCCGTGGCCTGGCCCGGCAGCACCTGGGGCAGCAGCGTTTCCACGCCGCTTGCGCAGTTCAACAGCACCGCCACGCCAGCCGGGGCTGCCTGCAATTCGCGCAGCGCCTGCGGCAGCGGCCACGAATGCCGGCTTTCGACGGCGTCGAGCAGGTCGAGCGCGGTGAAGGGCTCGTGCACGCGCACCAGGACCTCGGTCGACGTGTCCCACTGGCCATGGGCCAGCGCCAGGTGCAGGCCGCCGCTGCGGTCGCGGAAGGCAGAGCACGTGAATGCGCCCCAGGCGGTTTCGAGGCGGCGCGAGCCCTCGCGCGTGATGAGCGACTCGTGCTGGCTGCGAAAGGCGATGAGGTCGGCGATCGTGCCGATCTTCAGCCCGTGCTGCCGGGCGAAGACCTCGAGGTCGGGCAGTCGGGCCATCGTCCCGTCGTCGTTCATGATCTCGCAGATCACGGCCGCCGGCGTGCATCCGGCCATCGCCGCGAGGTCGCAGCCGGCCTCGGTGTGGCCGGCACGCATCAGCACACCGCCGTCTTGCGCCTGCAGCGGAAAGACGTGTCCCGGCTGTACCAGGTCCGATGGCCTGGCCTCGCGGGCAACGGCGGCCTGCACGGTGCGCGCGCGGTCGGCCGCCGAGATGCCGGTGCTCACGCCTTCGGCCGCCTCGATCGACACGGTGAAGGCCGTGGCGTGCTTGGTGCCGTTGCGCTGCGCCATGGGCGGCAGTTGCAGCGCCTCGCAGCGCTCCCGCGTGAGCGTGAGGCAGATCAGCCCCCGCCCGAAGCGGGCCATGAAGTTGATCGCGGCGGCCGAGACGTGGTCGGCAGCCAGGACGAGGTCGCCCTCGTTTTCGCGGTCTTCCTCGTCGACAAGGACCACCATGCGGCCGGCAGCCAGTTCGGCCACCAGCTCCGGAACGGGAGAAATCGGCATCGCGTGATTGTAGGTGCCGGGGCGGTGCCTGGGGCCGCGAGGTGGGCGGGCCGCTGAACGTTCGGACGGACCGCGGAGCGGGCTGCCGGGCGGAGTGGCGCTTGCACTGTTGTGTGGACGGTCGCGTGGACCGGTCGAGGTCCGGTCGAGGTCCGGTCGAGGTCCGGTCGAGGTCCGGTCGCTCAGCGTTCCGGGCGGCGCAGCCGCAGCCGCACGTCCTCGCCGAGGCGCCGCAGATCGTGCAACGCCCAGCGCGGGGCATCGGCGAGCTGGGTGAGCGTGCCGAGCTCGGCCATGCCGCGGCCCTCGCCCAGCATCAGGGGTGCGAGGTAGACGAGCAGTTCGTCGACCAGCCCTTCGCGCAGCAGGGCCCCGTTGAGCGTGGGCCCGGCTTCGACGTGCAGCTCGTTGACGCCGCGCGTGCCGAGGTCGTGCAGCATCGGTTCGAGCAGCAGGTGCCCGTGACCCACGGCGAGGCTGACGAGCTGCGCGCCTGCAGCCCGAAGCGCCTGGGCGCGGGCCGTGTGCGCAGCATCGGAGGCGCCGTGCGCCGCGGTGTAGACGAGCACCGCGCCCGGCGGGGCCAGCACGCGTGCGGTGGGCGGCGTGCGCAGCCGCGTGTCGGCCAGCACCCGCAGTGGCTGACGCGGCGTGGGCACGAGCCGAACGTCCAGCCTCGGGTCGTCGGCCAGCACGGTGCCGATGCCGGTGAGCACCGCCCCGGCGCGACGGCGCCAGGCGTGCCCGTCGGCGCGCGCGGCTTCGCCGGTGATCCACTGGCTGGCTCCGTTGGGGAGCGCCGTCCGCCCGTCCAGCGAGGCCGCGGCCTTCATCCGCACCCAGGGACGGCCGCGCTGCACGCGCGACAGGAAGCCGATGTTGATCTCGCGGCAGGCCTGCTCGAGTTCGCCCTCGGCAAGCTCGACCGCGATGCCTGCGGCACGCAGCCGCTCCAGCCCGCGGCCGTCCACCTGCGGGAAAGGGTCGCGGGTGCCCACGACCACCCGCGCGAGGCCGGCTGCCACCAGCGCGTCCGCACACGGCGGCGTGCGGCCGTGGTGTGCGCAAGGCTCGAGCGTGACCCACGCGGTGGCGCCCCGCACGTCGACGCCCGCCGCCTGCGCGGCCTGCAGCGCGTGGGCTTCGGCGTGGGCGCTGCCGGGCGCCTGCGTGGAGCCCACGGCCAGCACGCGGCCATCGGCATGACCGATCACGCAGCCCACCCGAGGATTGGGCTCGCTGCGGCCGAAGGCCTGTTCGGCAAGGGCAAGCGCCTCGCGCAGGCGCAGCTGGTCGAGTTCGGTGAGGGGCATGCGGGCAGTCTATCGGGCTGCGCGCCGGGCGCAGGCGCCAGCGCCTTGGCGGTGGCGGTGGCGGTGGCGGTGGCGGTGGCGGTGGCGGTGGCGGTGGCCGCGGCACGACCGGGGCGGTTCACGGTGGGGCCCGAGCCAGCAACGTGTCGAGCTGCACGCGCTGCTGGCGCCCGAGGCGGTCGGCCCAGGTGACCGTGACCCGCAGCGACTTCAGGTGCCGGGCGGCATACTCGATCACCTCGAGCTCCACTTTGGCCGACACCGGACGCCCGGGCTCCGGGGGCAGCACGGTGCTGAACGAGGTGACCTCGGCGTAGGAGGTGGCGCCGGCGGCCGGCTCGAGCACGGTGAAGCGGCGCGGCTGCTCGAGCGCGGCCTGCGCCAGCGCCAGCGCCGCGGCCCGTTCGCGCGTGGCTTCGGCGGCCAGCAGCGTGTGCACCTGGATCTCGGCGAGGGCGAGCCCGCCGAGGCTGAGGGCCCCGAGTGCGAGCAGGGCCTCCAGGATGGTGAAGCCGGCCACCGGTGGGTGCCACCGCTGCCGGGCCTGATGCACGACGCGAGCGGAGTGCCCAGGCATCAGAAGTCGCGCCAGCTGCCGGGGACGCGCCGCCAGGCTGGGGCCGAGGGGGCGACGGGGTGGCCGGCCTGGCTGGCACCGGCCGGCGGTGCGGCGTGCACGCGCACGGCAAGCCGAGAGACCGCACGGCCGGATGCGTCGGTGGCGGCCGCGTCCGGCGGGCACGAGAGGCTCGAGCGGTTGCAGCCGACGGCCCGCAGCTGCACGACGCCGGGTGCCGGCAGCGCCTGCAGCCCCACCCGGAAGGCCACACCGCTGCCCGGCGCCAGAGGTGCTGGTTCACCGAGGGCGGCGCACGCGCACTCCCAGCCGTCGTCGCCGCGCCGGCACGCAGCCTGCACCGGGCCGTGCTGGAGGGCCACCGACACGTCTGCGCCAGCCGCGGGGGCGGGCAGGCAGGCCGCATTCACCGTGCCGGCTTGCAGCAAGGCGAGGGCGAAGTCGAGCCCGCCTTGCGCCGCCTCGAACGCCTCGGCGGCCTGTGCGTGAGCGGCCGCCGCGCGCAGTTCCGCCACGAGCGTGCGCTGCGACGCCGCCGCTCCCCAGGCCGCCAGCGCCAGCAACGCAAGCACGGTGGCCAGTGTGGCGAAGCCGCGCGTGGCGGTGCGTGTGCTCGCGGGGAGACCCCTCACGCAGCGCGCTCCAGGATGAGCAAGGGGGAGCGGCCAGGTGCACTCATCGCTCATCGTTCCGCCGCGGCATCGGCGCCCGCGGAGGGGGACGGGCAGCCGGCGCCTTCGAGGTCGTTGCGCAACCGCAGGGTGCTGCGCCATTGGCGCTGCACGGTGGGGTCGGCCACGGACTGTGCCTGCAGCAGCAGCTCGAGGCTGCGCACCGCACGCGCCGACCCGCAGGCCGGCTCGGTGCGGGGCACGAGCTCGAGCCGGGTGATGCGCGTGAGACGGGGGTCGGTCAAGGCCTGCCAGTTGCCCGTGCCGAGCTGGGTTTCGAGCACGCCGCCGCGCAGCCGGAAACCGTGCTGCTCGTCGCCCGTGAGCACGCCGTCTTCGGTGCGCGCCGGGTGGGCGTGTGCCGTGAGCACGCTGGCTGAGCTGCCCGAGCCTTGGACAGACCAGGCGGCGTACGGGTTGGGCTGCTCGGCGGCGGCCTCCCACCAGAAGCCCGCGCGGCGCAGACCACGCGTGAGGATGGCTGTGGCACTGCGCAGCTCCTGGTCGAGTTGCACGGCCAGGTGGGTGCGCTGCTGCGCACCCAGATGGGACCCCACGGATACCAGGGCCGCCAGCAGCACGAGGCTGCCTACGGCAGCGCCTGCGAGCACTTCGGGCAGGCTCACCCCCCGGGCGCAGGGTGGGGGGGCGTGGCGCGTGCGGGTCGCCGGGTGATTCGCACGCGTCGCGACGGCCCGAGATGCCCTCATGGCGACCCCCAGCAACGCGCAGTGTCGGACAGCGGCTCGGCCAGCGCGCAGCCGCGGCAAGTCGAGCCTCGCGTGGTGACTGCGCCCTGCACCTGCACGACCAGGGTGGCGCAGCGCACGTCACCGGCCTGCGGGCCCGGCGAACTGGCTCGGGCCACCAGCCGGTAGCCCGTGTCGTCTGCCCGCTCCACCTCGAGCGTGTAGGACCCGGACGCCGAGCGTGCGTCGGGCCAGCCGAGCCGGGCGATGTCGGTGGTGTAGGCCGGCTCCGTGCCGCGGTGTCGTTCCTGCGCCTGCTGCAGGGCGCCCAGGGCCGACACGGCCTCGATGCGGCGGCTGCGTTGCAGCGCCTCGGAGAGGTTGGGCACCGCCAGAGTGGCCAGCACCGCGACCACGCCCAGCGCGACCAGCATCTCGACGAGCGTGAAGCCGCGCCGCCCCCGGCACCGCTTCCGCCCCTCGCACCCGGGCCCCACCCTCAGCACGGCGCCACCCCCGACCACGCTGGCGCTGTGGCGGGCACGCAGGTGCGCACCCGCCCCATCACGTTGACCACCTGGTGCAGCGCCGGGCCGAGCGGGCTGGCCACACGCACGGTGCCCGCGGGCGACACCGTGCCGTGCAGCGCGTCGAGCCTCATCGCCACCACGTTGGCGGACACCGACACGCCCGCCCCGGCGGGCCACCACGCGTGCTGCAGCAGCCGCGCACCAGCGCTGCAGGGGCCTGGAGCCCCGGGCGGTACCGGGTTGGCCGGGCACCGGCACGCACCCCGTTCGCCGGTGTGCGCAAGCACGCAGGCACCTGCGCGGGCAGCGTCGAACTCGAGTTGCACCGACTCACCCGTGGCCCAGGCATGGGCGCGGGCTTGCTGCAGCAACGCTTCGATTTCGTGGGCGACGCCCGCCACCCCGGTGCGCGCGCGCCACTGCGCCCACGACGGCAAGGCCAGTGCCGCCAGCAGCGCCAGCACCGCCAGTGCGGTGAGGGCCTCGAGCAGCGTGAAGCCGCTCGTGCAACCGGGGCCGGGAAGGGTCGGGCGCCGCAGCCGCTGCTCGGTGCGGCTGGCGGGACGAGTGCCTGACGGGATGTGGGGCAAGGCAGACATGGCCTGGCCACTGTAGGCAGGGGTCCGCCCGCTGACGATCCTCCCGAGGGGGGTAAGAGGGGGGAGAGCGGGGGAGAGCGGGGCGTGAAGCCGCCGCGCCACGCGGGAGGCTCAGATCTCCCGGATCAGCTGCCGGAACTCGTCCACGTCCTCGAAGCTGCGGTACACGCTCGCAAAGCGCACGTAGGCCACCTTGTCGAGCTTCTTCAGCTCGCGCATCACGAGCTCACCCAGGCGCGTGGAGGGCACCTCGCGCGCGGGGGAGCTGAGCAGCTTCTCCTGGATGCGCTCGACCGCGGCGTCCACCTGCTCGGTGCTCACCGGTCGCTTGCGCAGCGCCAGCGTCATCGAGCCGCGCAGCTTCTCGCCGTCGAACTCCACACGGCTGCCGTCGCGCTTGACCACCACAGGCATCGCCACCTCGGGCCGCTCGAAGGTGGTGAAACGGCGCTCGCACTTCAGGCAGCGCCGGCGCCGGCGCGTGTGGCCCTCTTCGGTGTCGCGCGTCTCGGCGACCTGGGTGTCCTCATGTCCGCAGTAGGGGCAGCGCATCGGCGGGAGTCCGGGGGGGGGGGCGCAGGCGCGAGGGCGCCCGCCTCAGCCGTAGACTGGGAACGCCCGCGTGAGTTCCGCCACCTTCGCCCGCACCGTCTCGAGCACGGCCGGGTCATCCGGGCGGTCGAGCACGTCGGCGATCAGGTGGGCGGTGCGGTGCGACTCCTCTTGCCGGAAGCCGCGTGTGGTCATGGCCGGGCTTCCCAGGCGGATGCCGCTGGTGACCATCGGCTTTTGCGGGTCGTTGGGGATGCCGTTCTTGTTGCACGTGATGTGGGCCTGCCCGAGCAGCGCTTCGGCCTGCTTGCCGGTCAGCCCCTTGGGGCGCAGGTCCACGAGCATCACGTGGCTCTCGGTGCGGCCCGAGACGATGCGCAGGCCACGCTCGATCAGCGTCTCGGCCAGCACCCGCGCGTTGTCCAGCACCTGTTGCTGGTAGGCGCGGAAGGAAGGCTGCAGCGCCTCGTGGAACGCCACCGCCTTGGCCGCGATCACGTGCATCAGCGGGCCGCCCTGGATGCCGGGGAAGATCGCCGAGTTCATCTTCCTGGCAATCCCCTCGTCGTTCGTCAGGATCACCCCGCCGCGTGGTCCGCGCAGGCTCTTGTGGGTGGTGGAGGTGACGACGTCGGCATGCGGCAGCGGGTTCGGGTAGACGCCCGCGGCGATCAGGCCCGCGTAGTGCGCCATGTCGACCATGAAGATCGCCCCCACCGCGCGCGCCACGCGCGCGAAGCGCTCGAAGTCGATGCGAAGGCTGTAGGCGGAGGCGCCGGCAATGATGAGCTTCGGGCGATGCTCGTGCGCGAGGCGCTCCATCTGCTCGTAGTCGATGACTTCCTGTGCATCCAGCCCGTAGCTCACCACCTTGAACCATTTGCCGCTCATGTTCAGCGGCATACCGTGCGTGAGGTGGCCGCCCTCGGCGAGGCTCATGCCCATGATGGTGTCGCCGGGCTGAAGCAGCCCGAAGAACACACCCTGGTTGGCCTGCGAGCCGGAGTTCGGCTGCACATTCGCATGGGCGGCCCCGAAGAGCTGCTTGAGCCGGTCGATGGCCAGCTGCTCGACCACGTCCACGTGCTCGCAGCCGCCGTAGTAGCGCTTGCCGGGATAGCCCTCGGCGTACTTGTTGGTGAGCTGGCTGCCCTGGGCGGCCATCACCGCCGGGGAGGTGTAGTTCTCGGAGGCGATGAGCTCGATGTGCGCTTCCTGGCGTTGGTTCTCGGCCTGGATGGCAGCCCAGACCTCGGGGTCGGTGTGGGCGATCGTGTGCTGGGTGCGGTCGAACATGGTCGGGGGATCCTCGGGAGATGTGTCGGCGGATCTTGCCCAGGCGCACGGCTTGCACCGGCTGCCAGGCCGGCCCGCGCTCCCTGGTGGGACTCCACCTCGGGCGGCAGGCGGCTCTCGCGCCCGCGTTGCCCTGTCGCCAGTTGCGCAGGCGAGCAGTGTAGCGGAGGCGTGTCGGCGCTCCAGCCCTGCGCCAGGGCGGGTGCAGCCAGGGCGGGTCAGCGCGTGACGGAAGCGAGCCTGCCCTGCCCGGGCGCCGCGTTGGCCACGTTGCGCAGGCGCGATTGCTCGGCCAGCACGCGCTCGGCCGACCCTGTCTGGCGCTGGGGGTCACCTGCACCCAGGTACAGGCGCAGCCCCTCGGGGAGGCTGCCGCCGGCGCGGCGCAGGCTGTCTTGCAGCACCACGACGCCCACGCGCAGGTTGGCCAGCGGATCGAAGGCCGCCATGGCACCACCGAAGGCCTCGAACTTGCCGTCGTGGTCTTGCGTGACGACGTGCATCAGGCCCTGCGCACCGATCGCGCCCTGGGCGAAGGGGTTGAAGCTGGACTGCACCGCTACCACCGCCAGGATGAGCGTGGGGTCGATGCCGAAGCGCTGGCCGAGCGCCCAGGACTCCTGGACGAGCAGGGCCAGCGGCTGCGGGGCGACCTTGTACTGGCGCGTGAGCCATTGGGCGACGGCCGACTGCTGCGGCGTCAGCGCGGCGACGTCGGGTCCCGCCGCCCTGGCGACGGTTCCTTCATCGGACTCTGCGGCGGCAGGCAGCTCGTGGCGCTGCTGCAGCCAGCCCATCACGCGTCCAGTGGCCTGCTCGCGCAGCCCGTCGTGGCCGGCCATCAGCGCGCTCGCCACGAGCAGGCCCATGCCGAGCAGGGCCAAGCCGTGCACGCTCCATGACATCCATTGCCGCGCCAGGCGCGGCCAGGCCGAAGTCGTTTGCATGCGCTTCCTTTCAGTGTCGAGTGGCGCCCCCGCCATGTGGGCACAGGGCCCGGGCAGCGGCGGCGATAATCGGTCGGCACGGGGCCGGGTCGCCTGCATCAACCGCTGCGGGCCACGCCGGATGGCCGTCTGCGGGGGGTGGGAGTTTATCGCACACTAGGGTTCACCCTGATCAGCGGCAGATCGCCGTGTCCGCAGTGGCTTTTCCGGCGACTCGTCGCTGCCGCCGATTCGGTCGCGGTATAGGGTTTAGGGTCAGGGCGGTCAGGACCGTTCTTCCGCCCACAGTGTCTCCGGGCCCTCACACCCCATCGTTGAACCTGCTCATGAAATACCGCGACCTGCGTGACTTCCTCGACCAGCTGGCCGCGCAAGGCGAGTTGCGGCGTGTGACGCAGCCCGTCTCGCCGCACCTGGAGATGACGGCGGTATCGGACGCCGTGCTGCGTTCAGGCGGGCCGGCGCTGCTCTTCGAGCGGCCCACTGGCGCAGCGATGCCCTGCCTGGCCAACCTCTTCGGCACCCCTCGCCGCGTGGCCCTCGGCATGGGCGCCGCTACCATCGAGGAACTGCGCCAGGTCGGGCAGCTGCTGGCTGCCCTGAAGGAGCCCGAGCCGCTGCGCGGCTTGAAAGACGCCGGCCGGCTGCTGCAGATGGCCAAGGCCGTGTGGGACATGAAGCCCGCCACGGTGCGGGGGGCGGACTGTCAGCGCCACGTCGTGCCCGGGCCCGAGGTGGACCTCGCCCGGATACCGGTGCAGACCTGCTGGCCGGGCGACGCCGGGCCGCTCATCACCTGGGGGCTGGTCATCACCCGCGGGCCCCAGGGCGTGGCGCAGCCGAGGCGGCGCCAAAACCTCGGCATCTACCGCCAGCAGGTGATCGGCCCGCGCCGCACCATCATGCGCTGGCTCGCGCACCGGGGCGGGGCGCTCGACTTCCGCGAATTCGCGCAGGCCAACCCGGGCCGCCCCTTTCCAGTGGCGGTTGCGCTGGGCGCCGACCCGGCGACGATCCTGGGTGCTGTCACCCCGGTGCCCGACACGCTGTCGGAGTACCAGTTCGCCGGCCTGCTGCGCGGCAGCCGCACCGAGCTGGCCGACACGACGGTGGGCGAGCCGGGCTGGCCGTTGCAGGTGCCGGCGAGCGCCGAGATCGTGCTCGAGGGGCACCTGGTGCCGGCCGAGCCGGGCTTCGAAGGCACGAGCGAGGCAGGCGTGCCGCTGCGCGAGCGCGGCGGCTATCTGCATGCGCTGGAAGGCCCGTTTGGCGACCACACCGGCTACTACAACGAGCAGGACTGGTTCCCGGTCTTCCGCATCGACAGGCTGACCCACCGGCGCGACCCGGTCTACCACTCGACCTACACCGGCAAGCCGCCCGACGAGCCAGCCATCCTGGGCGTGGCCTTGAACGAGGTGTTCGTGCCGATCCTGCGCAAGCAGTTCCCGGAGATCACCGACTTCTACCTGCCGCCCGAAGGCTGCAGCTACCGGATGGCGGTGATCTCCATCCGCAAGGCCTACCCGGGCCACGCCAAGCGCGTGATGTTCGGGCTGTGGAGCTTCCTGCGCCAGTTCATGTACACGAAGTTCATCGTCGTCACCGACGACGACGTGGACGTACGCGACTGGAAGGAGGTGGTGTGGGCCATCACCACCCGCATGGACCCGGTGCGCGACACGACGCTCGTGGAGTCCACGCCGATCGACTACCTCGACTTCGCCTCGCCGGTCAGCGGCCTGGGCGGCAAGATGGGGCTGGATGCGACGAACAAGTGGCCAGGCGAGACGAATCGCGAATGGGGCCGGGCGATCGAGATGGACCGGGCCGTCACCGAGCGAGTGGCGGGGCTGGTCGAGCAGCTCACCGCCGCGCCGCGCTGAGGCGCGCTCTCACCCTGGGCTGTGCGCGCGCGGCGCAACCCGCAGCACACCCGGGCGCTGGCCCTGCCTGAGGGGGGCGAACGGCTCAGAACCCCGGCGGCCTCCGCGCAGCCCATGGCCGCGCGCGCTCGAGTTGGCCCGCCAGCCGAAAGAGCGTGGCCTCGTCGCCGAAGCGCCCCACCACCTGCACGCCGATCGGCAGCCCCTGCGCGCTCCAGTGCAGCGGCACCGACATCGCCGGCTGCCCGGTGACGTTGAACGGCGGGGTGTAGGGGATGAAGTCGAAGACCTTGCCAGCCATCTGTTGCAACGCGCCGGCGGCCTTGAGCAGCCAGGGCTGGTTGAGCGCGCCCATCAGCGCGAGCTGACGCTGCTCGGCGGGCGTGGGCTGCAGCGCACCGATGGCGGGTGGCGGGCTCGCGAGCGTGGGCGTGAGCAGCACGTCCATGTCTTCGAAGCCGCGGGCGATCGCGCGTGCCGTGCGCTGCAGCGTACGCTGTGCGGCGACGAACTCGTCGGCACGGAAGGCCCTGCCCATCATGCCCATGGCCCAGGTCGCGGCCTCGAAGTCGTGGCGCCGCGCGGGGGTTCGGGTGAGCGCGGCCGCTTCCTCGATTTCGGCGCGCACGTTGCCGGCGAGCAGGGTGAGGAAGGCCTCGGCGAAGCCCGTGCCGCCCACCGGCAGGTTCGTCTGGAAGACCTCGTGGCCGAGGTCGCGCAGCAGGGCGGCAGCCTCCTCCACGGCGCGCACGCACTCGGCGTCCACCGCGTGCCCGAGCCAGGGCTCGGTGCACACCCCCACGCGCAGCCGGCCCGGGTCGGCGAGCACTTCCTGCACGAATGGCCGCACCTGGTGCGGGGCGGCCGCGGGCGCTCCGGTGTCGGCCCCGGCCACCGCATCGAGCAGCGCGGCACTGTCGCGCACCGAGCGCGTGAGGCCGTGCTCGATCGCGAAGCCGTTCCACAACTCGCCCTGGTCCGGCCCCGAGGGCACACGCCCGCGCGTGGGCTTCAGGCCGAATAGGCCGCAGCACGACGCCGGGA
>JBDKFA010000073.1:0-42002 GCA_039798945.1 Pseudomonadota bacterium
GCGAGGGTGCTCAAGAGCGCGCTCAAGGCTGTCGCAGGTGCCAGGCCTTGGGCCGCGTGAAGGTCTGGATACCGTGCGTGGACAGCGTCAGCCCAATGCCCGAATCGCCCACGCCCGACCACGGCAGGCGTGGGCTGACGCGGTCGCAGCAGTTCCAGTAGACGCTGCCCGCGTGTACGCGCGCGAGCACGGTGCGCGCAGCCGCCTCGTCGCGCGTGTAGACGCCGGCCGTCAAGCCGTAGCGGGTGTCGTTCATCAGCGCGATGGCCTCCTCGTCGTCGGCCGCGCGCTGAATGCCAACGATCGGGCCGAAGCTCTCCTCGCGCATCACCTCCATCGTGTGGTTCACGTGGGTCAGCACGGTGGGCTCGAAGCCGTTGCCCGGGCCGGGCAGCCGGTGGCCGCCAGCGGCGAGCGTGGCACCCTTGGCCAGCGCATCGGCCACCTGGGCCTCGAGCACGGCGAGCTGTGGCGCGCGCGTAAGCGGGCCGATGTAGGTGGCGGGGTCCATGGGGTCGCCCCGCTTCATGCCCTGCACGGTGCGCACGAAGTGCTCGACGAAGGCGTCGTGGATGCTCGCGTGCACGTAGATGCGTTCCACCGAGCAGCAGCCCTGGCCGGTGTTGTACATCGCGCCGTCGGCCAGGCTCTCGGCGGCTGCCTTCACGTCCACGTCCTCGCGCACCCAGATCGGGTCCTTGCCGCCGAGCTCGAGCTGCACCTTCACCAGCCGCGTGGCGAGAGTCGCGGCGATGCGCTGGCCGGTGGCGTGGCTGCCGGTGAAGAAGAGGCCGTCGATGCGCTGGGCGAGCAGCGCCTGCCCCACCTCGCCCGCACCCACGAGGCAGGCCATCACCGGTTCAGGCACGCCGCTGTCGTGCAGCAGCCGCGCGATGTGCTGGCCGGTGAGCGCCGCGTATTCGCTCGGCTTGTAGAGCACCGCGTTGCCCGTGAGGAGCGCCGGCACGATCACGTTGCAGCCGACGAACCAGGGGTAGTTCCAGGCCGAGACGTTCGCCACCACGCCCAGCGGCTCGAAGGAGATCTGCTCGTGCATGCCGCCGCCGTCGAACACGTGCTCGTCGCGTACTGCGCGCTCGGCCTGCTCGAGGAAGAAGTCGAGCCGCGGCAGCAGGCCGTTGAGCTCGTTTCGCGACAGCGCGATGGGCTTGCCGGTTTCGGCCGTCATGGTCGCGGCCAGCGCGTCGAGCTGTGCCACCACGGCTTCCCTGAAACGGGCGATGACGGCCAGTCGCTCGGCCATCGGTCGTGCGGCCCAGGCGGGTTGCGCGGCGCGGGCGGCCGCGGCCTTGTCGGCCACGCTCGCAGCGTCGTCGGCGGGAATCTCGGCGATCACCTGGCCGGTGGCGGGGTTCGTGATCTTCAGCGTGGGCATGGTCGGTCCGGGCAAGGGTGCAAGGGCGCAGAGGAGCAGGGCGCGCGCAGGTGTGCAGGGTTAAGGAGGTTCAGGCGTTCAGGAGGTTCGGGCAGCCTTCACCGCCCGCGCCGCGGCCAGGAAGTCCTCGAGCATCGCCGTGTCGTCGAAATTGTCGGGGCTGCCGGGCACGTGGAACTCGGGGTGCCACTGCACCGCTGCGAGGTAGGAGCCGCCCGTGGTGCGGCGGATGGCCTCCACGGTGCCATCTTCCGGGCAGCGGGCTTCCACCACGAAGCCCGGCGCCACCGCCTTCACACCCTGGTGGTGGATGCTGTTGGTGACGGCCCGCGTGACGCCGGGATAGAGCTCGGCCAGCCGCGTGCCCGGCACGAGCTCGATCGCGTGGTAGTGCTGCTCGTAGCGCTCGAGCCTGCGGTGCTCGCGCGCGCCGGGCACCTGCGTCTCGATGTCCTGGTACAGCGAGCCGCCGTACATCACGTTGATGAGCTGGAAGCCGCGGCAGATGCCGAAGACGGGCTTGCCGGCGCGCTCGAAGGCGGCGATGAGCTCCATCTCGTAGCGGTCGCGCACGGGGTCGCCGGACCAGGCGGGGTTCAGCGGCTCTTCGCCATAGGCCTGCGGGGCGATGTCGTTGCCGCCTTGCAGCACCAGGCCGTCAAGCGCGCGCGCGTAGTCGTCGAGGTCGAGGTCGCTGCGCTCGACGATGCTGTCCTTCGTGACGGCCGGGACCATCACGGCCATCGCGTGGCCCGACAGCACCCAGTGCGCCACCGACTGCTCCAGGAAGTGCAGCGTCTTGGTGAACACCCGCGGCAGCTGCTCGTGCTCGAGCGGGTAATGGATGCGTGCCGAGACGCCGATCAGCAGCGGGGATGAAGTGCGGCTCATGCGGGTGCTCACATCGCCTGCCGGAAGAGCCGCTCGTAGTCGGCCTCGGTGGCCGGGCGCGGGTTGGTGCCGCCGGTGAAGTCGCGCGCGGCCAGCGGCACCAGGCGCGGCAGGGCTTCGGTGGTCACGCCGTGTGCAGCCAGGCCGCCCGTGATGCCGATGCGCGACTTGAGCTGGCGCAGCCAGCCCACGAAGGCGAAGCCGCCGCCGGGCACGCCGGCCACGTGCGCGAGCTCGTCGAACTTGCGCGGCACGGCCTCGTGGTTCCACGCCAGCACGGTGTCGATCATCAGGGCGTTGGCCAGGCCGTGGTGCATGTCGCACACGGCCCCGAGCGCGTGCGCGCAGGCATGCACCGAGCCGAGGTCCTTCTGGAAGGCGATGGCGCCCATCATCGAGCTCATCATCATGTCGGCGCGGGCTTGCAGGTTGCCGGGCTCGGCCACCGCGGTGGCGAGTGCGGCCGCACCGAGGCGCAGGCCCTCGAGGGCGATGCCGTCGCACAGCGGGTGGTAGGCCGGCGACAGGTAGCTCTCGATGTTGTGGGTCAGCGCATCCATGCCGGTCGCGGCCGTGACGGCCGGCGGCAGCGCGAGCGTGAGCTCGGGGTCGGCGAACACCGCGCGCGCGAGGATCTTCGGGCTGAAGACGGTGCGCTTGTGGTGGGTGTCGTTCTCCGAGACCACGGCCGAGCGGCCGACCTCCGAGCCCGTGCCCGAGGTGGTGGGCAGTGCCACGTAGTAGGGCAGCTCGTGCACGATCGGGCGCACCTGCGGGTGGTCCCACACGTACTCGAGGATGTCGCCCTCGTGCGTGGCAGCCAGGCCCACCACCTTGGAGACATCGAGCGCCGCACCGCCGCCAAACCCGATCACGGCGTCCGCACCATGCGCGCGGAAGGCCGCGGCGCCGGCCATCACCTGCGCACAGGTGGGGTTGCCGAAGACGCCGTCGTAGACCGCGACCTCCAGGCCTTTGAGGTGCGACAGGAACTCCTGCATCACCGGCAGCCGGGCGAGTGCACGGTCGGTGACGACCAGCGGCCGGCGCAGGCCCTGTTCGCGCAGGTGCGGCGCCACGAGCGCCCGGGCACCGGCGCCGAAGTGGATGGGGGTGGGGAAGGCGAAGCGCGAGATCGACATGGAAGGCAAAGGGCGATGAGGGGTCGAAAGCCGACGAGGGCGTGAGATTACGCCGCTTCTGCCGACAATCGCAGCGTTTTGGGGCCAGGAAGCCACACACGCGGTGATGGGGGTTCCTGGCGGCCACCGATGGACAAGAGGAAGAGATGACGATCAAGCGGAAACTGCGGGTGTGCGCGGGGTACGGCGCGGCAGCGGCGTGCCTGGTGGTGGCGTCCTGGCAAGCGTCGGCTCAGGCTGTCGGCGCGGGCAGCCAACCGGCGGGCGCATCGGCCACGGCTGCCGCTGCCGCGGGCGCCCCTGCCGCACCGCCTCGGACTGTGGCCGGCGTGGCCATGCCGGCCCCGTGGCCGCCCGGTGATGCTGCGGATACGCACTGGGGCGTGCGCGTGCCCGACCCGTACCGCGAGCTCGAGAACGTCGCCGACGAGCGCGTGCGGCAGTGGATGCGTGGGCACGCGCAGGCCACTGCACAGGTGCTCGAGCGGCTGCCCGGCCGCCGCGAGCTGCTGGCGCGCATCGAGGCGATCGATGCCCAGGCCGGCGGCACGGTGGGGGCGGTGGTGCGCAAGCCGGGCTCGAGGCTCTTCTTCACGCGCCGCGAGCCGGGCGAGCAGCAGCTCAAGCTCGTGCTGCGCGAGCCCGCGGCAGCCGGCGGCGCCGCCGAGCGCGTGCTGGTGGACCCGGACGCGTTGTCCCAGGCCGCGGGACGGCCGGTGGCCTTGCAGGGCTTCTCGCCGTCGCCCGACGGCCGCCTGCTTGCCTATGGTCTGCAGGCAGGCGGCGCCGAGATCGGCGAGCTGCACGTGGTGGAGGTGGCCACGGGCCGCCCCGTGATGCCGCCCATCGACCGCATCCGCGGTGCGAGCGTGTCGTGGCTGGAGGACAGCAGCGGCTTCTTCTACTCGCGCCTGCGCGAGGGTTACGACCGCGGGCCGCGTGGTGAGCGCTTCAACGACACGGCCCGCCACTTCAGGGCGCTGGACGGCAGCGACCGCCTCGTCTTCAGCGCGAGCCGCGAGCCGGCACTCGGGCTGCCGGTGTTCGCCACCGGCTACATCTTCGAGATCCCCGGCACCGGGCAGGCCGGCATGTGGGTGGCGCTCGGCGTGGAGCGCAACGGGCTCTTCTTCGTCGCTGGGCTGGAGGACGCCAAGGCGGGGCGTGCCAAGTGGCGCAAGGTCTTCGGCGCTGAAGACGAGGTGCGCAGCCTCGTGGGGGCGGCCGATGCCTTCTACCTGCTCAGCGCCAAGGGCGCCCCGCGCTTCCAGGTGCTGCGCATGTCCGCACGCGAACCCGACCTCGCCCGCGCGCAGGTGGTGGTGCCGCAAGGCGAAGGGGCGATCGGCGAGATTGCGGCCGCGCGCGATGCGCTCTACTTCACGCGCCGCGACGGCGTCAACACGCGTCTGTATCGGCGCGCGCACGAGGTCAGCGCAGCGGCCGGTGCCGCAGCCGTCTCGGCCGGCACCCGCGTGCCCGCGACGGAGGAAGCCGCCTTGCCGGCCCTTGGCAGTGTCGACATCCTCGGTGCGGACCGGCGCCAGGACGGCGTGGCCGTGCGCCAGGGCAGCTGGACGCGCGTGAGCCGCACGATGGTGTGGGAGCCGGGTGCCGGGGCGCAGCCCTTGCAGCTCGCGCGTGAAGGCGCCTTCGACGCTCCGCCGGGGCTGCAGGTGCGCGAGGTGATGGTGCCGAGCCACGACGGTGTGCGCGTGCCGCTGACCGTGATCAGCCGCGAGGGCCTGGCGCTGGACGGGCGCAATCCGACCATCCTCTATGGCTATGGCGCCTACGGCACGGTGGAGAACCCGGGCTTCGGCCCGCGCCTGTTGGCTTGGCTCGAGCGCGGCGGGGTCTACGCGATTGCGCATGTGCGCGGCGGCGGCATCTTCGGCCGCGAGTGGCATGAAGCCGGGCGCAAGACGACCAAGCCCAACACGTGGAAAGACGCGATCGCGGCGGCCGAGTGGCTGGTGCGCGAGCGCTACACGTCGCCCGCCCGCCTGGCGCTGTCGGGAGGCAGTGCGGGCGGCATCCTGGTGGGCCGCGCCATCACCGAGCGGCCGGACCTCTTTGCCGTGGCCCTGCCCTCGGTGCCGGTGCTCGACACCGTGCGCTCGGAGCTGCGCGCCAACGGTGTGGCCAACATCCCCGAATACGGCACGGTGAAGAAGGAAGACGAGTTCCGCGGCCTGCTCGCGATGAGCAGCTACCACGCGGTGCGCGAAGGCACGCGCTACCCGGCCGTGCTGCTGCTGCACGGCGTGAACGATGCGCGCGTGGACGTGTGGCAGAGCACCAAGTTCTACGCCCGGCTGTCGGCCGCGCAGGCGGGTGAGCGCCCCGTGCTGATGCGCCTGGACTACGAGGCGGGCCACGGCAGCGGCGCCTCGCGCGAGCAGGCGCAGCAGCGTCAGGCCGACACCTGGGCGTTCGTGCTGTGGCAGTTCGGGGTGCCGGGCTTCGAGCCGGCTGCCCTCAGATGATCTCGAAGTAGCGCTTGAGCTCCCAGTCCGTCACCGCGTCCTGCCACTGCCGCCACTCCCACTCGCGCGTGGCGGCGAAGTGCTCGACGAAGGTGTCGCCGAGCCAGTCGCGCGCCACCGCACTGTCGCGGAAGATGCGCGTGGTCTCGATGAGCGAGCGCGGGGCGCGCGGGATGTGTTCGGCGCCCTGGTTGGTGCCCGTGATGGGCGGCGCGGTGAGCTTCAAGCCCTTCTCCACGCCGTGCAGCCCTGCAGCGATGACGGCGGCCATCGCGAGGTAGGGGTTCACGTCGGCGCCGGGGCAGCGCGTTTCCAGCCGCGTGCTCTTCGGGCTGCCCGCGATCACGCGGAAGCTCGCGGTGCGGTTGTCCAGGCCCCAGGTGGGCTTCACCGGCGCCCAGAAGCCGTCCACCAGCCGCTTGTAGCTGTTGATGGTGGGCCAGAACATCGGCGCGAATTCCATCAGGCAGGCGATCTGGCCGGCCAGGTAGCTCTCGAAGAGCTTGCTCATCGAGCGCGAGGACTTCGCGTCGAAGAAGAGGTTCTTCTTGCCGTCCGACAGGCTCTGGTGGATGTGGCCCGAGCAGCCCGGGTACTGCTGCGCCCACTTGGCCATGAAGCTCGGCATGATGCCGAAGCGCTTGCCGATTTCCTTCGCGCCGGTCTTGAAGAGGATGGCACGGTCGGCTGCTTCGAGTGCGCCGGAGAACGCGATGGCGGCCTCGTACACGCCCGGCCCCGTCTCGGTGTGCAGGCCCTCGATGGGCACGCCGAAGGCGCCCATCTCGTCCATCAGCGCGTTGAAGAAGCCGCGGTTGTCACCCATGCGCAGCAGCGAGTAGCCGAACATGCCAGGCGTGATCGGCTCGGGGTTCACGCCACGCTTGCCAGCCCAGGTCTGCGGCGTCTCGGCGAAGTTGAACCACTCGAACTCCATGCCGGCTATCGGCTGCACGCCGAGCTTGGCCGCGCGGGCCAGCACGCGCTTGAGCACCTGGCGCGGGCACACCGGGTAGGGGCTGCCGTCGGCGTTGACGAATTCGCCGAGAAAGAAGGGCACGTGGTCGTCCCACGGCACGTGGCGGGCGGTGGAGAGATCGAGCCGCGCGAGCGCATCCGGGAAGCCGTGCTGCCAGCCGGTGACCTGCGTGTTGTCGTAGCAGGTGTCGTGGGCGTCCCAGCCGAAGACGACGTCGCAGAAGCCGAAGCCGCCCTCGGCGGCACCGAAGAACTTGTCGCGGTGCAGGTACTTGCCGCGCAGGATGCCGTCGATGTCGCTGACGGCGACCTTGACCTTGCCGGTGGTGCTTGCGCGCACAGCAGCCAGGGCTGGGTGTTCTGAGAGGGAATTGTTCTTGCGCGCCATGAGGTGAAGCTCCGGGTCGAGCGGCTGTCGCCGCCATGTTAGACATACTTCGACGTGATCGGCCCCAATGGCATCACGTGCTGCAGGCCGTCTTGCCAGGGCGGCCGGAGGATGGCACATTTGTGACAGACCACACGCACGCTGACGTGTCCGGCCCCGGTGGCGCTTGCACCACCGGGGTGCGGTTCAGGGTGTCGCACCGCAGCATTGGGGGGGTGACGGCACACCGTAGGCGCTTCCAGGAGGGAGCTGAAACTGGATCCACGCGAGTACGCATCGCTGAGCGCGCTGGACATGGCGCGCGGTGTTCGTCGGCGAACGCTGTCCCCTGTCGAGCTTGTCCGCGCTGCCCTGGAGGGTATCGAGCGCACAGAGCCCCACCTGAATGCCTGGTGTGAAGTGCTGGCTGACCAAGCACTTGCCCAGGCTGCCGAGCGTGAGGCCGAGGCCTTGCGGGGCGAGTTCCGTGGCACGTGGCACGGCGTGCCCATCGGGGTGAAGGATCTTTTCCTGACGGCAGGCGTGCCCACCCGACGGGGCTCCAGGCTCCATGCCCAGGCGGTCCCCACCGAGGACTCCCCGGTGGTCGAGCGCATGCGGCGCGCAGGCGCCGTGATGGTCGGCAAGAACACCACGCCGGAGTCTGGCTGGAAGGCAGCCTCCAATTCGCCGCTCTACGGCGTCACCCGCAATCCCTGGAGCACGCGGCTGACTGCTGGGGGGTCGAGTTCAGGCTCAGCCGTCGCAGTGGCGGCCGGGCACGTCCCGATGAGCCTGGGCTCCGACGGCGGGGGCTCCCTGCGCATCCCGGCGGCGTTCTGCGGCATCTTCTCGCTCAAGCCGACGCTCGGTCGCGTACCCACCTATCCGTTGAGCAGTTCCGAGCACCTGTCCCACGCTGGCGCGATGACGCGCAGCGTGGCCGACTCGGCGCTGGCCCTGGACGTGCTCAAGGGCGCGCACCCGCAGGATCCCTACTCGCTGCCTGACGACGGGTCGAGCTGGCTGGCTGCTCTGGATTCGTTGCCTGCAGGATGCCGTGTCGCGCTCGCGCCCACGCTGTTCGGGCGTCGGCTGGACGCACAGGTCGAGCACAGCGTGCAGGCAGCCTTCGCACGTCTGCGCGAGGTGCCCGGCCTGCGGTGCGTGCAGACCGATGTGGACCTGCCCGACCCCGTGGACATCTTCGACCGGCTGTGGGTGGCACGGGGCGCCCCATACCTGGGGCGGCCGGCGTCGGAGCGCGCCCAGATGGACCCTGGTCTCGTGCGACTCGTCGAGCGATCCGCGTCGCTCGACCTGGCCGGGCATCTTCAGGCCTTGCAGGAACGTGCGGCCTTCTGCCGTCGGGTGGAGCGGGCCTTCCAGGACTTCGACCTGCTCGTGACGCCCATGGTGCCGGTGCAGCCGTTTGCCGCGGAGGCTGACGGCCCGCCCGACATGGACGAGAGCCCACCGGTCCCCTGGGCGCGCTGGACGCCGTTTTCCTACCCCTTCAACATCACGGGGCAACCGGCTGCTTCGGTGCCCTGCGGGTGGACAGACAGCGGCCTGCCTGTGGCGATGCAGGTGGTGGGTCGCCGCTTTGCCGACCTGCTCGTGCTGCAACTGTGCGCCGCCTGGGAGCGGGCCTTCGACTGGCAGGCGCGCAAGCCGGCGGTCCATGCAGGCACGTGATCCGTCCTCGAGCCGTTGACCTGCAACCGCCGTCCGCCCGTCCCCACGATTCTTCCCGACACCTCACGTCGTCAACCGGAGCTCCCACGATGCGCATGCTTGCCTTTGTCCGCCTCGTCCTGCTGACCTGTGCAGCGGCTGTGCTGCCTGCACAGGCGCAGGAGCCCCGCCGCGGCGGCACGCTGACCTACACCTACCACCCGGAGCCGACGGCGCTTTCCACGATCGCCACCTCGGCGGTTCCGGTGGCCATCATTTCCACCAAGATCTTCGAGAGCCTGCTCGAGTACGAAGGCCCGGGCCTCACGCCCAAGCCCGGCCTGGCGCAGTCCTGGACGGTGGATGCGAACCAGCGGGTCTACACCTTCAAGCTGCGCCCCGGCGTGAAGTGGCACGACGGTGCCCCCTTCACGAGCGCCGACGTGAAGTTCAGCATCGAGAAGATCGTGCGCCCGCTGCATTCGCGCGGAAAGGTCTATTTCGGCAACGTGGCGATCATCGAGACGCCCGACCCCTTGACGGTGGTGTTCAAGCTCACCGAGCCGGTGCCTTTCTTCCTGAAGTCTTTCCAGCCCGGCGAGTCGCCGATCTTTCCGAAGCACATCCTGGAGAAGCTCAACGTCGACGATGCCCGCGCCGTGCGCAGCTCGGCCTTCATGCAAAACCCGATCGGCACCGGTCCCTTCCGCCTGAAGGAGTGGAAGAAGGGCTCGCACATCACGCTGGAGCGCTTCCCGGACTACTGGAAGAAGGGTCGCCCGTACCTGGACCAGGTCGTGCTGAAGGTGATCCCCGATGGCGCGGCGCGCTCGATTGCGCTGGAGAACGGGGAGGTCGACCTCGCCCCCATGAGCGCGGTGCCGCAGGCCGACATCCAGCGCCTGGCCGCGCTCAAGCACCTGGAGCTCTCCGACAAGGGTGCGGAGGGCCTGGGCCCGCTGCTGTGGCTCGAGGTGAACCTGCGCGACAAGCCGCTTTCCGACAAGCGTGTGCGCCAGGCGATCAGCATGGCGCTGGACCGGCGCAAGATCGTGGACATCATCTGGTTCGGTCAGGGCAAGCCGGCCACTGGGCCGATCGTCTCGGCCCACCCCGCCTACAACAAGGCCCTCAAGCCCCTGGCCTACGACCCCAAGGCCGCGAACAAGCTGCTCGACGACGCCGGCTACAAGCGCGGGGCGAACAACATGCGCTTCAAGGTGCAGCAGAACTTCCTGCCCTATGGCGAGAGCTGGGTGCGGCTGGCCGAGTACATCCGCCAGGAACTGGGCAAGGTGGGCATCGAGGTCGAGACGCAGAGTCTGGATCTGGGCGGCTGGCTGAAGAAGATCTACACCGACTGGGACTACGGCTTCACGAGCAACTTCGTTCACAACTACTCCGACCCCAGCATCGGCACGCAACGCTCGTTCATCTCCGGCACGATCGCCAAGGGGGCAACGTTCACGAACTCGATGAACTACCGCAACCCGCGCATCGACGAGCTCTACGAGAAAGCACTGGTCGAGGTCGACGCCGCCAAGCGGCGCCGCATGTTCGACGAGATCCAGGTGATCCTGCAGGACGAACTGCCCGTCATCTTCCTCGTGGAGATCGCCTACACCCACCTGTGGAACCGCCGCGTGCAGGGCATGATCAGCAACGGTATTTCCATGTACTCCAGCTGGGACGGGGTCTGGAAGCAGTGACGGGCGCGCCGGTCTCTCGGCCGAGCCGCGGGGCGCGGCCATGACGCGGCTGTACGTGCTGCGCCGCCTGCTGCTGGTGTTGCCGGTGGTGTTGTGCATTGCCTCGCTCAACTTCGTCCTGCTGCACCTGGCGCCCGGCGATGCCGCGGAGATCGTGGCCGGCCAGTCCGGGCACGGCAGCGTGGAGTTCGTGGCCGAACTGCGTCGCGACTTCGGGCTGGACCGCCCGCTGGTCGAGCAGTACGGCATCTTCGTGCTCAAGCTGCTGTCGCTCGACCTGGGGTATTCGCACGTGCAGGCCACGCCCGTGGCCGCGCTCATCGCCGATCGTCTGCCGGCCACCCTGGTGCTGATGGTCACCGCGCTCTTCGCGGCCATGATCGGCGGTGTCGTGCTGGGCGTGCTGGCGGCCACGCGGCGCGGCAGCTGGGTGGACGCCCTCGTGTCGGTGGGAGCGCTGCTCGCCTACGCGGTGCCGACCTTCTGGCTCGGGCTCATGCTCATCGTGCTGTTCTCGATCCACCTGAACCTGCTGCCCTCGGGGGGCATGTTCGACGTCACCGCCGGGCGTGCCGGGCTGGCACACGTGCTGGACGTGGCGCGCCATCTGGTGCTGCCGGCGCTCACGCTGGCCCTGTTCTACCTGGCCGTCTATACACGCGTGATGCGCTCGTCGATGCTCGAGGTGTACGGGCTCGAGTACATCATCACCGCGCGAGCCAAGGGGCTGGCGGAGCGGGCCGTGGCGTGGCGCCACGCGGCACGTAACGCCGCACTGCCGGTGTTGACGCTGGCAGGCGTCCAGTTCGGTCATCTTCTTGGCGGGTCGATCCTCATCGAGACCGTCTTCGGCTGGCCGGGGCTCGGGCGGCTGGTTTTCGATGCGCTGTCCCAGCGCGACCTGAACACCCTGCTGGGCATCCTGTTCGTGTCCTCGGTGGTGGTGGTGCTCGTGAACCTGCTGGTCGACCTGGTCTACGGCTGGCTCGACCCGCGCATCGTTCACCGGTGACGCCATGAAGACGCCTGGATTCATGGCTCGCTTCGTGGCCAACCGGCTCGCGCTCGTGGCGGCCCTGGTGCTGTTCGCCATCGGTGCGCTGGCCGTGGTGGGTCCGCTGCTGTACGCAGTGGACCCCTTCGACATGGTCGGACGCCCCTTCCAGAAGCCCTTTGGCGAGCATCCGCTCGGCACCGACGTGTCGGGGCGTGACATCCTGGCCGGCTTGTTGCATGGCGCATCGATCTCGCTGTCGGTGGGCCTGATCTCCACCCTCGTGGCCACGCTGGCGGGTGTGGCGATCGGCGCGCTGGCGGGCTACTACGGCGGCTGGCTCGACGAGCTGCTGATGCGCCTGACGGACTTCTTCCTCACCATCCCGTCTTTCGTGCTTGCCGTGGTGCTGGTGGCGATCTTCTCCCCCACCTTGACCTCCGTCACGCTCGCCATCGCGCTGGTGTCCTGGCCCTCGGTGGCGCGGCTGGTGCGCGGGGAGTTCATGAACCAGCGCTCGCGCGAGTACGTGCAGGCCTGCCGGGCCATCGGCATGCCCGACATCCAGATCATCTTCGTGCACATCCTGCCCAATGCGCTGCCTCCGGTGGTGGTGGTGTCCTCGCTGATGGTGGCCACCGCCATCCTCACCGAGTCGGGCTTGTCCTTCCTCGGCCTGTCCGACCCGAATTTCGTCTCGTGGGGCTACATGATCGGTGTCGCCCGATCCTCGTTGCGCACGGCGTGGTGGATGGTGGCCATTCCGGGGCTGACCATCGTCGTCACGGTGCTGGCCATCAATCTGGTGGGTGAGGGCATCAACGATGCCCTGAACCCGAGGCTCAAGCAGCGATGAACGCACTGCTGGATGTCCAGGGGCTGGAAGTGGAGTACCGCACCCGGCAGGGGCCGCTGCGGGCGGTGGACGGCCTGAGCTTCACGCTGCTGCCTGGCGAGACCCTGGCGCTGGTGGGCGAGTCCGGCTGTGGCAAGAGCACGGCCGCGCTGGCGCTGATGCGCCTGGCCTCCTCGGCCCAGGCCCGCATCGGTGGTCAGGGCCTGCTGCTCGAGGGGGAAGACCTGCTGCGCGCGAGCGACGCGCGCATGCGCGAGCTGCGCGGGGGCCGCATCGCGATGATCTTCCAGGATCCCTCCATGTACCTGAACCCCGTCTACACCGTGGGCGACCAGATCGTGGAGGCGATCCTGCTGCATCAGAGCGTCTCCGCAGCCGCCGCCCGCCGACAGGCCGTCGAACTGCTGGGGCTCGTGGGCGTCCCGGCTCCGGCGCAGCGCGTGGGGCAGTATCCGCATGACTTGTCTGGCGGCATGCGCCAGCGCGTGATGATCGCGATGGCGCTTGCCTGCCAGCCTCGGCTGCTGATCGCCGACGAACCCACGACCGCGCTGGACGTCACGATCCAGGCCCAGGTGCTCGAGCTGATTGCGCAGCTCAAGCGTCAGCTGGGCATGGCCGTGCTGCTCATCACGCACGATCTCGGCGTGGTCGCCGAGACGGCAGACCGACTGGTCGTGATGTACGCCGGGCGCAAGGTCGAGGAAGGCACGGTGGCGGAGGTCTTCGCCCAGGCGAGGCATCCCTACACCCAGGGCCTGCTGCGGGCGGCGCAGTGGTCCAGGCTGCCGGATGGCTCGTTCTTCGAGATCCCGGGCACGGTCCCTTCGCTGGCAGCCCTGCCTGCAGGTTGCCGTTTCGCTCCGCGCTGTGCCCAGGCACACGAGGCGTGCCTGGCTGGCGCACCCCCCTGCGTCAGGCTGGGTGCGCGTCGCGAGGTGGAGTGCGTGCGAGTGGAGGCCCCACGATGAGCGCGCCCGACCGTTCCCAAGCGCTCATCCAGGATCACGCACCGCGAGGGGTCGTCGAGTGACCGCATCTGCCGAGCCTGGCGTGAGCGAGTCGCGCCTGGATGCCGATTCCACGGCGACCCCACGTGCGCCGCTGCTGCAGGTGCGCGATCTGGACATGCGCTACCCGCTGCGGCGCGAGGGCTTGTTCGGGCCTCGGCGAGCCGTGCATGCGCTGCAGGGGGTCTCGCTGGAGGTTCACGCCGGTCAGACCGTGGCGCTGGTGGGCGAGTCCGGATGCGGCAAGTCCACGCTTGGCAAGTGCATCCTGCGCCTGGTGGAGCCCACGGGCGGAGAGGTGCTCGTGGAGGGCGAGCACTTCGCGGGGGCCGGGGTGCCTTTGCGGGCCGATCTGCGTCAGCGCATGCAGGTGATCTTCCAGGACCCCTACGCCAGCCTGAACCCGCGGCGCACGGTGCTGCAGTCGGTGGCCGACCCGCTGGTGCAGGCGGGCGTCGGCGACGCAGCCGAGCGGCGCCGGCGAGTGCTCGAGACGCTGGCCCAGGTGGGTCTGGACGCGTCGTTCGCGGAACGCCATCCGCACGAGCTCTCCGGTGGCCAGCGCCAGCGCGTGGCCATTGCCCGGGCGATCGTGATGCGTCCGAAGCTGATCGTGTGCGACGAGCCGATCTCCTCGCTGGACATCTCCATCCAGGCCCAGGTGATCAACCTCCTGTTGCGCCTGCAGCGCGAGCTCGGCGTGGCCTACCTGTTCATCACGCATGACCTGCGGCTCGTGCCCCGCATCGCCGACCGCGTGGTCGTGATGTACCTGGGCCAGGTGGTCGAGGAAGGTCCCGCGCGCGTGCTGGAGCAGTCGCGCTTGCACCCGTACTCGCAGGCGCTGTTCGGCGCGGTACCCCGCATCGAGCCGGCCGGGCCCGGCCGCACGCCGCGCCGATTGCTGGAGGGCGAGATCCCGAGCCCCATCGACCCCCCCTCGGGTTGTCGATTCCACACCCGTTGCCCGCACCGGCAGGAGCGGTGTGCGCACGAGGCACCGGCGCTGCGCCCGGTGGATGGCCGTCTCGTGCGTTGCCACTTTGCCGGCAGCCTGGATTGACAGGAGAGCCCCCTTGACCGTTGTCACCGCACCTGCCGCGCCGAGCCCCGATGCTGCGGCTTTTCACACCCTCTTCGATCAGGTGGCCGCCATCGGCCGGACCGAGCGCGGCGGGCTGCACCGCCTCGCGGCGAGCGCCGAGGAAGGACAGGCGCGCGATGTCGTGTGTGCCTGGCTGGCCGAGCGGGGTTTTGCGTTGCAGGTTGACGCCGTGGGCAACGTGTTCGCACGGCTGCACCTGGCACACCGCCAGGCTACCCCCGGCGACGAGGCCCCTTGCGTGCTCACGGGTTCGCACCTGGACAGCCAGCCCCGCGGTGGCCGCTACGACGGGGCCTATGGGGTGATTGGGGCCTGCGTGGCCGCGGACGCGATCCGTCGGGCGAATCCGGACGGTTGCACGCACGACCTGGCGGTGGTGATCTGGACCAACGAAGAAGGCGCACGGTTCGCCCCCAGCATGCTGGGCAGCGGGGTTTACGCGGGCCATTACGCCACCGACTATGCGCTGGCCCGGCAGGATGGCCAGGGGGTGAGCCTGCGGGCGGCGCTTCAAGCCATCGGCTACCACGGCAGCGGGCAGGGCCCGTCGGAGCCTGCGGCGTGCGTGGAACTGCACATCGAGCAAGGGCCGGAGCTCGAGCGCCAAGGCGCGCGCATTGGCGTCGTCGAGGGCAACTGGGGGACGATGAAGTACATCGTCACGTTCCAGGGCGTGGCGGCGCACACCGGGCCGACACCCATGGCCGAGCGGCGCGACGCGCTGCTGGCCGCCGGCCACCTTATCGTCGCGTGCCGCATGCTGTCGGATCGCACGGGCGGCCGGCTCCTCAGCTCAGTGGGACGCCTGGACGTCGAGCCCAACTCCACCAACGTCGTCGCCGAGCGCGTGCAACTCTACGCCGAGATGCGTGCCACCGACAACGCCATGCTCGAAGAGGCCTGCGCCGCGTTCGAGCAGGCGGTGCAGGAGGCAGCCCGCTTGGCAGGCGTGCAGGTGCAGTGCGTGCGCGTGACCGACCGCCCGGCCGGGCTCTTCGACGCGGGCCTGTGCGCGCGCATCGAGCAGGCGGCAGCCGGCCTCGGCCTGGACAGCCGGCGGCTGCACACGGTGGCTGGCCACGACGCGGTGTCGATGCGCCGCCGCTGCCCGGCAGCCATGGTGTTCGTGCCGAGCGTCAAGGGCATCAGCCACAACGAGGCCGAGCACACCGCCCCGGAAGACCTCGAGGCCGGTACGGCGGTGCTCGCCTCGGTGCTGTGGGGCCTCGTGCACCAGCCGCTGGCCTAAGGCCCCGCGGCGGGGCGTGGGAGCCGCCGCCGCAGACTCCGACGCTTACGCAGCCGGTGTGCCGTCCGGAATGCCCATGTCCCGCAGGGTGTCGGCCACCGCTGCCACCGCCTGACGCATCTCGTTGCGGCCGATGGCGCCGATGCAGCCGACACGGAAGGTCTCGATCTGGGTGAGCTTGCCCGGGTAGAGGACGAAGCCGCGGGCCTTGGCGCCTTCGTAGAAGCGCTTGAAGTCGTAGGCCGGGTGCGCGGGGGCGTGGAAGGTGACGATGATGGGGGCTTGCACCTCGGGGGCGAGGAAGGGCCGGAAGCCGAGGGCCGCCATGCCTTGCACCAGCGTGCGGCAGTTGTCGGTGTAGCGGGCGAGCCGCGCGGGCTGGCCGCCTTCTTCCACGTATTGCGCGATGGCCTCGGCCAGCGCCACCACCACGTGCGTGGGCGGGGTGAAGCGCCACTGGCCGGTCTTGCCCATGTACACGTGCTGGTCGTGCAGGTCCATGGCCAGGCTCTGGCTGTTGCCGGCGCAGGCGTCGAGGATCGCCTTTCTCAGGAATACGAAGCCCATGCCGGGCACGCCTTCCAGGCACTTGCCGCTGGCAGCGATGAGGGCGTCGAAGCGCGTGGTGCGTGCGTCGATGGGCAGCGCGGCAAAGCTGCTCATCGCATCGACGATCAGGCCCTTGCCGTGGCGCTCGCACACCGCCGCGACCTCGGCCAGCGGGTTCTCGACGCCGGTGCCGGTCTCGCAGTGGATCAGGATCACGTGCGTGATCGAAGGGTCCACCGCCAGACGCGCATCCACTTCGGCCGCCGAGATCGGCCGGTCTTCCGGCACCGGGAAGACGGTGGCGCGCCGGCCCATCATCTGCGAGAGCTTGGCGGCGCGCTTGCAGTAGGCGCCGTTGTCCGGCACGAGCACGTGGCCGTCGCGCGGCACGACGGTGGCCACCGCTGCCTCGACGCTGAAGGTGCCGCTGCCTTGCAGCGGCACCACCACGTGGGTGTCGTGGCCGTGCACGATGTCCAGCAGCCGCTCGCGCACCTGCGCGGTGACGGCGTTGAAGTCGGCGTCCCACGAGCCCCAGTCCTTGAGCATCGCAAGCTTGGTGCGCAGCGTGGTCGTCAGCGGGCCGGGGGTGAGGAGGATGCGGTCGCGGTCCATGGGAGGTGTCGGAGTCGAGCGGGGGGTCAGGAAGGAGCAGGGGCCAGATCGGCTGTGCGGGCGCGCCAGGGCTGCCGCCTCAGCCGTGCTTCCACGCCTGCGTGCGGCGCTCCACCAGCCGCGCCAGCAGCCAGAAGAGCGTGGTGGCCACGGCCGAGGCGGCGGCGATCATCACCGCGCAGGCGGCCGCGGCGCCGAGTTCGCCCGCCTCGTCGAGGTTCAGGATGGCGATGGAGGCCACCTTGGTCTCGGGCGAGTACAGGAACACCACCGCCGAGATCGTCGTCATCGCGTTGACGAAGAAGTAGCGCGCGATGTCCACGAGGGCCGGCGTGCAGATGGGCAGCGTCACGCGGCGCAGCGTCGTCCAGAAGGGCACCTTGAGCGAGGCGGACACGGCCTCGAACTCGGCGTCCAGTGCCTTCAGCGCCGTCACGGCCGTGAGGTGGCCGGTGGTGTAGAAGTGGATGATGGTGCACACGGTGAGCAGCGTCATCGTGTGGTACAGGCCGTTGAGCGGGTTGGACGGCTCGTTGAAGAAGAAGATGTACCCGAGGCCGAGCACCAGGCCCGGCACGGCCATCGGCAGCATCGCCAGCAGGCGCACGCCGGCGCGCAGCGGTGCGGGGGTGGGCGTCTTCTCGAGCAGGTAGGCCCCCAGGAAGACGAGTGCGGTGCCGAAGACGGCCGTGCCCGCGGACATCTGCAGGCTGTTGAGGAAGCCCTCGCCGAACTCGGCATCGAACAGGCCCATCGTGTAGTGGCGCAGGCTCGGCGAGAGGTTGTAGGGCCAGAAGCTCGCGAAGGAGGCGAAGAGCGTCATGCCGAAGATGGACAGCATGAGCACCGCCACGAGCAGGCAGTATCCCGTCATCAGCGCGTCGAAGGCCGGCGCACGGCGCGGCCGCAGCGGTACCGCGCGTGCCGAGAGCATGGCGAGCTGCTTGCGCTGCACGAGGTGGTCGACCGCGAAGGTGAGCACGGCCGGCGCCAGCAGCAGCAGCGCCACCACCGCACCGCGCTGGAAGTCCTGTTGGCCGATGACGAGCTTGAAGACGTCGGTGGCCAGCATGTTGAAGTTGCCGCCGATCACCTTCGGGATGCCGAAGTCGGTGACGACGAGCGTGAAGACCACGAGGCTTGCGCTGATGAGGCCGTACTTGGCGCCGGGCAGCGTGATGGTGAGGAACTTGCGCGCAGCCGAGGTGCCCAGCGCATCGGCAGCCTCGTACAGGCGGGCATCGGCCGCGCTGAGCGCGGTGACGAGGATCATCAACGCGTGCGGGAAGACGGCAAAGATCTCGGCCAGCACGATGCCCGGGGCACCGTAGATCTCCTCGATGCCCACCGCCTGCATCAGCCCCTTGAGCACGCCCTGGTTGCCGAACCAGTAGATGAGCGAGATGGCCGACAGCAGCGTCGGGGCCAGCAGCGGGATCAGCGTGATGCCCCGGAACAGCGGCTTGGCCGGCATGCAGCTGCGCGTGAGCGCATACGCGAACACGAAGGCCGCGGGCACCGCCACGAGCGTGACGACTGCGGACACCCACACGCTGTTCCACAGCGACTGCAGCAGCGCGGGGGTGCGGGCGTAGCTCGCGAAGTTGGCCAGGCCGACGAAGCCGCCCTGGTTGTCTTGCACCGCCTGCACCAGGATGGCGAGCAGGGGGGCGGCCAGAAAGGCCAGCAGCACCAGGGCCACCGCGCCCAGCGCCACCCACGCGACGCGCTCGCTGCCGGTGGCGCGCAGCCGCACGCCGGCCGGTGCGCGCGGGGCGGCCAGTGCCGTCATCCGAAGAGCCGCAGCCGCTCGGGCAGCAGGCGCATCGGCAGGCTGTGGCCTGGCGCCAGGCCCCGTTCGGCCAGCCAGTTGGTGGACAGCACCACCGACAACCGATGCTCGCCCAGGGCGGGCCCGCCCACGCGCGCCAGGCAGTAGGCGCCCAGGAACTCGATCTTCTCCAGGGTGGCCTCGAACACGTTGTCCTCACCGGATGCCACGTCCTGCACGAGCACGTCTTCGGGACGCAAGTAGAGCTTGCAGTCCTGCCCGGCCGGTCGGCCGTGCGGGCAGCGCAGCACGGTGCCACCCACCTGCACCGCGCCGCCTGTGAGCGTGCGCGCCGGCAGCACGTTGATGCGGCCGACGAAGTCGGCGACGAAGGGCGTGGCCGGCTCGCGGTAGACCTCCTCGGGCGTGCCCACCTGCTCGATCACGCCGTGGTTCATCACGACGATGCGGTCGGCCACCGAGAGCGCCTCTTCCTGGTCGTGCGTGACCATGATGGTGGTGACGCCCAGCTGGCGCTGCAGGCTGCGGATCTCCTGGCGCAGGTGCACGCGCACGATGGCGTCGAGTGCCGACAGCGGCTCGTCCAGCAGCAGCAGCCCGGGCGAGGTGGCCAGCGCACGGGCGAGCGCGATGCGCTGCTGCTGCCCGCCGGAGAGCTGGGCCGGGAACTTCGCCTCGCTGCCGGGCAGGCCCACGAGGGCCAGCAGATCGGCCACCCGCGCGCGGGCCTGCTCGCGCGGCACCTTGCGGTTCACGAGCCCGTAGGCGACGTTGTCGGCCACCGACAGGTTCGGGAAGAGGGCGTAGCTCTGGAAGACGATGCCGTAGTCGCGCTGGGAGGGGGGCAGGGTGGTGATCTCCTGCCCGGCCTGCCACAGCCGGCCGGCGCTTTGGGCCTCGAGCCCGGCCACGATGCGCAGCAGCGTCGTCTTGCCGCAGCCCGAGGGGCCGAGGAAGCAGACGAACTCGCCGCGCGGGATGTCGAGATCGATGCCCTTGAGCGCGGTGAAGGCGCCGAAGTGCTTCTCGATCCCCTGGAGTGAAAGGAAGGCTGACACCGTCCGCGCGTCGTGACCGTTCGGGCCGCTTACTTGCGGGGCTCGGACTTCGCGTTGTAGCGCTTGGTCCACTCGGCGAGGATGCGCTCGCGGTTGTCGGCCGCCCAGCTGAAGTCCATCTTCACCAGGCGCTGCTCATAGTCCTTCGGGATATTGGCCAGCGGCTCGGCCACGCCGGGCTGCGCGGTGATCGCGAAGTTCTTGCCGTACAGCTTCATCGCGTCCTTGCTGGAAGCCCAGTCGGCGAGCTTCTTGGCGGCATCGAGCTTCTTCGTGCCCTTGTGGATGGCAAAGGCTTCGAGGTCCCAGCCCAGGCCTTCCTTCGGGAAGACGAGGTCGATGGGCGCGCCCTTGGCCTTGTTGGCGTTGGCGCGGTACTCGAAGGAGATGCCCACCACATACTCGCCCGAGGCAGCCATGTTGCAGGGCTTGGAGCCGGAGTGCGTGTACTGCGCGATGTTCTCGTGCAGCGCGTCCATGTACTTCCAGCCGCCGCCCTTGCCGTTGTCATCGCCGAAGAGCGTGAGCCAGGCCGTGACGTCGAAGTACCCGGTGCCCGAGGAGGCGGGGTTGGGCATCACGACCTGCCCCTTGTAGACGGGCTTGGTGAGGTCCTTCCAGGTCTCGGGCTTGGGGATGTTGCGCTTCTTGGCTTCCACCGTGTTGAAGCACACGGTGGCGCCCCAGACGTCCATGCCGAACCAGGCCGGCGGGTTCTTCTTGTCCCGGTACTGGCTCATGATGGCGTCCAGGTTCAGCGGACGGTACGGTTCCAGCATGCCGTTCTTGTCCAGCAGCGCGAGGCTGGAGGCGGCCACGCCCATCACCGCATCGGCCTGCGGGTTGGCCTTCTCGGCGAGCAGCTTGGCCGTGATGACGCCAGTGGAATCGCGCACCCACTTGATCTCGATGTCCGGGTGCACCTTGTTGAAGCCCTCCTGGTAGGCCTTGAGCTGGTCGGTCTCGAGGGCGGTGTAGACCAGCAGTTGGGTCTTCTGGGCGAAGGCGGTGCCGGCCAGCAGCGACAGCGCGGCAGCCGCGAGGACGCGGGCGAAGGGAAGGCGGGTCGGGCTCGGGCGGGTGATGCGCATGGGGGCTCTCCTCGAGGATGGGTCGTGTGGGCGCAGGTTTCGCACAGGCATGATGGCACGTGCCGTGTGACGCGGGTATGAAGACTTGCCGCAGTGGCCGATCGGCAAAACGGTGAATCTAGGGTCGCAACATCGACCCTGTCAACACCGTATTGCAGATTGTTGACAACTTGGGGTGCTGCGAGGTCCAATGCAAGCACCGCATGCAGCACCTCCTGAACCTCCTGGCCGCCGTTGCCCTGCTCGTGTGGGGCACGCACATCGTGCGCACCGGCGTGCTGAGGCTGTTCGGTGACACCCTGCGCGAGGTCATCGCGCGCAGCGTGGGCAACCGCCTGCAGGCGATGCTCGCCGGTGTGGCCGTCACCGGGCTCGTGCAATCCAGCACCGCCACCTGCCTCATCGTGTCGTCGTTCGTGGGGCGCGGGCTCATCGCCACCGCCGCCGCTCTGGCGGTGATGCTCGGCGCCGACGTGGGCACAGCCGCGATGGTGGTGGTGTTCTCGTTCGACCTGTCGTGGCTCTCGCCGCTGCTGATCTTCGTGGGCGTGGTGCTGTTCATCAGCCGCGAGAAGACCAACGTCGGGCGGCTCGGGCGGGTGATCATCGGCGTGGGCCTGATCACGTTGGCCTTGCACCTGATCGGCGCGGCGACGCGGCCCCTGATCGAGTCTCCAGTGGTGCGGCAACTGCTCGCGGCACTGCCGAGTGATGTGGGGCTGGACATTCTCGTGGGGGCGCTCCTCACCGTGTTGTCCTACTCCTCGCTGGCCATCGTGCTGCTGGTGGCCACGCTGGCCGGGGCGGGCCTGTTCACGCTGCCCGTGGCCCTCGGCCTCGTGCTGGGGGCGAACATCGGCAGCGGCCTTCTCGCCGTGCTGTCCACCTCCAAGGCGGATGTCGCCACGCGTCGGCTGCCGATGGGCAGCCTGGCCTTCAAGGTCGCCGGCGCGGCGCTCGCACTGCCTTTCCTCGGCGTTGCGCAGGAGCTGCTGCCGCGTCATTTCGGCCCCGTGCCCGCGCAGGTGGTCGCCTTCCACCTGGGCTTCAACGTGCTGCTGGCGGCCACCTTCATCGGTTTCACCCACCTGCTCGCGCGCCAGCTCGAGCGATGGATGCAGGCCCCGCCCCGGCCCGTCTCGCAGAGCCGGCCCCGCCACCTCGACCCCGTAGCCCTGTCCACGCCGACGCTGGCCATTGGCTGCGCCGCGCGCGAGGCGTTGCATCAGGCAGACGTGGTGGAGACGATGCTGCGCGGCGTGGTGGACGTGATCCAGAAGAACGACCTGCAGCTGTCCGAGGAGCTGCGCCGGCTCGACGATACGGTGGATGAGCTCTATTCGGCCATCAAGTTCTACCTGACGCAGATTTCCCGCGAGGCGCTGTCCGAGCGCGAAGGCAAGCGGTGGGCGGACATCGTCTCCTTCACCATCAACATGGAGCAGATCGGCGACGCGATCGAGCGCGTGCTGCAGGACGTCGAGGACAAGAAGATCCGCAAGAACCGCAGCTTCTCCGATGCCGGCATGGGCGAAATCTGCCACCTGCACGAGCGGCTGCTGTCCAACCTGCGGCTGGGCATGAGCGTCTTTCTGGACGGCCATGTCCACGATGCGCGCAAGCTGCTCGAGGAGAAGGCACGCTTTCGCGACCTCGAGCGCGAATACGCGGCGCGCCACATCGCGCGGCTGCAGGACAACACTGCCCAGAGCATCGAGACGAGCAGCCTGCACCTGGACCTGATCAGCGAGCTCAAGCGCATCAACTCGCACATCTGCTCGATCGCCTACCCGATCCTCGATTCGGCGGGCGCGCTGGCCGACACGCGGCTGCGGGACTCGCGCCTGGCCGAGATCGGCGAAGGGCCCGGGCGCTGAGCGTGCCGCCCGGCGCGCTGCCCTGAGGATGGACACCGTCGTCGTCCTGGCCGTGCTGTGCGGCGCGCTGCTGCACGCGGGCTGGAACACGCTGGTGAAGTCCAGCGGCGACAAGGAGCTCGACGTCGCCCTCGTGCACAGCCTGGGGGCGATCGTGTGCATCCCGTTGCTGGCGTGGACCGGGCTGCCCCCCCGTGAAGCCTGGCCCTTTCTGGCGGGCTCGCTGTGCATCCATGTGGCCTATTACCTGACGCTCACGGGCGCGTACCAGCACGGCGACCTCGGCACCACGTACCCGATCATGCGCGGCAGCGCGCCGATGCTGGTCGCCCTGGGCAGCGCCACCGTGCTCGGGGAGTCGCTGTCGAGCGCCGCCTGGCTCGGCGTGTGCGCGATCACGATGGGCGTGCTGCTGGTGGGGCTGGCGCGCCCGGCCGAGGCGCTGCATCACCGCCGCGCGGTGGCATTCGCGCTGGCCAATGCGTGCGTGATCGCCGGCTACACCTTCGTGGATGGCAGCGGCGTGCGGGCCGCCACGGCCGCCGGGGGAACGGCGGCAGCCTACGTCGTGCTGCTCTTCGTGTTGGACGGCATCCCGTATCCGGCGCTCGTGGTGTGGCGCCGCGGCGCAGCCGGGCGCCGCGCGATGTGGGCCTACGCGCGCAGCCGCTGGTGGCTGGCCACGCTCGGCGGCCTGGCCTCGCTCGGCTCCTACTGGATCGCGCTGTGGGCCATGACGCGTGCCCCCGTGGCGGTGGTATCGGCGCTGCGCGAGACCTCGGTGCTGTTCGCCGCCGTGCTGTCGGTGCTCGTGCTCAAGGAGCGCTTCGGCTTCCAGCGACTGGCGGGGGCCCTCGTGATCGTGGGCGGCGTGGTGGCGCTGCGCCTGAGTTGAGCCCCTGGCACCGGCCCGGCGCAAGACCCGAGGCGCAGCCTGTGCCGATGGCAGGCATGGCCTGTGGAAGAGAGGGAAACGATGGCTGTCGATCTGCAAGGCCTGGCGCCGGGCTTCAAGGTGGTGCGCACCGACCGCGAGCTCGAGATGGGGCGGGTCGATGACGCGCTGCGCGCGGCCGGGGGAAGGCTCGTGCTGCTGCCGGACGGCACCCCGGAGGAGGTGATCGCCCGCGAGGTGGCCGATGCCGACCTGCTGCTGATGTGCTACGCCCGCATCACGCGGCGCATCCTGCTGGGGGCCACCCGGTTGCGGGCGGTGGTCAAGTACGGGGTGGGGATCGATGCCATCGACATCGACACCGCGCGCGAGCGCGGCATTCCGGTGGTGAACGTGCCCGCCTACGCGGAAGAGACGGTGGCCGAGGGCGCCTTCATGCTGCTGATGGGGCTGATGAAGCGCGTCAAGCCGATCCAGCGTGCCATGGAGCGCGAGGGCTGGATCTGGCCCGAGGCGCGCTGGCTCGCGCACGACCTGGCGGGCCGTACGCTGGGGCTGGTGGGGCTCGGGCGCATCGGGCGCAGCATGGCGCGGATGGCGCTGGGCTTTCGGATGCGTGTGCTCGCCTTCGACCCCCATGCGGACGAGGCCACCTGGCCAGCGGAGGTGGAGCGCCTGGCGAGCCTCGAGCAGATGCTGCCGCGCTGCGATGCCTTGTCCGTGCACTGCGTGCTCAATGCGGCCACCCGCGGCTTGCTGGGGGCGGCCGAGCTCGCGCAGATGCGTGCCGGTGCGGTGCTGGTGAACGTCTCGCGCGGCGAGATCGTCGACGAGGCGGCACTGCTGGGGGCGCTGCAGTGCGGCCACCTCGGCGGCGTGGCGCTCGACGTCTACGGCCGTGAGCCCCTGGCGCGAGAGGGCCATCCCCTGTCGGCGCTGTATGCGATGGACAACGTGCTGCTGTGGCCGCACCTGACCTTCTATACCCATGAGGCGATGCAGCGCCTGGAAGACGAGACGCTCGCCCGTTGCGCCGAGGCGCTGCGCGGCGAACCGGTGACGGTGCACTCCACCGACCCGCGGCTGCGTGCGCAGCAGCGGGGGGTGCGATTCGAGTCCCGGTGATCCTGCGGCCTGTCGCGCCAGCGCCGGCATTGACGGTAACCGAGGTGTTTTGCAGATTGTTGACAATCAGAGGATCGCGCGCGTAGCATCGGGTCCCTGCGCATCGCCATGTCGCCCATCCCCGCCCGCCCCCCCCTGAGCCTGCCGGAGGCCTCGCCGCCGGCGGCCCAGGCGCTGGACCTGCTGCGCGAGCACTCGCTGTCCTCGCTGGCGCAGCGCGAGCTCGAGCGGCGCATCATTTCCGGCGAGATCCCGGCGGGCGCCAAGCTCAACGAGGTCGAGGTGGCCACCATGCTCGGCGTGTCGCGCGGGCCCGTTCGCGAGGCTTTCGCGGCGCTCGGGCAGGCCGGCCTCGTGCGCGTGGAGAAGAACCGCGGCGTCTTCGTGCGCCAGGTGTCGCTGGACGAAGCCAACGAGTTCTACGAGGTGCGTGCGGCGCTCGAGGGCTTGATCGGGCGCCTGGCGGCCCGGCGTATCTCGATCGACGAGATCGACCAGCTGCGCGCCATCGTCAAGCGCATGCACCAGGTGCAGAAGGGCCGCCGTGCCGAAGACTACTTCGCGCTGAACGTCGAATTCCATGATCGCCTAGGGCGTGCCGCACGCAACAACGCGCTGCTGGCCAACTACCGCGGCGTCGTCAACCAGCTCGACCTCTATCGCCGCGCGACCATCTCGCGCAGCGTCGAGAACATCCCCCTGTCCACCCAGGAGCACGAGGCCATCGTGGAGGCCGTGGCCGCGCGCGACGAGCGCCGCGCCGAGGCGCTGCTCACCGAACACGTACTCGTGAGCCGCGCGCGGCTGCACGCCTCGCTCGGCTCGGCCGGGCCGGCATGAATTTCAACCCCCTCCCCACCTTTTCAGGAAGAAGAAGTCCCGCATGAGCGCACAACCCACCACCGTTCACGTCAATGGCACCGACTACCGCTGGCCGCTGCGTCCGGTCGTCGTCGTCTGCATCGACGGGGGCGACCCGGCCTACCTGCGGCAGTTCCTGGCCGAGGGCTCGATCCCGAACATCGCGCGCTTCGTGCGCGAGGGTTTCGCCAGCGTGGCCGACGGCTCGATGCCGTCGTTCACCTGCCCGAACAACATGTCGATCATCACCGGCACGCCCACGGCCAAGCACGGCATCTCCGGCAATTTCTACCTCGACACGGCCACCTGGCAGCCGGTGGTGATGACCGGACCCGAGCTGCTGCGCGGCGACACCATCATCACGAAGTTCGCCGAGGCCGGTGCGCGCGTGGTGTCCATCACCGCCAAGGACAAGCTGCGCAAGCAGCTCGCCAAGGGGCTGGACTGCTCGAGCGGCCGCCACGTGTCGTTCTCCACCGAGTTCGTCGAGCGCTGCACGATGGCCGAGAACGGCATCGAGAACGCCCTCGCGTTCATGGGCATGGACAAGCCGGGCATGTATTCGATGGAGCTCTCGCTCTTCGTACTCGAGGCCGGCCTGAAGCTGCTCGAGCAGCGCCGGCCCGACCTGCTCTACCTGTCGCTCACCGACTGGGTGCAGCACAAGTGGGCACCCGAGGAGGCCGATGCGCGGGTGTTCTACCAGAAGCTCGACGACGTGTTCGGGCGCCTGGCGGCCCATGACATCACGCTCGCGCTCACCGCCGACCACGGCATGAGCGACAAGAGCAACGATGCCGGCGAGCCCAACGTGATCTGGCTGCAGGACATCCTGGACGAGAAGTTCGGCAAGGACGAAACCATCGTCATCTGCCCGATCACCGACGCCTTCGTGGGCCACCACGGCTCGCTGGGCGGCTTCGTGCGGGTGTGGTCGCGCGGCAAGGTGAGCGCGCACGAGATCATCCAGCACATCGGCGTCATCGACGGTATCGAGCTCGCGCTGGACCGCGACACGGCCTGCCGCATGTTCGACATGCCGCCCGACCGCGAGGCCGACGTGGCCGTGGTCTCGCGCCACGACGTGTGTATCGGCAGTTCGCGCGACAAGCACGACCTGGCCGGCCTGAAGGGCAACCGCCTGCGCACCCACGGCGGGGTCTCGGAGGCGAAGGTGCCCTTCATCGTGAACCGCCCGCTCAACGACGCCTACCGCCTGAAGGCAGCGGGCATGCCGCTCAAGAGCTACCAGATCTTCGACTTCGCGATCAACGGGACGCTGTGAGCGGCGCGTCCCCGCACCAGCGCCCCAGCCCCCACTCCGGAGACCCCGCATGACCCCCACCGAAGGCCTGGTGGCCGTCTACGACCGGCCGAACGCCCCGTTCGAGTTGCGCATGTTCCCCATCCGCGAGCCCCGCCCCGGCGAGGTGCTCGTGAAGGTGCGCATGTGCACGATCTGCCGCTCGGACGTCCACTCCTACCTGGGCCACCGGCCCAACCCGACGCCCGGCGTGCTCGGCCACGAGATCATCGGCACCATCGTTTCGCTCGGCGAGGGGGTGACGAAGGACATGCGCGGCGACCCGTTGCGCGAGGGCGACCGCATCACCTGGAGCGAGTACTTCATCCCCGGCGACAACTACTACACCGAGGTGCTGGACCTGCCGCAGAAGTCACCCGGCGTGGACAAGTACGGTCACATGGCCGTCACGACCGAGCCGCATCATCACGGCGGCTTCGGCCAGTACTGCTACATCGTGCCGCGCTCGTGGATCCTGCGCCTGCCCGACGAGTTGAGCGACGCGGAAGCCACGCCGGTGAACTGCGGCGTGGCCACCGTCATCTGCGTGACCGAGAAGGCCGAGATTCGCATGGGCGACGCGGTGGTGGTGCAGGGCCTGGGCCTGCTCGGCTTGTACGCCTGCGCCATCGCCAAGGCGCGCGGAGCGCGGCTCGTCATCGGGCTGGACACCGTCGCCGCGCGCCAGGAGCTGGGCAAGCGCTTCGGCTGCGACCATGTCTTCGACCCGTCTTCGATGAGCGAGGCCGAACTCGTCAAGCAGGTGAAGGCCCTGTGCAAGCCCGAAGGGGCGGACGCCGTGATCGAGGTCTGCGGCTACCCGAGCGTGATCCCGGCAGGCATCCAGATGCTGCGCACGGGCGGGCACTACGTGCTCGGCGGCGTGGTCAACCCCGATTCCTTCGTCAACCTCGACGTCAACCAGATCCTGCGCAAGCTGATCACGCTGCGCGGCGTGCACAACTACCACCCGCGCCACCTGATCGAGGCGCTGGACTTCGTGACCGTGAACCGGCATCGCTTCCCCTTCAAAGACCTCGTCGATGGTGTCTACCCTCTGGACAAGGTCGGGCAGGCCATGAAGGATGCCGAGGACCGCAAGGTGCTGCGGGCAGCGATCGTGCCCTGACCCGCACGGGTCGGGCCCGCGAACCGCGGCAGGCGAGGATGTGAACGCAGGCGCCACCAGAGCGCTGACAGACAAGTGAACACACCACCCCAGAAGGAGACACCATGACCCCCCGATTCCTGCGTCGATTCATGCTCGCGGCGGCCGCGCTGGCCGTTGCCGCTCCCGCGCTCGCCCAGCCCAAGTGCGAGGACCCGCGGGTCCTGCGCTTCTCGCTCGTGCCGACGCAGGACTCGGTGCGCGAGCTCACCTACTACAAGCCCATCCTGGACATGCTCCAGAAGAACACGGGCAAGCGCATCGAGTTCTACATGCCCACCTCCTACTCCTCGGTGGTGGAGGCCTTGCTGGGCAAGTGGGTGGATGTGGCCGTGCTCGGGCCCGAGAGCTACGTGATCGCGAAGGCGAAGGAGCCGACGGTGGAGGTGTTCGCCACCTACTCGCGCCTGAAGAACGGCATCCAGGAGGCGGGCCCCGGCTACAAGGCGGCGCTCATCACGAAGAAGGGCAGCAAGTTCAGCGACGTGGCCTCCCTCAAGGGCGGCGTGCTCGCGCTGGTGGACCCGGCCAGCACCTCCGGCGGCCTGGTACCCGAGAAGGTGTTCCCGAAGCAGGCCAACACCCCGCCGTTGAAGACCTACTTCTCGCGCATCGTGTACTCCGGCGGCCATGACCTGTCGGCCATCGCCGTCGCCGAAGGTAAGGTCGATGGCGCCTTCGTCGCGACTCACCGCTTCATGGAGACGGTGAACGCCGGCAAGGTCAAGCTCGAGGACTTCAACGTGCTGTGGCAGTCGCCGCTGATCCCGCAGGACCCCTTTGTCTATCGCAACACGCTGTGCGACGACCTGAAGAAGAAGATCGCCGACACCTTCCTCACGGTGGACCAGACCGAGGACGGCAAGAAGTACCTGGCGAACGTGAAGTCCGAGAAGGTCGTGCGCATGACCGACAAGGACTACGACATCGTTCGCGAAGCGCAGAAGTAAGTCTGCGGCGATGACTCAGTCGAGCGTGAACACGGCGGCACGGGCCGCCGTGCTGGAGGTGCGCGACCTGAAGGTCAGCTACACCGCCGGCAAGGAGATCCTCAAGGGCATCAGCTTCGATGTCGGGCCCGAGGAATTCGTGGCGATCATCGGCCCGAGCGGTGCCGGCAAGTCCACGCTGATCCGCTGCGTGAACCGCTTGGTGGAAGCCACCAGCGGGCAGGTGCGGTTCAACGGCGTGGATCTGCTGACGCTGTCCGAGGCGCAGATGCGGCAGCAGCGCCGCAACATCGGGATGATCTTCCAGGAATTCAACCTGATCGATCGCCTGTCGGTGATGGACAACGTGCTCACGGGCCGGCTTGGCTACATGGGCAACTTCAGGAGCCTGTTCCGGCTGTACGCCAAGGAAGACGTTGCCCAGGCCGTCGCGGTGCTCGACCGCGTCGGCCTGATCGACCACCTGGACAAGCGTGCGGACGCCCTGTCGGGTGGGCAGCGCCAGCGCGTGGGCATCGCCCGTGCGCTGATCCAGGCGCCCAAGCTGCTTCTGGTGGACGAGCCCACCTCGGCGCTCGACCCGAAGATCTCGCGCGAGGTGATGGGGATGATCCGCGGCATCGCACGCGAGTTCCAGGTGCCGGTGCTGTGCAACATCCACGACGTGGACCTCGCGCTCGAGTTCTGCGACCGGGTCATCGGGCTGCAGGACGGCATCAAGAAGTTCGACGGGCCCCCGAGCAGCGTGGACAAGCACGCGCTGGCCGACATCTACGCGATGGAGGTGCTGTGAACGCCGCGGCGCTGGACACCTCGCGGCATGCCACCCGCATCCAGGCATTGGAGACCACGATGCGGCGGGCCCGCACGTGGCGCTACCTGCGCTACGGCCTCGTTGCCCTCGTGGTCGGGTGGAGCGTGGAAGCCATCGTGGTGGGCGACACCGACTGGAGCCGCATCACCGCCGAGGGCCTGGCCAAGGGGGCGGCGCGCTTCATTGCCTTCGACCCCTCGATCCTGAAGGAGATGTGGCAGCCCGCCCTCGAGACCGTGCTGATGGCCACGATCGCCACCATCCTCGGGGCCTTCATGGCCATTCCGGTGGCGTGGCTGGGAGCGATGAACATCTCGCCGCTGGGCCGTGGCACCTACCTCTTCGGCCGCACGCTGATGACGCTGTCGCGCTCGGTGCACGAGGTGGTGTGGGGGCTCGTGTTCGTGGCGGCCGTCGGCCTGGGCGCGCTTGCCGGTGTGCTGGCGATGGCCGTGCGCTCGATCGGCTTCATCAGCAAGACCGTGGCCGAGGCCATCGAGGACGTGAACAAGGGTCCTGTGGAGGCGATGCGCGCCGTGGGTGCCAACCGGTTCCAGGTGCTGATGTTCGGCATCGTGCCCCAGGTGCTGCCGGTGGTGATCGGCAACGTGATCTTCGAGTGGGACGTGAATATCCGGCGCTCGACCATCATGGGTCTGGTCGGGGCAGGCGGCCTGGGCCTGGCGCTGCACCGGCAGATGGCCAGCTACAACTACGGCGGCATTGCCACCGTCATCCTCGTCATCCTGCTCTTGATCGTCTTCGGCGAGTGGTTCTCGGCCTGGGCGCGCAAGCGGGTGATCTGAGGAGGGCCATGCCATGACTTCGCCTACCTCCTCCTCCTCCGCCGTCGGCGCCCGCGGTGCGCGCCCCGTGGAGGGGCGCTCCCTGCCCGAGTGGCAGCGCTTTCGGTTTCCGCAAAGCCTGTACAAGTACGGCTGGCTGCTCGCCTCGCTCGCCTTCATATGGTGGGCCCTCGACGTGCTGCGCATCGACGTCGAGCGCCTGCCCGGCATCTTCGAGCGCCTGGGGACGGTGCTCGCCAATCGCTACTGGCCGCCGGACCTGAACCGCATCAACCAGCCCGACTTCCTGGCCTCGGTGGTCGACACCTTCCAGATGTCCTATGTGGCCACCGTCGTGGGCCTGCTGCTGGCGGTGCCGCTGGCCTGGTTCGCCTCGTTCAACATGACGCCCAGCCGCCAGCTGCTGTACCCGGTGTGCCGCCTCGTGGTGATGGCCTGCCGCTCGGTGCACGAGATGATCTGGACGATCGTGCTCGTGGCGATCGTGGGCTTCGGCATGCTGCCGGGAACGTTGGCGATGACGCTCTTTTGCATCGGCTTCGGCGGCAAGCTGATGGCCGAGGCGATCGAGGCGATCCGCAAGGGGCCGGTGGAGGCCATCCGCGCCACCGGAGCGGGGCACCTGAAGGTGTTCGTGTACGCCGTGCTGCCACAGGTGCGCGTGGCCTGGGCCGGCATCGCGATCTACACCTGGGACGTGGTCTTCCGCGCTTCCACCGTCGTCGGCTTCTTCGGGGCCGGCGGCATGGGCCACTACCTGCGCGAGAGCGTGCAGCGGGTGGAGTCGCGTGAGGTGAGCGCGATCATCCTGACGATCGTGGCCATCGTGATCGTGGCCGAACTCTTCTCGGCGTGGGTTCGCTCACGCATTGCACGGGCGCTCGCCTGATCTGAACTAGGAAAACCATGTCTACCCGAACCCCCGTGATCGACACCCCGCGCCGCGAGCCGATGCGCATCGCAGGCGACCTCGTCCACAGCGACCGCGTGATCGAGGTCCGCTACCCCTGGACGGGCGAGGTCGTGGCGACCGTGCCCAAGGCCACCGTCGAAGACGTGCGCCGCGCGTTCCGGATCGCGCGTGAGTACAAGCCCACGCTGACGCGCCACGAGCGCTACAAGATCCTGATGAAGGCCGGCGACATCATCGCCTCGCGCAAGGCCGAGATCGCCCGCACCATCACGCTCGAGTCGGGCCTGTGCATCAAGGACACCACCTACGAGGTGGGCCGCGCCTCCGACGTGTTGCTGTTCGCCGCCCAGCACGCGTTGCAGGACGACGGCCAGTGCTTCTCGTGCGACCTCACGCACCACGGCAAGCAACGGCGCGTCTACACGATGCGCGAGCCGATCATGGGCGTGATCTCGGCCATCACGCCCTTCAACCACCCGCTCAACCAGGTGATCCACAAGGTGGCGCCCTCGGTGGCCACGAACAACCGGATGGTGCTCAAGCCCACCGAGAAGACTCCGCTTTCCGCGCTGCTGCTGGCCGACGTGCTCTACGAGGCCGGCCTGCCCGGGCCGATGCTCACGGTGCTCACGGGCGACCCGAAGGAGATCGCCGACGAGATGCTCACCAACGAGCATGCCGAGATCGTGACCTTCACGGGCGGCGTACCCATCGGCAAGTACATCGCCGCCAAGGCGGTGTACAAGCGGCAAATCCTCGAGCTGGGCGGCAACGACCCCATCATCGTGCTCGACGACGCCGACGTGGAGAAAGCCGCTGAGCTCGCCGCAGGAGGCTCGTACAAGAACTCCGGCCAGCGCTGCACGGCTGTCAAGCGCATGTTCGTGCACGAGAAGATTGCCGGCGACTTCACCGAGGCGCTGCTTGCGCGCACCCGCGCCTGGACCTACGGCGACCCGCTCGACCCGAAGGTGGACATGGGCACCGTGATCGATGAGCAGGCGGCCCGGCTCTTCGAGCGCCGCGTGAACGACGCCGTGGCCCAGGGCGCGCGGCTGCTGCACGGCAACGTGCGCGATGGCGCCTCCTACTCGCCCACGCTGATCGACCACGTGCGCGGCGAGATGGAGGTGGTGCGCGAGGAGACCTTCGGCCCCGTCTCGCCGGTGATGACCTTCAAGGACGTCGACGACGCGATCCGCCAGGTGAACTCCACCGCCTTCGGCCTGTCCTCGGGCGTGTGCACGAACCGGCTGGACGACATCATGCGCTTCGTCAAGGAGCTCAACGTGGGCTCGGTGAACGTGTGGGAGGTGCCCGGCTACCGCCTCGAGGTGACGCCGTTCGGCGGTATCAAGGACTCGGGCCTGGGCTACAAGGAAGGCGTGCAGGAGGCCTGCAAGAGCTTCACGAATACGAAGACGTATTCGTTGCCGTGGTAGGCGCACGTGGCGCACCGGGCGTGGTCTGCACGCCCGGCGTGCCGTGCATCTGGCTCAGTGTCCTTCGGGCCAGAACGGATTGCTCCAGGCCTTGCGCCCGCTCGCATCCACCACGGCCACGCGCCGGTAGCTCGACTTTCCAAGCTCGGCTGAGCGCAACCTCACACGCGTGAGGTCATGCCCCAGCACCTGGGTGGCGCGCGAGCCCTTGCCAAGCAGGTACACGCCCACGGCCGGCGAGCACTCCACCTCGACCTCGTCGCCCTCGAAGCGGATGGCATGGATCTCCGGCCCCGTGGAGGAGTAGTAGCGCCCGGCCTTGAGCGCGGCGGTGATCGCCTCCGGCTCGCGCGCCTCGGCGTGCACCATCACCCAGGCGCCGAAGGCATCGTCGACCTTGAAGTGGGCGTCGTCGCAGGCCAGCGCGTGCAGGCGGCGGCCTTGCGAAAGCAGCTGGTCGAGCAGGCTCCAGCCCTGCCCGCGGTCGGCCATCACCGAGGACGTGTGGTTGTAGACCTCTACCGCGTGCGCCGCGTCGATCGTGCGCGCGTCGTCCACGCCGAGCGCGTACCACTCGGGGTGCACGATGCTCACGAACGCGCCCGCGGCGGCGCAGCGTGCGGCAAGTTCGGGTGCCGATTCACCGGGCCGCGTGGGCTCGAAGTCCAGCGGCAGGCCGTTGGCCAGCAGGTGCCATTTCTCGCCGAGCGCAGTGGAGGGCACGTGTACCTCGGCGCCGAGGATCGTCGTGAAGCCCGCGGTGCGAAACGGCCGCGTGTCGGTGACCGGGAAGTCGTAGGCCGGCAGGAAGTGGTCCGACAGGCACAGGAAGTCGTAGCCGCGCTCGCGGTACCGCCGGCACACCTCCGCGGCGCCAAGCGCGCCGTCGGACTCGGTGGAGTGGGTGTGCAGATTGCCCTTGTAGAAGCGGCCGGGGGTGTCGAAGGGGTGGGTGTACATGGGTTTGGTTGAGCAGGTTCAGGCGGAAAGGGCAGTCGATAGGGGAGCTGCGAGCGTCGGTGGGTGTGCAGCCGGGGCATCGGTCTCGGAGGCGGTGACCGACCGTGCCACCTCGACGAAGGCACGCACCATGCGCGCCTCGCGCCGCTCCGCCAGGCACGCGAGGTGGCCGTCCACGCGTTCGTGCAGATCCTGCATGCGTACGGCGTGCAGCCGAGGGTGGTCGGGAACCTGATCGGCGAGGATCGGGCCGATGCCGAGGCCCGCCTCGACACAGGCCACCAACCCTTCCCGGCTGCCATAGGTGAGGGCACAGACGAGCGTGACGCCTGCGCGTGCGGCTGCCGCCTCGAGTGCTCGACGTGTGTTCGAGCCCTCCTCTCGGAAGATCAGCGGTTCGTCGGCGAGTTCCACCATGGCGATATGCTCCCGCCTGGCCCAGCGGTGTGCGCCGTTCACGAGGAGCACGATCTCGTGCCGGGTATGGCAGCTCACGTGAAACTCTTCCATGCCGCCGATCTGGCCCACGAAGGCGACATCCAGCCTGTAGCGGCGCAGCCCATCGAGCAGTTCGCTCGAATTGCCGTGGGTGACGCTGACGTCGACTTTCGGGTGCAGCACCCTGAACCGGCCCACTGCCGCAGCGACGCCCGTCGGCGACACGGCACCGATGCGCAGGGTGCCGCGCTCGAGCTTGCCGGCATCGCGCAGCAGCTCGATGGCCTCCTCCTGGTTGGCGACCACGCGCTGCGTGATGGCCAGCAACTGGCGCCCCACAGCGGTGAGTTCTGCGCCCCGGCCGTGGCGGTGGAAGAGTTCCACGCCGTAGTAGGCCTCCAGGTCGCGCACATGCGTGGTGATGGGGGGCTGGCTCGTGTGCAGCAGCCTGGCTGCGGCAGTGAAGCTGCCGGTGCTGGCCACAGCGTGAAAGGCGCGCAGCTGGGTGGGCGTCATGGCCAGGACTGTAGGAGCGATCGCGCACGGGCGCATCGGGACTTGTACAGGCCACTTCGGATCGTGGGCAGATGGCCCGCAACATGACCCATACGCCTGCCCTATACAGGCCGTGCGCAAATCGAATTGGCGCCCGCGTTCGCGGCGTGGAACCATCCCGCCATGCTCGACACCGCATCGGCTGCGCGCGAAGCGACACCCTCCGCAGGACCCTGGCACGACGAGGGCCTGCGCGATGCGGGCTTTGACCCCCGGCCCTTGGCGAGTCTGTGCGAGGCGCTGCACGACGATGTTCGCAGCGGCCTCATCCCGGGTGCGGTGTTGCGCGTGCAACGCCGAGGCCGGGTGGCCTTGAGCTGGGCAGCTGGATGGTGCGATGCAGCCGCCCGACAGCCCATGCGCGAGGACTCGCTGTTTCGCATCTTCTCGATGACCAAGCCGCTGACCACGGTGGCGGCGCTGATGCTCGTGGAGCAAGGGGCCGTGGCGCTGGAAGACGAGGTGCGAGCGCATCTGGCGGCGTTTGCCCGGCCCGGCATCACGGTGCTCGACCTGCTGATGCACACCTCGGGCCTGACCTATGGCCCGCGCAGCACCGATCCCGACGTGCGCGACGCCTATGCGCGCCACGGTATCGGCGTGAACCCGCGGGCTTTGCGGGCCGATGCACTCGTGCGGGGCCTGGCGGACGTGCCCCTCGTGCAACCGCCTGGCCGAGCCTGGCTGTACGGCAGCTCCACCGACCTGCTCGGCGTGTTGGTGGAGGCGGTGGCGGGCGAGCGCCTGGGCGCATTCCTGCAGCGTCGGCTCTTCGCGCCGCTGGGCATGACGTGCACGGGCTTCTCGGTGACCGCTGGCGAGGCTGCGCAGGTGGCGCAGCCCTTCGCAGCCGACCCTGCCAGTGGCGAGACCCAGTTCGACACCGACCGCTGGTTCGAGGCCACGCTCGCGCCAGCGTTGGACTCCGGCGGCGCCGGGGCGATTTGCACGGCAGCCGACTACGCGCGTTTTGCGCAGTGGCTGCTGGACCGGCGTGCCGGGCGGGGGGCACCGCTGCTGCGCACCGAGACCGTGCTGGCGATGATGACGGACCAGCTCGGCCGGCGCGGTATCCCGCACCAGCCCGGCCCGGGCGAGAGCGCCTTGCAGTCGCCCGGCTACGGCTTCGGCTATGGACTGGCCGTCCGGCTGGACGGGCCCGCCGGAGCCGTGGCGAACCTGCCGGGTTCCCCGGGAAGCTGTCTGTGGTCGGGCACGGCAGGCACGTTCTTCTGGATCGATCCTGCGCACGACGTGGTGGGCATCTACATGAGCCAGGCGCCCGGCGCGCGGCGCGTGGGCGACCGGCGCCGTGTGCTGGCACGGGTGCACGAGGCGATCGTCGCATGAGCGGCCCCTCCACCTTGCTGAACGCGCGGCGCGAGCCGGGCCAGCCTGCCGCTGGGACACCTGGCTCCCATGAGGGTCTGGTGCTGGAGGGACTGACCCGGCGCTTCGGCCACCACGTGGCGGTCGATGGCGTGACGGTTGCCATCGACCCAGGCAGCTTCGTGGGCGTGATCGGCCGCTCCGGGGCAGGCAAGTCGACGCTTCTGCGGATGATCAATCGCCTCGTCGATCCGAGTGCGGGCCGCATCCTCTGGGCCGGCCAGGACGTGACGGCCCTGCACGGGGCGGCGTTGCGCCGGTGGCGTGCGCGCTCGGCCATGGTGTTCCAGCAGTTCAACCTCGTGGGGCGCCTGGACGTGCTCACCAACGTCGTCCTCGGCCGCCTGAACGTGCTGCCGGCCGCGCGCTCCCTGCTCGGGTGGTGGACCGACGAAGACAAGCTCGCCGCGCTGGCTGCCCTCGAGCTCTTCGACATGGCCGGGTTCGCGGCGCAGCGGGCCGACTCCCTGTCCGGCGGGCAGCAGCAGCGCGTGGCGCTGGCACGTGCGCTCGTGCAGGAGCCCGAGATCGTGCTGGCCGACGAGCCGGTGGCCTCGCTGGACCCCCGCAACACCCGCATCGTGATGGATGCGCTGGCGCGGCTGAACCGCGAGTTCGGCATCACGGTGCTGTGCAACCTGCACGCGGTGGACCTGGCACGCAGCTACTGCGACCGGCTGATCGGCCTGGCGGATGGGCGGGTCGTCTTCGACGGCGTACCCGCCGAGTTGTCATCCGATGCCGTGTCGCGCCTGTACGGGCTGGATGCCGGCCATGACCCTTCTTCCCACCCCGACGAGGAGATGCCATGAAACGCTCGAGACTCATCCGTGCCGGCCTGATGCTGGCCTGCGCGCTGGCGGCCGGCAGCGGGGCGGTGCACGCCCAGGACTGGCGCGCGAAGTACCCGACCCTCGTCTATGCCCAAGGCACCAACGAGAACGCCACCACCAAGACCGAGGCCCTGACGCCGATGGTCGACTACCTCTCGAAGAAGCTCGGCGTGAAGGTGCAGTTGCGGATCGTGAACGACTACGCGGCCGTGATCGAGGGTCAGCGCTCGGGCCACATCCACGTCGCGATGCATGGAGCGTCCTCCTACGCCCGGGCGGTGCTGACCGGGGTGCGCATTGAACCCTTCCTGATCGACGTCTACAAGGACGGCACCAAGGGCTACTACAGCGTGTTCTACGTGCGCAAGGACTCGCCCTACAAGGCCATCGCCGACCTCAAGGGGAAGAACCTGGGCCTGGTGGACCCGAATTCCACTTCGGGCAATACCGTGCCGCGCTTCGCGCTGCACCAGATGCAGATCGACCCCGAGAAGTTCTTTGGCCGCGTGGTCTACACGGGCACGCACGAGAACGCCATCCTCGCGCTGCAGCAGGGAACGGTGGACGTCGTGGCGAACTGGTGGAACAACGAGGCTGAGTCCAACCTCGGGCGCATGGAGCGCAACAAGCTCGCGAAGGCGGACGACTTCCGGATGATCTTCAAGTCCGAGCTGATGCCCGCCTCGCCCCATACCTACCTGAGCGACCTGCCGGCCGACATGAAGGCGGCCATCACGCAGGCCTTCCTGGACATGCCGCGCGAGGCCCCGGAGGCCTTCGCCAAGGCGGCGTTCGGTGCCCGCCCTTGGGAGCGTGTGACCCATGAGACCTACGCGCCGATGGTGGAGCTGCTGAAGTTCACCGACAACCTGCGGCGCCAGCGTAAGTGAGGCTGAGCCGTCTGTCGGCTGCTGCGGGTGCGCAGGCAGCAGGCGCCGCATGAACACCGAACGCTTCGGAGTACCCCCGCAGGTGCTGCGGGCCCGCGAGGGTGCCTATGTGCGGTCCGTGTCCGAGCGGCGTCGCGCGAGGGCGGCGCTGATCGTCGTGCTCGGTGTGCTCACGCTGGTGAGCGCGTGGGTGGCCGAGGTCGACCTGGGCAACCTCGTCCGCAATGCGTGGCGGCTGCCGGACTTTGTCGGCCGAACGCTGCCTGCCTTGTCGTGGGGCCAACTTTGGGCAGATCTTGCCGAGTGGTTCTGGGGGCTCGATCGTTGGCTGCTGCTTCTTGGCGAGACGCTGCTCGTGGCCTACCTGGGCACCATCGCGGGTGTCACCTGTGCCTTCCTGCTGTGTTTCCTCGGATCGGCCAACCTCGTCGCCTCGCGAGGTGTCGTCTTCGCGGCGCGACGTGTGATGGAGATCTTCCGCACCGTGCCCGATGTGGTGTTCGCGCTCGTCTTCGTGATCGCCTTCGGCCTCGGCCCGTTGCCGGGTGTGCTGGCGCTGGCGATCCACACGGCAGGTGCCCTGGGCAAGCTCTTCGCCGAGGTGGTGGAGAACATCGACATGCGTCCGGTGGAGGGGCTGGGCGCATGCGGGGGCACGTTGCCCGAGGTGATCCGGCATGCGGTGCTGCCCCAGGTGCTGCCGAATTTCGCCAGTTACGCCCTGCTGCGATTCGAGGTGAATGTGCGCGGTGCCGCGGTGATGGGTTTCGTCGGGGCCGGCGGCATCGGGCAGGAACTGCTGGAGGCCGTGCGCAAGTTCTACTACGCCGACATCAGCGCGATCCTCGTGCTCATCATGCTCACGGTGGTGGTGATCGACGTGCTCACCGAGCGGCTGCGCCACCGCCTGCACGAAGTCGAGGCGATCCGGTGAGCCGCAGCCCAGCCCGCATCGCGGTGGATGCCCAGGCGCTGGCGGCGCGTCATGCGAGCCTGCTGCGCCCGCAGCGCGGTCGCCGGCTGCGCCGGGCGCTGGTGCTGGCCGCATTGGCGGTGCCGCTGGCGCTTGCCGTGAACGCGCTGGACATCGGCTGGCTGCGCGTGCTCGCCGGGCTGGGCAAGCTGGGCGATCTGGTCGTGCTGATGTGGCCGCCGCTTCCCGGCAGTGCGACCAGCGCAGCGCTGTACCTGCGGGGGCTGGCCGAGTCGCTGGCGATCGCATTCCTCGGGACGCTGCTGGCGGCGCTGCTGGCGTTTCCGGTCGCGCTGCTCGCGGCGCGTAACGTCGTGCCCAACCCCTTCGTTCACTTTACGGTGCGCCGCGGCTTCGACGCGGTTCGGGCCGTGGACGTCTTGATTTGGGCGCTGCTGTGGGTCAGCGCCGTCGGGCTCGGGCCTTTTGCTGGCGTGCTGGCCATCGCCTGCAGCGACTTCGGGATCTTCGGCAAGCTCTTCTCGGAGGCCCTGGAGGCCGGTGAGCGCGGCCCCGTGGAAGGCGTGCAGGCTACCGGCAGCAGTCGCGCGCAGGCCGTGCGCTGGGGGCTGCTGCCGCAGGTGATGCCGGTGATCGCCAGCCAGGTGCTGTACTTCTTCGAGTCGAATACGCGTTCGGCCACCATCATCGGCATCGTGGGCGCCGGCGGCATTGGGCTGCACCTGGCTGAGCTGATCCGCACCCTCGACTGGGGCGCGACGGGCTTCGTTGTGCTGCTGATCCTGGTGGCGGTGGCGGTGATCGACAGGGTGTCCGCGCGGTTGCGGTTTGCGATGATCGGGCGAGGGCGGTCGGCGCGTCCGTGACCACCTGTGCGCGCTGCTCACGCCTGGCGCGCCTGCGCCCGTTTGCGGAGATGTCTCGGCAAGGGGAGCCCGCGCCGGCGCTCACCGACGCTGGTACACCCTGACGTAGTCGACCTGAAACTCCGCCGGAAAGATCGAATCGTCCACCGCGCCGCCGAGGTCGCCGCCGATGGCCAGGTTCAGCAGCAGGTACTGGGGCTTGTCGAAGGGCCACTGGCGCGGCCCGAGGTCGGTGCGGGCGTAGCGTACGTAGGCCTGTCCGTCCACGCCGAAGGTCACGCCTTCGGGCGTCCAGTGCATCTGGTAGCGGTGGAATGCGCTGCAGGCCGTGGCCAACGGCGTGGAGGCGCTGAAAGCCTGCCCCGCATGCCCGGCCGCCACGTGCACGGCACTGGACACGCGGGCAGGCGTGTGGCCCATGTGTTCCAGGATGTCGAGCTCTCCGTCGTCGGGCCACTTCCCGCCGCTGCCCAACGTCCAGATGGCCGGCCAGGTTCCCTTTCCACAGGGCATCCGTGCCCGGATCTCGAAGAAGCCGTAGGTCCACTGCGCCTGGCCACGTGTGATGAGGCGGGCCGAGGTGTAGCGCTGGCCGCCCCAGTCGGCCGCTTCGCGCAGCGACTCCCTGCGCGCGCGGATGACCAGCACCCCACCCGTGACTTCGGCGTTCTCGCGCCGCGGGCCGGCGTAGTACTGCAGCTCGTTGTTGTACCAGCCCTGCGCATTGCGGTGGGTGTCGTGCACCCACTTGGCGGGGTCCGGCAGGCCGTTACCCTCGAACTCGTCGGACCAGACGAGCCGGTAGTTCTCGGGCACGTCCAGGGTGTGGGCCGCGGCAGGGGCAGGCAGGCTGTTCATGACGAGGGCCATCAGCAGGGCGAGGCGGCGGGTGATGGGCACGATAGGCTTCATTCGGGAACTCGGGAACCGGCAGCGTCGAAGGCGAGTACGCGTCCGGCCTCAGGGATGAGGAGAACCCTCTGGCCCGCCGACAGGCCTTCACCCCTGAGCGGGATGCGGGCCTGCAACAGATCGGCCAGACCCTCGACCTGCAGGTGCAGGATCGAGGCGTCGCCGAGGTGCTCGGCCAGGACGAGCGTAGCCGCCACCCCTTCGCTGCCACCATCAGGCTGGACCTGCAGATGCTCGGGCCGGATGCCCACGCAGTGGAAGGCCGAGGCCTGCGTGCGGCCTGGGGTGGCATGGGCCCACAGCGCTCGGTGGGCGGCAGAGGCGTCGCGGCCGGGGCAGGGCACGACATTGATGCTTGGCGTGCCCAAGAAGCGGGCGACGAACAAATTGTCGGGCTCGCGGTAGAGGTCGAGCGGGCGGCCCACTTGCTCGATGCGGCCGGCGTTCAGCACCGCGATGCGGTCGCCCATCGTCATCGCCTCGACCTGGTCGTGCGTGACGTACACCATGGTGGTGCCGAGTTCGCGGTGCAGCTTCGTCAGCTCGATACGCATGCTCATGCGCAGGGCGGCGTCCAGGTTGGACAGCGGCTCGTCGAACAGGAACACGGTGGGGTTGCGCACGATGGCCCGACCGATGGCCACGCGCTGGCGCTGGCCGCCCGACAACTGCGTGGGCTTGCGCTGCAGCAGGGCATCGAGCTGCAGCAGCTCGGCGGCGGCCCGGACCTTGCGCTCGATCTCGGGCCGGGGCGTGCGCACGTTCTCGAGTCCGAAGGCCATGTTGGCGTGGACCGTCATGTGCGGATAGAGCGCATAGGACTGGAACACCATCGCGCAGCCACGGTCGGCCGCGCCGATCTCGTTGACGCGCCGGCCGTCGATGCGGATCTCGCCGGCGCTGGGCTGGTCCAGTCCGGCGATCAGCCGCAGCAGCGTCGACTTGCCGCAGCCCGAAGGGCCGACGAAGACGACGAACTCGCCCGGCTCCACCGCCAGGTCGATGTGGTGCAGGACCGTGACGGCATCGAAGGACTTGGCGATGGCTTGCAGTTCGAGGGTGGACACGTCGTGGGGACCTGACAGATGGCGAGGGCGAGGACG
>JBDKFA010000074.1:0-3514 GCA_039798945.1 Pseudomonadota bacterium
TCCTTCATCAGCGGCATGGACCGCGGCCTGCACAACGTGGAGATCGTGCGCGCGGTGAACCGTCTGGGCCAGGCCCTGGGCAAGAAGGTCGTGGCAGAGGGCATCGAGACGCCGGAGCAGCTGGCGAGATTGCGCGAGATGCAGATCCACAGCGGCCAGGGCTACCTGCTGGCACGCCCGTTGACCGCGGACAAGGTGCCCGAGCTGTTGTTCGCCCCGACCGAGTCGGCTCAGAGGGTCTGAGCGCCGTCTCAGGCGCCGCGGCGCGAGGCTACAGAGCCTCGGAGGCGAAGTCGGCCAGCCGCGAACGTTCGCCGCGCGCGAGGGTCACGTGGCCGCCGTGCGGCCAGCCCTTGAAGCGGTCGACCGCATAGGTGAGCCCCGAGGAGCCCTCGGTCAGATAGGGGGTGTCGATCTGGGCGAGATTGCCCAGGCAGACGATCTTGGTGCCCGGGCCGGCGCGCGTGATCAGTGTCTTCATCTGCTTGGGCGTGAGGTTCTGCGCCTCGTCGATGATGACGAACTTGTTGAGGAACGTGCGCCCGCGCATGAAGTTCAGGCTCTTCACGCGCACCTTGCTGCGCACGAGGTCGTTCGTGGCCGCGCGGCCCCACTCGCCGGCACCGGTGTCGGTGCGCGCCAGCACCTCCAGGTTGTCGTCGAGCGCGCCCATCCAGGGGCCCATCTTCTCTTCCTCGGTGCCCGGCAGGAAACCGATGTCCTCGCCCACGGGCACCGTCACGCGGGTGACGATGATCTCGGAGTAACGGCGGTCATCCAGCACCTGGGTCAGGGCTGCGGCCAGCGTCATCAGCGTCTTTCCCGTGCCGGCGGTGCCGGTGAGCGTGATGAAGTCGCACTCCGGGTCCATCAGCAGGTTCAGCGCGAAGTTCTGCTCGCGGTTGCGGGCGTTCACGCCCCACACCGCGTGACGCGGGCTGGAGTAGTCGCGCAGCGTGCGCAGCACCGCGCTGTGGCCGGTGATCTCGGCCACGCGCGCGTGCAGGGCCGGCGCGCCGGACGGCTCGAGGTAGACGAACTGGTTGACATGCAGGCTCGGCACCAGCGGGCCGCGGATGCGGTAGTAGGTGAGGCCGCCCTGGGTCCAGCTTTCCACGGCCTTGCCGTGGTGCTCCCAGAAGTCCGCCGGCAGCGCGAGCACGCCGGTGTAGAGCAGGTCGCCGTCCTCGAGGGTCTTGTCGTTGAAGTAGTCTTCCGCGGGCAGGCCGAGGGCGCGCGCCTTCACGCGCATGTTGATGTCCTTGGACACCAGAACCACCTCGCGCCCGGGATGCTCGTCGCGCAGCGCCTGCACGACGCCCAGGAGATGGTTGTCGGCCTTGCCCTGGGGCAGGCCCTGTGGAAGCCGAATGTCGAAGTGGGTCGTCTGGAAGAAGAGCCGCCCGGTGGCCTCGCGGTGGCCGGACTTGGCCAGCGGGATGCCGGACTTGGCATCGAGCATTCCGCTGCCCGCCAGCACGTCGAGGTCGCGGCTGACCTGGCGCGCGTTGCGCGCCACTTCGCTCATGCCCTTCTTGTGGTTGTCCAGTTCCTCGAGCGTGATCATCGGCAGGAACACGTCGTGCTCGGCGAAGCGGAACAGGCTCGTCGGGTCGTGCATCAGCACGTTGGTGTCGAGCACGAAGAGCTTGGCCGGGCCGCCGGCCCTGGGTGCCCGTGCAGCCTTGGGAAGCCGGGCGGGCTTGCCGGGCGGCTGCGCCGGCGAGGGGCGGGAGGCAGCGGTCACCGGGACCGTGGCGACCGCTTCGGCGGGCAACTGTGGGGGGGCAGGCACCGCAGCCGGGTGCGTCGGCAGGGTCGCCGCCTGCCGCACGACGCCGGGACGCGCTGCCTGGCGGCCGGTTAACGACGGGGCAGGGGCGGCATCAGAGGCCGCTTCCTCGGCCGGCTGCCCGGTGGCTTTGCGCGTGACGCCGAGCAAGGCGGCACGCCGGGTCGGCGGCGGGGGCAGCGGCATGGTTCGAACGGCCCGGGTCAGGCCTTCGTCTTCAGGCCCTTGACGGCCTCCAGCACGTCCTCCACGTGGCCCGCCACCTTGATGCCGCGCCATTCCGTGCGCAGGACGCCCTGTGCGTCGACCAGGAAGGTGCTGCGCTCGATGCCCTTGACCTTCTTGCCGTACATGATCTTGTTCTTGACCACGCCGAACATGTGGCAGAGCTTCTCTTCGGTGTCGGCGATGAGTTCGAAGGGCAGCTCGAGGTTGGCCTTGAAGCGTTCGTGCGAGGCGAGGTTGTCACGCGACACCCCGAACACGACCGCGCCGGCCTGCTCGAAGGCCGCGTGGTGGTCGCGGAACTGCATGGCCTCGGTCGTGCAGCCCGGCGTGGCGTCCTTCGGGTAGAAGTACAGCACGACGGCCTTGCCGAGGAAGGCCTGGGGCGTGAACTTCACGCCGCTGGTGGCGAGCGCCTCGAATTCCGGGAGCGATTTGTTGACGGCGGGGGTCATGGGCGGGGAGGTCCGAAGCGGGGGCGCCACGCCAGGGGTTGCGCAGCAGCAAAACCCGACGATTATAAGTCGCCCGCTTCGAGCAGCAGTGCGGCCACCACGGCACGGCCTTCCCCGGCCAGCACGTTGTAGGTGCGGCACGCGGCGGCGGTGTCCATCGTCTCCATGCCCACGCGGGCCTCGATCAGTGCGCGGTAGAGCGCCGGCGGCAAGAACCGCAGGCGTGTGCCGCTGCCGAACACGACGAGCTCGGGCCGCAGCGCCAGCAGCTGTTCGAAGTGCGCGGGCTGCAATTCGCCCGGGGTGCGCGCGGGCCAGGCCTGCACCACGCCCTGCCAGGGCACGAGCACGCTGTGGGCATACCCCGAGGCGCCCACCCAGACGCGATCCGGGTCGTGGCGGGTGATCAGGTTGACGTCTTCGGCACGGTCGGGCTGGAATTTCATGGCCGTCTCATGTGGTCCAATGGAGGGTTTCGCAGTGCAGCATTGTCCTGCGTTGTGTCGCGTTGCCCCGCCAGCCGCCCCGCCATGCCCACTCCGCTGCTCCGACCCATCGCCAAGTCATCCAAGCTCGCCCATGTCGGCTACGACATCCGCGGGCCGGTGCTCGACAAGGCACGGCAGATGGAGGAGGAGGGGCAGCGCATCATCAAGCTGAACATCGGCAACATCGCCGCGTTCGGCCTGCAGCCGCCCGACGAGATCGTGCAGGACATGATCCGCAGCCTGCCCGATGCGGCCGGCTACACGGACAGCAAGGGCCTGTTCGCGCCGCGCAAGGCGGTCATGCACTACACGCAGGAAAAGCACATCGCCGGCGTGACGGTCGACGACGTCTACCTTGGCAACGGCGCCTCCGAGCTGATCGCAAGGAGCATGAACGCGCTGCTCGATGCCGGCGACGAGGTGCTGATCCCCTCGCCTGACTACCCGCTCTACACCGCCGTGGTGTCGCTTTCCGGCGGAACGCCGGTGCACTACCGCTGCGACGAGGGCTCGGGCTGGCTGCCCGACCTCGACGACATCCGCGCCAAGGTCAA